>DATFMT010000204.1:0-11344 GCA_035266745.1 Geothermobacteraceae bacterium | reverse complement strand
CCCTGGGGGCCACGGTCGGTCTGCTGATTCTGGTTTCCTGCGGTGGAGGAGGTGGGGGCGCCACCGATCCCAATCTGCGCAGCCAGACGGTCTCCGGTCTCGCTTCCGGGACCATCTACTATTGGCGAGTGCTCAGCGACGATGGACAGGGTGGGATGAGCCAGAGCGAAGGGTTCTCTTTCACGACCCGCTGAACAGCTCCGGGGGGTCAGATGATAGCGACCACGCCCGCCGGCGCAGCGTCGGGCGTGACCTCAAGGGAGGTCTCTTCCCGTCCGGCCTGCTGCAGCAGGATGGTCACCTGATTTTCTCCCTTGCCCTTGCCGTAGCCGGCAACGATCGCCGCCGCCGTTTGCAGGTCCTGCTCGCTGAATTCCCCGGAGACCAGTGCTAGGGGACCGGAAAAGTCTTTGGCCCGCAGCGTGACATCGGTTTCCCGGGCCAGGGATTTGAGTATTTCGTTGTCCTCCTGGTTGCGTCCCACCGTCAGCTTGGTCTGCCCCGAGAGCCGGAACTGGCGACCCCGCTTGAGCAGTTCGACATCGACCGGAGTCGCCTGCGGGTTATGCTCGAGCAGGTCGCGCAGTCTTCCGGTAAAGGATTTCTCCGTCAGCAGGCAGCCGCCGCCCGAGGCCGGGTAGTCGATCAGCCCCCATTCTTCGGCGAGGGCTGCCTGGCGCTTACGCGAGCGCCCCTGGATGTCGAGCAGCCGCTGCCGGTCGACCAGGCCGGACTCTTCCATCGGTGTGATCGGCAGCAGCTTGGCGCACAAGGGGCGCAGAATCCGGTCGGGATGGCCGGAATACTTGGCGACGGTTTTCAGTGCCGTCGAATTCTGGCTCATCGGTCGCTGACCGAGCACCTCTCCGGAAAACAAAAAGTCAAAGCCCCCGGCAGCCATTCGCTCGCCAGCCAGGCGGAACATCATCGCATGACAATCGATGCAGGGATTGAGGTTCTTGCCATAACCGTAACGGGGGTTTTTGACCATCTCGAGATGCATGTCGCCGATATTTTCGACGAGCAGCGGGATCTCCATGGCTGCAGCGGCCTTGCGCGCCTTGCCGGCGCCGAAAAACGGTGTGACAAAAGCGATGCAGGTGACATCGATTCCCTGGCGTTTCAGGGCCATGGCCGCCAGCGAACTGTCGAGACCGCCGGATAATAACCCAAGTGCTTTACTCATGACTGTCGGGACCTTTCATTAAACAATTGATGCTGCTGGTAAATTAGCACAGGGAGCTGCTTTGTCTCAAGGAGTCGAGTATCCTGAAGGTGCCTTTGCCTTGGTGCGAAAGTTGCCTAATTCTTTAGGATACCTCTTCGGGAGTAGGTGTTCCGGTCCAGTCGCCTGCTCTGCCGCTCCTGCATGCCCGAAGCGGGGGGCAAACCACTCTCCCACGACGACGTCCTCAGCTATGAAGAGCTGGATCGCCTGGCGCGCATTGCCTGTGAGCCTGGAGTGCAGAAGATTCGGGTGACCGGGGGAGACCCGCTGATGCGCCGGGGGGAGCGACGTGGCTATCGCGACCCTGTTTGTCGGTGCCGCAGGGAGCAAACCGGAGGGGCACGAGCTCGACATGCTCGGCAAGGGTCCGGGGGATAAAAAGATGCAGGAAATCGGTGGTTGATTGAGCCGGCGGGCTCAGAGTCCTGTCTGGAAGATCCTTCCTTGAACGACCTATCGACCCAATTCGAACAAAATTAAATCGTTCGTTCCCACAGCATCCGAAAAGAAATCCATCTCAAGAGACAGATATTCTCTGGACCCTCTGTGGCTCAAGTGAGCCCAGCGAACAGTGGCGAATCCCGCTTTGGTTTATGGTTCCCCGTTCTTGATGTGACAACGCTCGCAGTTTCCTTCCGGGGCAAACGCCAGCTCCCCGTTATGACAGCCACCGCACATCCGCCCTGAGGCAATCTCGGCCATGGTGATGGTCGTGGCCCCCTGCTTCATTTTCGGGAACAGCCAGTCGTTATGACAATCCGGGCAGCTGAAACCGGCCGCCTGGTGAACGCTGCCGTCAAAAAGGACCTTTCCCTGCGGGTTGTTGCTGAACTCGAGCAGCAGACCGGGCGCGACGGCCAGGGCCTGGGCTGGCACCATCAAGCTGGCAATGATGATCATCAATAGGCAGCGGTTCATCTGTCACTCCTTGGCGGTTGGCAATTTGATCTCGGGCAGGGCCTGGACCAGCAACTCGAGGATATGCAGCGAGCGTTGCTGACCGCCGGCGTGGTTGATGCCGTCCTGTAACTGCATGATGCAGCCCGGGCAATCGGTCGCCACCAGCTCGGCCCCCGAGCTGGCAATGTGGCCGGCTTTTTTCGCGGCGATCTTCTTGCTGGTCTCGTAGTGGTAGACCGAGTAGGTCCCGCCTAGCCCGCAGCAGGTTGCGGCCTCCGGCATCTCGACATAATCGACCTGCGGCAGCGCCTTGAGGATCGCCCGAGGTTCCCTGGTGATCCCCCGGGTACGCAGATGGCAGGGGTCGTGATAGGTGACGCGGACCCGCTTCTCCGCCTTCGGCAGCGCCGCAAGTTTCTCAGGCAGGCCATGGTTGGCGAGAAAGACAAAGACGTCCTGGGTTTTGTCGGCCAGGCCGGCATATGCTTCCCCCATGTCCGGGTAGATCTTACCGAGTCCGGCGTTGCACGAGGCGCAGGCGGTCAGGATGTAATCGACCGGCCGCCGGGTCAGTGCAGCCAGATTCTGCTCGGCCAGCTGCTCAACCGTCGCGCCGGCACCGGCGCTGACTGCCGGCAGGCCGCAACAGGCCTGGTCCTTGGGGATCATAACGGTGACGCCGAGAAAGTTCAACGCGCGCAGAAACGCCTCGCCGATCGCCGGGTACATGTAGTTGATGCCGCAGCCGGTAAAAAAAGCCACGGTCGGCTGTCCGGCAACGCCGGGGATGATCTCAGGATAACGCTCGCGAAATGGCCGGTCGGTGACCGGCGGCAGGGTCCGGTCGGCGTCCAGGTAGGGGGCCGGGAAGCGCAGGCGCAGGCCGCTGTTCTCCGGCAGTCTCTTGAACAGCAGGCTCGAGAGCTTGCCGCCGGTCTTGGCCAGAGTGTTCATCAGTTTGGGGCGGCCGAGCACCGCCGCAACACCCTTGCCGAAGGTGGAGAGCCCCTTCTGTTCGGCGATCCGCCGTCGCGCAGCGGCGACGATTTCGTCGGTCTGCACCTTGTTCGGGCAGCCGGCGCCGCAGGAGCCGCAGAGCAGGCACTGGCTGAGGTCTTCCATCACCTTGGCGTCGAAGTCGAGCTGGCCGTCGAGTACCGCCCCGGCCAGCGCCACCTTGCCGCGCGCGACCCGGCCTTCGCGACGCTCGGCGCCGAACACCGGGCAGTGGGCGCGGCAGGCGCCGCACTTAACGCACTGTTCGATCTCTTCGCGGAATGCTTCTAAGTTCTTGAGTTTGGACATAATGTCTTAAATAGCCCACCACGAGACCACGAAGAAAAACCAAGGCTTGCTGTTAACTTCGTGCAAATTGTGGCGAATGAGGCCTTTTTAGTTGTCCAGGAAAATCTTTCCCGGGTTGAGAATATTGTTCGGGTCGAGGGCCTGCTTGATGGTTTTCATGTAAACAGCCGCCTTTTCGGTAATCTCCAGCGGGATATAGGGCGCCTTGGCGATGCCGACACCGTGTTCGCCGCTCATGGTGCCGCCAAGCTCCAAAGCCCCCTTGAAGACCTCTTCGATCGCCTGCTCGGCCTTTTTCAGTTCCCCGGGGATCTTCTTGTCGATCATCACGTTGACATGGATATTGCCGTCGCCGGCATGGCCGAAGTTGACGATCGGCACCGCGTATTTCTCAGCGATGGCGTCGATCTTGCGAATCATCTCCGGAACCTTGCTGCGTGGCACGCAGATGTCCTCGTTGAACTTGTCTGGGTTGACCTTGCGTAAGGAAGCCGAGACCGAGCGACGGATCTGCCAGAGCGCCTCGCTCTCTTCCGGTGTTGTTGCGGTGCGGGTCTCGACCACGCCGAGGGGCCGGATGATCTCGGCGATCTTGGCGACCTGCTTGTCGAGAAACTCCCGGTCGCCGTCGACCTCGATGATCAGCACCGCCCGGGCCGATTCAGGAACCTCGAGGTCGGTTGCCTGGCGGACGCAGTCGATGGTCCGGCCATCCATGAACTCGAGGGTGGTCGGGATGATCTTGTTGCCGATGATCTTTGATACCGCCCGCGCTGCCCCGTCGATGGAATCGAACAGTACCAGCATGGTTTTTTTCGCTTCGGGGAGCGGCAGCAGCTTAATGACGATCTTGCTGATGATGGCCAGCGTTCCTTCCGAGCCGCAGATCAGCTTGGTCAGGTCGTAGCCGACCACCCCCTTCATCGTCGGTCCGCCGGTGGTGATAATGTCCCCGGTCGGAGTCACCACTTCGAGGCCGATGATGTAGTCCTTGGTCACGCCGTACTTGACGCAGCGCGGTCCGCCGGCGCATTCAGCGACGTTGCCGCCGAGCGAGGAGAACTTCAGCGAGGCCGGGTCGGGGGGATAGAAAAGCCCGACCTGTTCCACCGCCTGCTGGAATTTTTCCGTGACCACGCCCGGCTGGACGACCGCCACCAGGTTCTCCTCGTCGATCTCGAGGATCTGGTCGAGCCGTTCCGTCGACAGCACGATTCCGCCCCGGGTCGGCAACGAACCGCCGGTGAAGCCGCTGCCGGCGCCGCGCGGGAAAACCGGGATCTTTTCTGCGTTGGCCATTTTCATGATCAGGCTGATCTCCTCGGCCGAGCCGGGGAAGACCACCACCTCGGGAAGAAACTGCTGCTGGGTGGCGTCGTAGCTGTAGCAGAGTAGATCGGCTTTTTCGCAGCTGACGTTGTCCTTGCCGACTATCTCCTGAAGGATTTTGCGAATACGTGGATCGAGCATGAAATCGTTCCCTTTGGTCACTTAAGTAGTCAGGAGTCAGATGTCAGGTTTCAGCTTCAAAAGTCTTCATCTGACACCTGTCAACTGAGTCAAGAACCCTGTATTACCGGTAGCACCGTTCCCCCGTCGGGGATCACCACTGTGCGCGGCTTGTCCGGAAGCTTTTCATACGCCATCTGCAGCGCGGCGTCAAGGTTGGCGGCTTTTTCCATCCCCATCCGCTTGGTCTGCTCGCGGCTGAACGAGCTGATCAGGATGACCCGGAACTGGCGCGCCTTGCTCAGGGTGCTGTGGGCGGTCTGGCCGTTGATCTCGTAGTTGTTGCGCAGGGCGGTCTCGAATTCAGCCAGGTCTAGGTAGCGGAACCAATCGAAGAAGGTCGCATTGCCGAAACCGTCCGGGCACTCGGCCAGCAGGATGACCGTTCCGCCGGGACGTAGCGCCCTGACCCCGTAATCGAGGGCCTTGTGCGCCTGGATGAAATTAATGTCTTTCGGAGCGCCGCCGCAGGAGACTACCGCCAGATCGGCCGGTTCCGCCAGCGGTAGCTGGTAAAGTCCGCCGGCCAGTTCGCAGGCGGCACGGTGGGCCAGGTCAAGGTCACCGCAATACACCTTCAAAAGGCTTTTGTCCGGGGCCAGCACCGTGTTGAGCAGAAAGTCGGGTTTCACCTTGAGGGCCGCTTCGAGGATCGCCTGGTGGACCGGATTGCCATCGAGGCGACCTGGTACCGCCTGCGGGTGCTTGCCGCCGGTCTGCGGCGGATTGAAAATCGCAAAGTGGGTCGCCATGCAGGTCTTGCGGGAGGCGACGCCGGGGACCAGCCCCTTGCGCCCGCCACCAAACCCGGCAAAGTAGTGCAGGCCGGCGGTGCCGGTCACGATCACCCGCTCCGCTTCGACGACGGTCCGGTTGATTTCGACCGGCAGGCCGCTGGTGGTTGCGCCCAGGTCGACAAGCTGCTCGGAATTGTCGCAATCGTGGTCGCAGACCTCGATCCGGCCCGCCAAGGGGCCGAGAATTTTCTGATGTTCTTCGGCGGTCTGGGCACGGTGGATGCCGAGCCCGATAACTATCCTGATGTCCCGGTCGGGGATGCCGCAATCGTTTAGCAACTCGACCAAGATCGGCAGGAAAATCTCGCTGCCGGTGTAGCGGGTAATGTCTGAGGTGACGATCACGACCTGCTCGCCCGGGCGCACGATCTGTTGCAGTTGGAGGCTGCCGATCGGCGCCGCGAGAGACTGACGTACCAGATCGTGAGAGTCGCGGGTCACCCGGGGAATCTTCACCTGCAGCGCCCGGGCCCCGGGAATCTCTGCAGAGCAGGTCTGACGTCCATATTTCAGGGCAAAATGACTCAATGCTCACTCCTCAGGTCAACTTTACTATCTTACCGGGATTGTCTTAACGAATACAAGCTTTCCCACGGTTTTGATCAGCCCTTTACGTTGACAGCCCTCGGGGGGCAACATAGAATGTTGCTGGTTTGATCCTGCAGTTGATCCGCCAGTTGCGGCGAGAGGAGTCTTGGTGAAACAGAAAACCGTCTACAGCTGCCAGAAATGTGGCTTCCAGAGCCCGAAATGGCTCGGCCGCTGCTCCGATTGTGGCGAATGGAATACCCTGCTTGAAGAGGTGATAGCCGTCGGCAAGAAGGGTAAGGCGGTGCTGCCGGTCAACTCGGTGCAGCCGGAACGCCTGGCGGAAATCGTCAGCCGTGAAGAAGACCGCCTGCAGGTCGGCATCCAAGAATTCGACCGGGTGCTCGGCGGCGGGGTGGTGCCGGGGTCGCTGATCCTGATCGGCGGTGATCCGGGGATCGGCAAGTCGACCCTGCTGCTCCAGGCGCTCGGCAAGCTGGCCCAAAACGGTCCGGCGCTTTATGTCACCGCCGAAGAGTCGGCCCGTCAGGTCAAGCTGCGCGCCGAGCGGCTCGGGGTCGAGGCCAAGGATCTGTTTCTGCTCGCCGAGACCTCGCTGGAGGTCATTCTGCAGCAGGCGGTTGAACAGCGGCCGGCGTTTCTGGTCGTCGATTCGATCCAGACCATCTTTACCGGCACCCTGGAGTCGGCGCCGGGGAGCGTCAGCCAGGTCCGCGAATGCGCCGGCAAGCTGATGCACCTGGCCAAGGTGGAAGGGATACCGACCTTCATCGTCGGCCACGTGACCAAGGATGGCGCCATCGCTGGACCGCGTATGCTCGAGCACATGGTCGACACGGTGCTCTATTTCGAGGGAGACGCCGGGCATCCTTACCGGATTCTGCGAGCGGTCAAAAACCGCTTCGGTTCGACCAACGAGATCGGGGTGTTCGAGATGCAGGAGACCGGCCTGGCCGAAGTCCCCAACCCCTCGGAGCTGTTTCTCGCCGAGCGGCCTGAGGGCGCCTCGGGGAGTTCGGTGGTGCCGTCGCTGGAAGGGAGCCGGCCGATCCTGGTCGAGCTGCAGGCGCTAGTCTCCGGCTCCTCTTTTGGCAATCCGCGCCGCACCACCATCGGTATCGACGCTAACCGGGTTTCGCTGCTGGTGGCAGTGCTGGAAAAAAAGGTCGGTCTGTCGCTGCTGGCGCAGGATATCTTTCTCAACGTCGCCGGTGGTGTGCGCCTCGATGAACCGGCGGTCGATCTCGGTATTATCGCCGCGCTGGCATCGAGTCACCTGAACAAGCCGATCCCCGACCGGACCATCGTCTTTGGCGAAGTCGGTCTGGCCGGCGAGGTGCGAGCGGTCTCGCGCCCGGAGCTACGGGTCAAGGAGGCCGCGCGGCTCGGCTTCGATCACTGTTTTCTCCCGGCCGGCAACCTGAAAAATCTGCCGCCCCCCAAGGGGATGACCCTGCATGGTATCCGTCATGCAGAGGAAATGCTCACTGCGATATTCGATTGAGGTAGACTTGACTATGGTACGGAAGGAACCAGGCATGAACGAACGGTTGACACATTTTGACGAACAGGGCCGGGCCATCATGGTCGAGGTCGGCGACAAGCAGGAGACCAGCAGGGTGGCGATCGCCTGCGGTGAAGTCCGGATGGAGGTTTCGACCCTGCAGCGGATTCTCGATCAGGAGATCGAAAAGGGAGACGTCTTTGCCGTTGCCCGGCTGGCCGGGATCATGGCGGCCAAGAAAACCCCGGAGCTGATTCCGCTTTGTCACCCGCTGATGCTGACCTCGGTGGCAGTCGATTTCGACGCTGATGTTGCAACCGGCACCGTCGCGATCACGGCGACGGTCAAGGTCACCGGCCGCACCGGGGTCGAGATGGAGGCACTGCAAGCCGTCTCGACCGCCGCCCTGACCATCTACGACATGTGCAAGGCGATCGACAAGCGGATGGTCGTCTCGAATATCCGCCTGGCAGAAAAACATGGCGGCAAAAGCGGCTCTTTCGTGCGTGGAGAGTGAGCGTGGAAACGGAAAAAACCTTTGTCATCCGCCGGGCGTTTTTACTGCCGCTCGGGTTGTTGCTGCTGGAAACCCTGGTCCTGCTGGTGGTCTGCCTGGTGCAACAGCAGCCTATCGCCAAGGCCCTGATCCTGCTGTTCCTGATTCTGCCGATTGCCGGGTTATTTGTCGAAAGCCTCGGGCGCAAGCTGATCATGGACGATCAAGGCCTGACGGCGAAGCGTTTATTCCGGCAGCAGACCATCGCCTTTACCGAGGTGACCGAGCTGGAAACCGTGATGGTGCGCAACCGGGTCTACCTGACCCTGTGTGCCGGGGATGATTTCCTGATTTTCTCCAATTCCTATAGCGATTTTCCGCTTCTGGTCAGCCAACTCCTCGAGTCCATCCCGGCAGAGACCGTCAGCGCTGCGACGGCACAGATGGCCGCGGCGCCACCGACCAAGAAGTCGGACATTATTTCCTGTTGGATTGGAGTCGCCCTGCTGGTCTATATCCTGTTGGCCCAGTTTTGAGCCGAGGCAGGCAGGCGGTTGACTTGCAGCGGGATATGCTTTAAATTTGCTTAATTCAAGAGTGTCAGGACGTCTCTGGCAACCGCTCTTGTTTCGGACTGACCTGAACCGAAGACAAGTTTGTACCTCGAAAGGAAGTGGCGGTATGGATAAGAAAACCGTAGAGGAATTTCAAAAACTGCTTCAGGGCCAGCTGGAAGAAATCCTGCGCGATGCCGGCAAGACGGTCGCAGATATGACCGACGAGAAGGTCAATTTCCCCGACCCGACCGACCGGGCATCGCTTGAATCGGATCGTAACTTCGAACTGCGGATCCGTGACCGGGAGCGCAAGTTGGCCAACAAGATCCGTGAAGCGCTGGAACGGATCGAGGCCGGCGAATTCGGTATTTGCGAAAGCTGCGAGGAAGAGATCGGCGAGGCGCGCCTGAAGGCCCGGCCGGTCACGACGCTGTGTATCGATTGTAAGACGGAACAGGAACGACAGGAAAAAATCGGCTGAGCAGCACCGACCTGGGACCAGGTGAGACAGCATGCCGCATGGTAGCGACCAGTTGCTCCAACAACTCGAAGAACTGGTAGACGCATCGCAGTTTTCCGGCCTTGGTCAGTTGGATGAACTGCCGAAAATGATTGCTGAACATATCAAGCTTGAGGCTGTCGGCCTCGAGCTTTTTTATTTTCTGCAGCGTCAGCGCCGTTCCATCGTTTATCCTCCCGGTGCCGACCATGCGGCGCAACTTTCCGGTCGTTTGTTGCGAGAAGTGCTTAATACCGGGACCTTCCGCCAGCACGGATCAATCACCCTCTGCCCGCTGGTCGTTGCGGGGCAAAACGTCGGTCTGCTCTGGTTGGCTGGAGCCATCAAGACTGCAGATCACGGCAAGCTTGCCAGGCTCGTACGATTGCTCGGCAGTCTCCTTGAAAGAATCGAAAATAAATCTGCCGGTCATGCCCGGATTCTGGCCCAATTAAGTCGTAACCTGCATGCTGCTGAGTCACTGCCGGCGTTGGTCGCTACGCTTGGCCGCGGCTTGTTGCGTTACAACCAGACCGCTGTTGTTGTGCTCCGCCCCCTCTACGGCGGCACCGTACTCGGCACTCCTTGTCTGAAGATCATTCCCGGTCTGCGCAAATGGCAACCGATGTTTTGTGCCCTGGAAGAGGACTTTTCGGCCCAATTCCTGAGCAGTTCAGCGACGCTCACGCTGCAGACGCTGCCCCAACCACATCCGTTTTCTGCCGGAATGCAACCACATCTGTTAGCGTTGCCACTGTTGACCAGACAGCGCCAGGTTGGAGTGCTGACTCTGGTGGGGGGCGAATGGTCCATAACCCCCACCGGTAGCGTCGATTTTCTCGACCAGGAGTTCCTGCAGTCGCTGGCGGATGTCACAGCCCACTGTCTCGAGCGGCAACTCGATCGGGAACGGTTTGCCCAACTGCTCGATGAGCGGGAGCGCAAGTTACGGGAAAATGCGACGCTGTATCGGATTAACCGGGCGGTACATAGCACCCTCAAGCTGGACAAGTTGACCCACCTGGTCCTCTCGGCGGCAACCGTTCCGGATGGCGGCGGGTTTGAACGGGCATTTCTGTTCTTGTTGAACGAGCGGAGTCAGACCCTGCAGGGGATGCTCGGGGTGAACCGGGATACCGCCCTTCAGGTTCTCCCCGCTGATCGGGGGTTGCAAGCCTGGGATGCGCCATGTCTGACGGAGAAAAATCTCCAGGCCCAGCGCAATGCTCGGGTGAATCGTGCGGTCCTCAAACAGCGGGTCGGATTGGACAGTGCCTCGCCTCTGGCCCGTGCGGTCAGCAGTGGCCAGGTCGTCCTGGTCAGTCAGCCGGGTGCCGAGCCGGATCCTCTGGTGTCCAGCTTCGGATTGTCCCCTTACGCCTGCGTGCCGCTGGTCGGGAACAACCGGCGGCTCGGCGGGCTGGTGGTTGACAATCCCTTCAGTGGCGAACCGGTTGCGGTTGAGCAGGTGCGTTTTCTCGAATTGTTCGCATCCCTGGCGACCTCGGCGGTTGAAAACTCCATGCTGCTGGGCCGGTTGGAAAAAGCCCACCATGAATTGCTGGAGACCCAGGAACAATTGATCCAGGGCGAGCGCCTTGCCGTGCTGGGTGAAATGTCGGCGTCGGTCGCCCACGAGTTGAAAAACCCGCTGGTGTCGATCGGTGGTTTTGCCCGCCGCCTGACCCGCTTGCCGGATTCCGGCCCTTTGCAACAGGAGTACGCGGAAATCATTGCCCGTGAAACCAGTCGCATGGAAGAGATGCTCGGCCAGATCCTGGCGTTTTCCAAAAAGCAGATCCTCTGCATGGATTCATGTTCCATGGCAGCGATTATCGATGATGCCACGGAAGTCGCCGGTGAAGCGCTGCAGGGCGCCGGCGCCAATCTGGTTCGCGAAGTCGCCAAATCGCTGCCGCAGATCGTGGCCGACCACCAGAAGCTGCGCCAGGTCCTGGTGAACCTGATCGTCAATGCCTGCCAGGTGACGGCCTTGGGCG
>DATFMT010000203.1:0-15307 GCA_035266745.1 Geothermobacteraceae bacterium | reverse complement strand
CCCGGCCAGCTTCATCGAATTTTCTGGCAACCGGATCGATCTGAACGAAGGGAGTGCCGAAACGCCGAACGGCCAGATCGTCCTGACTGAACAGGAACTGAAACTGCTGCGCGCCTTTGTCGCGCGGGAGGGGAAACTGGTCGAGCGCGCCGAGTTGCTCGAGGCGGCCTGGGGAATGGCCCCCGACACCGAAACCCGGACCCTCGACAACTTCATCGTCCGGTTGCGCAAGCATTTCGAACCGGACCCGGCCCTGCCGCGACACTTTGTCACTGTTCGTGGCCGGGGATACCGGTTTATTGCCAACCCCTGAACGAGGACAGACCATGTTTACCGACATCGCCGCTCTGATCGCCGAACACAGGATCCGCGAAGCGATGGAACGCGGCGAATTTGACAACCTCAGCCTCAAGGGGCAGCCGATCCGCTCAGAAGACTTCAGTGCGGTGCCGGCCGAACTGCGTATGGGCTACAAGATCCTCAAGAACGCCGGCTGTCTGCCGCGCGAGTTGGAGCTGCGCCGCGAAATGCTGACCCTGCGCGATCTGCTGCATGCCTGTCAGGATGACGAAGAGCGCCAAATCCTAAAAAAACGGCTCTCTTTGACCTCGCTCCATTACAATGTCCTGGTGGAAAAGAACCGGCAGAATCAGGCCTTCGGCCGCTATGCCGACAGGATCGAAGGCAAACTCGGACTGTAAATCTATGGGAATGCTCCGGTTATTTTGAGGAGCGGAAAACCTCCTAAGGAAATTCTCCCAGCGCTACCTTGCGCAGCAACTCCAACCCGACCTCGTCGACCAGCTTGCCCATCCGGCACTTGCGATCCTGCTGCTTGAACCAAGCTACCAGCCGGGCGACGATCTGCAAAGCTTCATCCTCACTCGGAACATGCTCGAACAGGCGTCTGGCCAGGCGCGGTTGACTGCCGCCGTTGCCGCCAACCATGACATGCCAGCCCTTGGCGGTGCCGATCAGGCCGATATCCTTGACGCAGGTTTCCGCGCAATCGTTAACGCAGCCGGAGACGCCGAGCTTGAACTTCCAGGGGAGGTCCATCCCGTGATAGGTAGCATCGACCTGCAGGCCGACCCTGATTGAATCCTGCTGGCCGCGTTTGCACCAGTCGGTCCCCGGGCAAACCTTGACCGAGCGGACACAGAATCCGAGCACATGCCCCGGGGTCTGGCCGAACTCGTTCCAGATCGCCTCGAGATCCTCTTCCCGGATGCCGAGCAGGGCAATGCGCTGGGCGCTGGTCACCTTGATTTGTCCAGCCTGGTAGGCTTCAGCGACATCAGCGATCTTACGCAGCAATTCCGGGGTCACCACCCCGGCCGGAATATGCGGGGCAATTCCGTAGCTCACGCGATCGCGCTGGATCACCGCCCCCTGCTCAAGTTTATCCATCTTCATATGACAAAACCTCCCATCGCCATCAGATTGATGCGTTGAGAGGTCTTGTACCTGCAGAAGTCGGGGCGTGTCAAGCCGTCAGCCACTCAACCGCGTGTCGCAGTATTGGAAAAAACCAGTTTTCCGCCGAGATAGCCGAGCAGGGTCACGCAGACCAGCATCCCCGCCAGGCAGAAATAATAGATGGTCTGTGACCATGTCCCCGGCAGGCTGGTGCGCAACAACAGGGCCACTCCGCCAAGCAGCAGCAGGGCAACGGTCAGGATAATTTTCTGGGTGAAGATCGGCACGTGTTGCCCAGCATAGCAAGTTTTCCAATTGTAAATTCCGCTTGCCATCGACAACGGCGTGGTTGCGAACACCACCACGACCAGCCAGAATGCCCCTTCCTCGAAGCTGGCCCGCCCGGTCAGGAAATAAAGAGCGAGAAACAGCCAGACGGTCGGCATCAGGCCGTTCGGAAAATGCACCAGGATCGGATGCAGATGTAGAGCCGCTGAAGGCAGGCCACGCGGAATCCGGACCGCGTGTCGTCCCGTAGCCGGGAGTTCATCCTGCAGCAGGACGAACTGACTTCGGTCAGCACCGCAGACCGGGCACACCTCAGGAGGTTCGTTTCCCTCATGGATGTAGCCACAAACCTGGCATTCCCAGCGTTTAGCCATGTCTCCTCCCTGGACAGCGAATGGTAAAGTCTACCTGCAGCATAACCGGTTGCAAGCCCAAAAGACAAGAAACGGCTTGCATGGGAAACGATATCCCCTATAATCAAAACCTTGTAAACGTTAATTTTTTTTGCCGTAGCTTCAGCTATTGAGGAGGAGAGAGATGAAAGCAGTCCTGATCGATGAATTCGGCGGCGTCGAGGTACTCAAAGTCGGAGAAGTCGACACTCCAAAAGTGAAGGAGGGCGAAGTCCTGATCAAGGTCGTCGCCACCTCGATCAACCGTCCCGACCTGGTCCAGCGCCAGGGGAACTACCCGCCGCCGCCGGGAGACTCAGAAATTCTCGGCCTGGAAGTGGCCGGGACCATCGCCGAGCTCGGCGAGGGGGTATCCGGCTGGCAGCTCGGCGACCGGGTCATGACCCTGGTCGGGGGTGGCGGCTATGCCGAGTACGCAGTCGCCTACGCCAGTCACCTGATGCCGATCCCCGACTCGATGAGCTTTGAAGAGGCCGCCTGTGTCTGCGAATCCTACATCACCGCATTTCTGAACGTCTTCATGCTCGGCGAGCTGCAGGACGGCCAGACTGCGATCTTCCACGGCGGCGGCGGCGGGGTCAACACCGCGGCCCTGCAGCTGACCAAGGCCCTGACCCCGAACATCAAGACCATCGTCACCGCCCACCCGAGCAAGGCCGAGCGGGTCAAGCAGCTCGGTGTCGACTTGGTGATCGATTACACGACCACGCCCGACTTCACCGATGCAGTGAAAGAATTTACCGGCAAGAAGGGGGTCAATCTGATCCTCGACCATGTCGGCGCCGCCTACCTCAAACCGAACATGAACTCGCTGGCCTACAAGGGCAAATTGGTCATTATCGGGGTTATCTCGGGGATCAAGGCCGAGCTCAACCTGGCGCTGATGATGGTCAAACGCCAGCAGATCATCGGCTCGGTGCTGCGCTCCCGGCCGGTTCCGGAAAAGGCCGAGATCATCGCCGAGTTCACCCGCCGGGCGTTGCCGAAGTTCGCCGATCGCAGTATCGTGCCGATCATCGAGCAGGTCTTCAGCATCGACGAGATCGTCGCGGCCCATCAGATGATGGAGGCGGACCAACACTTTGGCAAGATCGTGTTGAAGATCGCTTGAGCCACGGCCGACAAGTCAAAATTCGTCAAGCGGCGGGATGAAAATTCCGTCGCTTTTTTTGTCTGGTGCGACACCCGCAGTCTCTGCCCACACCTGTTGCCGCGCCGGGAGCACAGTTCGGAGGCTAGTGAAGCAAGAACAGAAAACCTCGCAAAGTCGGCACCTTATTCCCGGCTGAGTCGGTTGTCAGCTGCACACTTTATGATAAAATGCTAATTCTCCATCGATACAGGCTGAATCAACGCTTATCTTGATGGGCCCTCGCCCGCAAGCGGCTTCTCGCGCCAACGGGCCGGACCAGAGGGTGCGGACATGAGCAAGCCAGCCGAATCTTCCGCCTCCGACCATCCGGGGAAAACAACGCACCGGTGGGTCTCTCCCTTCAGCCTGACCGCGGCCTTCAGCTTCTGCTGCCTCTGTCTGCTGGCACTCTTGTTCTTCCTTCAGTGGGATGCCAAACTCGATTACCTGCGCACCGAACTGGACGGCACCCTACGTCAGGTCGACGAATGTCTGACTACGGACCGTCATTTTCTGCAGCAGCTGGCAGACCGGAGTTCGGATGGAACTCTCGACGATGAGGAGTTCCAGTCCCGTACCTCGCAGTATCTCAACCATCACACCTACCTGAACGACATTGTCCAGATCGACCGCGGTTTCATCCTTCGCCAATCCGTCACTACTAAAGCGGACCATCGGGTCGGCCTGAAGCTCCCGCCTGAGTCGGAACACGCAGCCCGCCGGGCCCAAACGACAGGTCAACCGACCTATGCCGGTCCATTTGTCGGTTTGCAGAACCAGCATTTTTTCGCGCTCTATGTTCCGATCGTCCGGAATGGGGCCTTCTTAGGTTCCTACGGCGGACTTTATGCGATCGACACGTTCCAGGCTTATTTTGCGGCCGAGCTGCTCCATGAAAACTTAAGTCTCTTCCTCACCGATCCGAGTTTACACACCCCGGAACAAATAAAGATGAAGACCGGCTTCAAGCTGATGGCACAATCCCAGCCGATCGACGAAATTCCCGAACTGCGGCTCACTTTGACCGAACCCTTTGGAGTCAGATCCCTGGGAACCTTCTTTCTGCTGATTCTGGTGATGGCCCTGGTGATGGTTCTGGCCGGGTGGCTCAGCCACACCTCACTGCGGCTCGCCCAGGAACTGAAAAAACGCCGGGCGGTCGAAGCGGAGCTGCGCCGCAGCGAGGAACTTTATCACTCGATTTTTGATCATGCCGGACACGGGATTGTACTCGCAACCTGCGAGGGGAGAATTTTACAGGTCAACAAGGCATTTGCACAAATGCTCGGCTATACGCCAGATGACCTGAAGGAACGAGCTCTCAAGGAGATAACTCATCCGAACGACCTGGTCGTTGACCAGACCTTTCTGCAGAAGACGGAACGGGGAGGCCAGGATTATTACCGCCATGAAAAACGCTACATCGGAAATCAGGGACAAACCGTCTGGGGCAATTTGACCGTCACCTGCCTGTACCGGGAAGACGGTTCACCTGAGTTTATGGTCGGCATGGTCACCGATATCACCGAGCGTCACCTCGCTGAACAGGCCCTGCTGGCAAGCGAAGAAAGATACCGCACCCTCTACAATTCGATGGCCCAGGGGGTCATTTACCAGGAAGCCGACGGCCGGATCAGCTCGACCAACCGGGCCACCTGCGAAATGTTCGGCCTCAGCGAGGACGAAATCCTCGGTCGCACCTCGCTCCACCCGGACTGGAAGGTGATCCGTGAAGACGGCAGTGATTTTCCCGGCCCCGAACACCCATCGATGGTTGCCCTGACCACCGGCCAGGAGGTTCGTGGGGCCGTGGCCGGCGTCTACAATCCGCAGAGAGGGAGCATCCGCTGGCTGAACATTAATGCAATCCCCGAGTTTCGCGACGGCGAAGACAAACCCTTCCGGGCTTTCGTCACCCTGCACGATTTCACCGAATTGAAGCTGACCCTGGAACGCCTCGAAGAGAGCGAAAAACGCTACCGGCTGATTTCGAACCAATTCCAGACCCTGCTCAATGCAATCCCCGACCCGATGTTCATGCTCGATCAGGACGGCTCGGTGTCTTGGCACAACCAGGCAACCAAGCAGCTGCTCGGAACTGACGAGGGGCTGGGTCAGTTCTATTGCAAAGATTACTTCGACTGGCTAAACCTCGAAAGTAACACCATCATCCAGAACAGTTTCAACGCCGGTCATGCACAGGAGATAAGGCTGCAGCTGGAGGAGGACAAGCCGGTCACCTTGAGGATCTTCCCGGTCCACGAGCAGAGCAGCGAGGTGCAACGGGTCCTGATCCAGATCTACGACGAAACGGAAAAAATTCGTCAACAGGAAACCCTGCTGCGAACGGGACAACTGGCGGCGGCGGGTGAACTGGCGGCCGGGGTGGCGCACGAAATCAACAATCCGATCAACGGCGTCATCAATTATGCCCAAATCCTTGTCAATAACCTGCCCGAAGGGAGTGATTCTCAAAAATACGCCGAAAGAATTCTCGCCGAGGGCGATCGGGTTGCTGCCATTGCCAGCAGCCTGCTCGCCTTTACCCGTGAAAGTTCGGCAGAGCGAAGACCGGTCCCTCTTCACGAAATCTTTGCCGAATCCTTGCTGCTGGCAGGAACCAAAATGCGCAACGAAGGAATCCTCATCGATCAGAATATTTCTGCGGCTCTCCCAGACCTGATGGTGTCGCCGCAACAGATTCAGCAGGTTTTTCTGAATCTGTTCAGCAATGCCCGCCATGCTCTGAACGCTAAAGAGACAATTGAGCCAAAAACCCTGACCATCAGTGCCAACATGAGCAACGAAGACAGCCTCCAGGTAATCGTTCGCGACAACGGCATCGGTATCCCGGAAAATATCCTGACTAAGGTCCAGGACCCATTCTTCACCACCAAAGCAAAAGCTGGCGGAACCGGACTGGGCCTGAGCATCTGCAACGATATCCTGGCATTGCACGGAAGCAGACTGGTCATCGAAAGTCGCGAGGGGGGATTCACTGCCATTTCGTTTAAGCTCCCCTGCGTCACCGCCCAATCAAAAGTAGCTGCCGAGGCTTTTGATCTCTCTTGAAAGATTGACGAACACACGCTTATGTGCCATCAATTGGACGAGATCGACCACGGTCTCACTCGCATATAACCGAGAGCACTGAAGAGCTCATGCCAAACTCAATGAACCCGAACAACCATCAAGGACCGCAGGGGGGCAACGGCAACCTGATCCTTATCGGCATGCCGGGCGCCGGCAAGAGCACCATCGGCGTGGTTCTCGCCAAGCGCCTCGGCATGGGTTTCGTCGACACCGACCTGCTGATTCAGATGCGTTGTGGCCGGCTGTTGCAGGAGGTGATCGACAACGATGGACTCGAGACGTTCCGCGCCCTGGAAGAACAAACCCTGAAGGATTTTGACGTCTGCAACGCGGTGATCGCGACCGGCGGGTCAGCGGTTTACAGCGCCGAGGCGATGGCCCATCTGTCGAGCATCGGTACGCTCATCTTTATCGATGTGCCACTTGCCGAGTTGCAAGTGAGGCTGAGAGACATGGCGACCCGCGGACTGGTCATCGATCCCGGTTTCACCCTGGCCGACCTTTACCAACAGCGACTCCCCCTCTACCGAAAGTATGCCCAGCTCACCATCGACGTCGGCGGTCGAAATCTCGAACAGGTTGTCGAGGCGGTCTGCCAGGAGTATGGCGAATTGTGAGCCGCTCCGGGCAAATTTATGAACTGGCGGATGGCCGCCAGCTCGGGTTTGCTCAATTCGGCGACCCCGCCGGCATCCCGGTCATCTATAACCACGGCTTTCCGGCCAGCCGTCTTGAAGCGCGGCTGGTCGAAGCCGAAGCCGTGACTCTCGGCCTGCAGCTGATTGCCGTCGATCGACCGGGGTTCGGTCTTTCGTCGCCCCAGCCGGGCCGCACCCTGGCCGACTGGCCTGAAGACATCGCTGCCCTGGCTGATCATCTCGAACTGGCCCGCTTTGCCATGCTGGGCGTCTCCGGCGGCGGACCGGCGACCCTGGCCTGTGCCAGTCGGCTAGCAAACCGGTTGACTGCAGTCACCATCGTCTGCGGTCTCGGCCCGGTCTGCGAGCCGGAGCTGTTGCGGCAGATGCACTGGCCGGCCCGTTTCAGCTTCGGCCTTGCCCGCGGCTGCCAGCCCCTCGCCAGACTACTGTTCGGTCGATGCATCGGCCCACTGCTGAAACGCTCACCGAACCTGACCCTGCGCCTGTTGACCGTCGCCTCTCCGCCCGCCGATACCGCCGTCTTGCAAAACGCATCCATCCGCCAATGCCTCGCCGACAGCATGCGGGAATCTTTTCGACAGGGCGGCCATGGACCGACCGTCGAACTGGCGCTGCTGGCAGCGCCCTGGCCCTTCCGGGTTGCCGGCATCGAACTGCCGATCGAATTCTGGCATGGCCGGAAGGATGCCACGGTCCCCTTCAGCCATTGTGAGGTTGTGGCCAAACGGATCGCCGCTGCCAGTTGCCGCGAGTTCCCGCAGGATGGTCACTTCTCCATGCCGATCCGTAACGCCGCCGCCATTCTGGATGGCTTGCGGGAACGTCATCTGAACCGAGTCGCCGGCGCAACAGGTTCGAAGGCTGACCCCCGCAGCGTTGGAGTTTGACAGTTCCGGGTGAGTGGTGTACATACGGGACGAAAGCATCCGTCCAGTGACACAGCTCCAGCCGGCAACCGGCGGCCTCCAGCAAGCCATCAACTCGACAGGTTAAACCGCATGAGCCAGTCCAGCGCCAACCTCGCCAATTCACAACCGGACCGCTCATCGACATCTCGGGGCTGGCTCCTGCTTCTCCTGCAGTTCGCGCTGCTGCTGCTGATCACTGTGGTCTTCACCCGGCTCGATCTCGATCGGACCATCTCCAGTCACTTCTACACTCCCGAACAGGGTTGGTTCCTGGCGCGTCAGCCGCTCTGGGATTGGCTCTACCGCTACGGCACGATACCCGGCATTCTCCTCACCCTTACCGCCCTGCTGATCTGGCTGGCAAGTTTTGCCTTACCGCGGTTACAGGCGTGGCGACGGCCTTGTCTGGTGGTGGTGTTAACCACGGTTTTAGCGGCCGGGTTTCTGGTCAATTCGGTGCTGAAACAGTACTGGGGACGGCCCCGACCGAGCCAGACGATCAGCTACGGCGGCAACTGGGAGTATCGTCCGGTCTTTCCGCCGGGGACGCCGGGCAAAGGCGCCTCGTTTCCCTGCGGCCACTGCACCATGGGCTTTGTCTTTCTGGCTGCGGCCGGCTTTCACAGGCGTTCCAGGCTGCTGTCGATCGGCGGTGTCGTCACCGGCCTCACCCTCGGCTCCCTGCTGTCAGCGGCACGCGTCGTACAGGGGGCGCACTTCACCACCGATGCCATCTGGTCGCTCGGGGTCGTCGGGATGACGGCGACCGCCCTGATCCTCTACCTCCCGAAGAGGGGTGCAGCACAGCGAAAGCAGTCCCATCCCCAGAGGTCAAAAGGGCGAAAACTGCTCATGCTGAGCGGCGGCCTGCTTGCCATTGGCCTGATCGCCGGCGGTTTCCTGACCCGGCGACCCTATTTCAACACCTTGACCTACCCCCTCGACCTCCCCAAGGATATCACCCGGATTCAGGTGGTCTTGAACAGCGATCCGGAAAGCTTCAAGGTCACCTACCGGGGCGATGGGAAGGCCCAACTCCGGGTCGATGCCCATGGGTTCGGCTGGATCAACTTCGATTACCGGCTGCGTTTTGCCAGTCAACGTGAAGGACACACTCTCCGGCTTGAACTGAACCACGCAACGGGGAGCTATTTTGCCGAACTCGACCACACCCTGGCGCTGACCCTCCCGGAAAATGCCCGTCATCACATCGAGGTCATGCTGGTTCCATTTCAAACAAATTGATGCAGAGTCCGGGCGGTTATCTTTCGCCTCCGGGAATCATGACAATTGTCAACTGGATGATATTCTTGTCCACACACGCTGATGTGTAATGGTCACCACACTTGAATTGAATTCAGGAGAATTGACATGTCGGGCAACCGAAGCAAGCTGCTCATTATCGCTGTCGTAGCCATCTTGATCGTCGCGTTTTTTGTCTTTGACCTTGGCCGGTTTCTCACCCTCGACTACCTGAAAAGTCAGCAGCAGGCATTCCAGAGCTACTACGCAGCCAACCGCGGATCAACTCTATTCGGCTATTTCACTCTCTATATCCTGGTCACCGCCCTCTCCCTGCCGGGAGCGGCGGTCATGACGCTGGCCGGTGGTGCGCTGTTCGGCTTCTGGACCGCGGTGCTGGTGGTTTCGTTTGCCAGCAGCATCGGAGCGACTCTCGCCTTTCTGGTCTCACGCTTTTTGCTGCGCGACTGGGTGCAGGGAAAATTCGGCGATAAGCTGAGAGCGATCAATCAGGGCGTGGAGCGCGAAGGCTCGTTCTACCTCTTCTCGCTGCGACTGGTTCCACTGTTCCCCTTCTTCGTCATCAACCTGGTGATGGGGCTGACCCCGATGCGCACGGTCACATTCTACTGGGTCAGCCAGCTCGGCATGCTGGCCGGGACCGCCGTCTATGTCAATGCAGGAACCCAGCTCGGCGGCATCACCAGTCTCGGCGGGATTCTGAGTCCGGGGATCATCTTCTCATTCGTCCTGCTCGGCATCTTTCCGCTGCTGGCGAAAAAGATGCTCGAATTTGTCAAACGTCGCCAAACCGTTCCAGCGGTACGACCTCCGGCGAATGAACAGGATGAAGAAGCGTCAGCCCGGCAGTTCGACAAACCGGAACGCTTCGACTACAACCTGGTCGTCATCGGCGCCGGGTCGGCCGGGCTGGTCTCAGCCTACATCGCCGCTGCGGTCAAGGCCAAGGTCGCCCTGATCGAAAAACACAAGATGGGCGGAGATTGCCTGAACACCGGCTGCGTACCAAGCAAGGCGTTGATCCGCACCGCCAAGATGCTCGCCTACCGCCGACGCGCCGATGAATTCGGTCTGCAAAAAGGGCGGATCGATTTCGATTTCGCCAAGGTCATGGAGCGGGTGCAAAGTGTCATCAAGCAGGTCGAACCGCACGATTCGATCGAGCGCTACACCAGTCTCGGCGTCGAGTGCATCACCGGAGCGGCAACCGTCACCTCCCCCTACACGGTCGAAGTCAACGGCCGCACCCTGACCACCCGCAGCGTCATTATCGCCACCGGCGCATCGCCTCTCGTCCCGACGATCAAGGGCATCGAGGAGGCGGGCTACCTGACCTCAGACTCCCTCTGGGAAATCCGCGAAAAGCCGGGGCGGCTGGTGGTGCTCGGCGGCGGTCCGATCGGCGCGGAGATGACCCAGGCCTTTACCCGCCTCGGTTGCCAGGTGACCCAGGTTGAGATGGCGGAGCGGATCATGGGCCGCGAGGACCCGGAAGTCTCGGCCCTGATCCAGCAGCGCTTCGAAACCGAGGGGGCCCGGGTGCTGACATCACACACGGCCAGGGAAGTGGTGATCGAGGACGGCGAAAAAATCCTGTTGGTCGATCATCGGGGTGAAACGCTGCGCATCCCCTTCGACCAGATCCTGGTCGCCGTCGGCCGCAAGCCGAACATCGAAGGCTTTGGTCTAAAGGAGCTCGGCGTAAGAATCAGCGACCGGGGCACCGTGGAAACCGATGCCCTGTTGCGGACCAACTATCCGAATATTCTTTGCGCCGGCGATGTCGCCGGCCCCTACCAGTTTACCCATACCGCTGCACACCAGGCCTGGTATGCCGCGGTCAATGCGCTGTTCGGCGATTTCAAGTCGTTCAAGGTCGACTACCGGGTAATCCCCTGGGCGACCTTCACCGATCCGGAGGTGGCCAGAGTCGGGCTGAACGAAACCGAGGCCCGCGAGCAGGGAATCGCGTTCGAGGTGACCCGCTACGGCATCGACGATCTCGACCGGGCGATCGCCGAGGGCGAAACCGAAGGCTGGGTCAAGATCATCACCCGCAAGGGCTCGGACAAAATCCTCGGTGTCACCATCGTCGGCAGCCACGCTGGCGATCTGCTGGCCGAATACGTGCTGGCGATGAAACAGAACATTGGCCTGAACAAGATTCTCGGCACCATCCACAGCTACCCGACCCTCGCCGAAGCCAACAAGATGGCGGCCGGCGAATGGAAAAAGGCCCATACCCCGGAAGGGTTGCTGCGTTGGGTGGCACGCTTCCACACGTGGCGACGCGGCCGCTGATGCCTTGGCCGCCGGATTAACGGAAGATCAAAGCACACCTGCCAGGGAGGGGGAACTCCATGCGACTAGGACCATACAACTGTCACTCCAGGAAGTGGCAAGTCGGCCCGAGTATCTTAGGCTTGCTTATAGTTTGCGTGTTGCGGTTTGCGACGCCGGCGAACGCCAGAGAAGTCATGCTGCCCCAGGTTTACGATGGCCAGGTTGACATTGCCGGCTGGCTGATGAGCGAGAAGCTCGACGGGGTGCGTGGCTATTGGGACGGCAAGCGGTTGATGTCGAAGCATGGCCGCGAGCTTTATCCACCGCGGGAATTCGTGCGAGGTCTTCCACCCTTCCCGCTCGAAGGAGAGCTCTGGGGCGGACGCGGGCGCTTCGAGCAGACCGTCGACATCGTCACGCAACAACAGCCCCACGTCGGTTGGCAGCAGCTCAAATTTGCCATCTTCGACGTTCCGCTGACAACCGGCGGCTTCACCGAACGACTGGCGCAAGCCAGCTCCTGGCTGAGCGCCCACCCGAGCGACTACGCCTTTGTCATCGCGCAACGTAGGGTCGAGGATACAGCCGACCTGCAACGGGAACTGCAGCGGATCGAGTCCCTCGGCGGTGAGGGACTAATTGTCCGTGATCCCGACGCTCTATACACTCCCGGGCGCAGCATGACGCTACTCAAGGTCAAGAACTACTGGGATGCCGAAGCGACCGTGGTCGCCCACCTGCCGGGACAGGGTCGCAACACGGGACGGCTTGGCGCATTGCTGGTGGAACGGGAGGATGGGGTAAAATTCAGGATCGGCAGTGGTTTCAGTGATGCCGAACGGGAAACGCCACCACCGCTCGGGGCGGTGGTGACGTACAAATATTATGGTAACTATCAGTCCGGGCTGCCGAGATTCCCCTCGTTTCTACGGATTCGCCGGGACCGGGAGCTATAATTCACTGCAGTTTCGAGTATGGTGACCGAAACAGCTGTCAAGGGTCAGTGACGATTGTGGTCCGGAGCAAATCAAGCCTTGCCAAGCTCCCTTGAACGTGCCGTTGCAGCCTGAACCCCCGCGACTAGAACCTCCTGAAGTCCCCGCCCGTTCATAGCCTGCAAGCCGGCCAGGGTCGTTCCACCGGGGCTGCAGACCCGTTCGCGCAACACCGCCGGAGTTTCACCGCTTTGCTGTACCATCCGCGCCGCACCGGCTACGGTCTGCGCGGCCAGTTTAAGTGCAACCTCCTCCGGCAATCCTTCGGCAACTCCGCCGGCTGCCAACGCCTCGATGACACTGTAGATATAGGCCGGCCCTGAACCTGACAGGCCGGTCACCGCATCCATCTGTGCTTCGCTGACCGCAACGACATCTCCGATGGTGGCGAACAGTTGCCGGGCCAGTTCAAGATCCGAGTCAGAAGCCAGGGTTCCCGGACAAATGGCGGTCGCCGCAGCACCGATCATGGCCGGGGTATTCGGCATCGCCCTGACCACCGAGGCTTTCGAAGAGAAACCCTTCTCCAGGCTTATGGTCGTCGTCCCGGCGAGGATAGAGACCAACAGCTTGTCGGCCGTCCAGGCACGGGCGATATCCGGAAGAATAGCCTGGACAATTTGCGGTTTCACCGCCAGCACCACCAGATCAGACCGTTCAACGACCTGGCGGTTACTTTCAGCTATATTGACACCGTAGCTCTCGGCCAGGTAGGCGGCCCGCTCTGGCGCCGGTTCAAAGACGGTCACCTGCTCCGGGCTGTAAGAACCGTGCAAAACCCCCTTGAGAATCGCTTCGGCCATATTGCCCCCGCCGACAAATCCGATCTTTCCTGTATTGGTCATTGAATCCTCCTCGGCACTATGGCCGAGCACCAGTAAAACCGAAACCCGACAAGCTGTCAAGCAGCCTTGGTGGCTGATAAATCTATTGACACCGCCTGGCCTTACCAAGTATTAAACCACGAGGGTATCGGCCCCTCGGCTGGCAGAAGTACTTTCGACAAGCTGTAATGAATATAGTCAGCTGTCCACACCCTTTCTGATAACCTTGAATGAACGACCGGCCTGCGGAAACCTCGCTGGCCGGGGGACTGTGCTCCGCATCGATAACTTCCACCCGCCTCGGGAGGCTGGATCAAAGTGACCGCTAAAACCAAACCGAAATGGACGCCCGAAGAATCTGCCGGGCTTTACGGCATCCGCAACTGGGGTGCCGGCTTCTTTGACCTCAACGAAACAGGCGAGGTCATTGTCAAAGCACCTTTCGCGAGCGGCGACGTTGCCGTGCCGATCACTGATATCGTCGCCGGGCTGGAACAGCGCGGCTATGCCATGCCGCTGCTGCTGCGCATTGAGAACATCCTCGACGCGCGCATCGTGACCCTCAACGAGACCTTCCGCAGCGTCCTTGCAACCTGTGGCTACAGCGGCGAATATCGCGGTGTCTATCCGGTCAAGGTCAACCAGCAGTGCCATGTCATCGAGGAGATCACCCGCTTCGGCACCCGTTACGGTCACGGTCTGGAGGCGGGCAGCAAGGCGGAAATGATCCTTGCCCTCGCCTCGCTGCAAAACGGCGGGCTACTGATTCTCAACGGTTACAAGGACGAGGAGTTCATCGACCTGGGGCTCTCCGCCATCTGTCTCGGAATTTCTTGCTTCTACGTGATCGAGTCTTTGAACGAGCTGCCGATCATCATCGAGCGCAGCAAGGCCCTCGGTGTCAAACCGATGATCGGCGTGCGGGTCAAAGTCTCCGCCAAGGTCGCCGGCCAGTGGACCGAGACCACCGGAGACCGCAGCAGCTTCGGCCTGAGCACCGCCCAACTGGTCGCGGTCATCGATACCCTGCGCCAGCACGACATGCTCGACTGCCTGCAGCTGCTGCACTGCCACCTCGGCTCGCAGATCCCGGACATCGCTGATATCCGCGCCGGTGTCCAGGAAGCGGCCCGCTTTTACGCCGGTCTGGTCGAGGAAGGGGCGGCCATGGGCTACCTCGACCTCGGTGGCGGCCTGGCCGTCGACTATACGGGGGCGAACGCCCGCCAGCCGAGTTCGCGCAACTATTCCCTCGAGGACTATGTTCGGGCCATCGCCGATACCGTACGCACCGCCCTCGATCCCCTGGAGATCCGCCACCCGCATATCGTCACCGAATCGGGTCGTGCCACCGTCGCCCACTCCTCGATTCTGCTCTTCGACGTCCTTGACGTTCAGCATTTCGAGCCGGTGTCGCTGCCGGAGATCCTCCCCGACGGGGTTCATCCACTGATCCTGCGCCTCTTCGAACTCTATTCCGCTCCCTTCACCAGCACCCCGGAGAGCGCCTACAACGAAGCGCTGGCCTGCCGCGACGCGGTCCGCGCCCTGTTCCGTTCGGGCCGGGTTCCGCTGCGTCACCGCTCCATCTCCGAGAACCTGTTTCTCGCCGTCAGCCAGCAGGTCCTCAAGCAGTTCCGGCGCAAGTCGGAACTGCCCGTCGCCCTGGCCGGGGTCAGGGAGAGCCTGTCCGATATTTACTACTGCAACTTCAGTGTCTTCCAGTCCCTGCCGGACACCTGGGCGATCAACCAGATCTTCCCGATCATCCCGATCCATCGGCTCGACGAAAAACCGTCGCGCGAAGCAATCCTTTCTGACTTGACCTGCGACTGCGACGGCAAGATCGACCACTTCATCACCGGGCTCGGCGAACGACCGACCCTGCCGGTTCACGACCTGCGCGACGACGAGGACTACCTGCTCGGCGCCTTTCTGGTCGGCGCCTACCAGGAGACCCTTGGCGACCTGCATAACCTGTTCGGCGACACCAACGTCGTCAGCGTGCGGATCAACCAGGACGGCAG
>DATFMT010000202.1:0-11247 GCA_035266745.1 Geothermobacteraceae bacterium | reverse complement strand
AATCGACCCTGCTGAAACTGATGCGCGGGCAACTCCCCCCCGGACAGGGGCGGATTCTCTGGCAGGGCCAGGACATTGCGACCTTGAACCGGCGCGCCCTGGCCCGGATGGCGGCGGTCGTACCGCAAAGCACGCCGGTTCATTTTCCGTTTCCAGTCCGGGAACTGGTGATGATGGGCCGCTATGCCCGGCAATCGGGCTGGTGGGGCGCCAGCACAACCGATCATCAGGCCGTCGAGCGCGCCCTGGCCGTCACCGACACCCTGCATCTGGCTGAACGCCCGGTCACCCAGCTGAGTGGCGGCGAACTTCAACGGGTGCTGCTGGCCCGGGCGCTGGCCCAGGACACCCCGCTGCTGCTACTTGACGAAGCGACCAGTCACCTCGATCTCGATCACCGCCTGGAGATGGCCGACCTGCTGGTCCGCCTTAACCGCGAACAAGGCACCACGGTGGTGCAGATCTCCCATGACCTCGACCTGGCCGTCGAAACCTCTCAGCGGATTCTGCTGATGAACGGATGCGGGGAGGTTGTGTCCCTCGGGCAGCCGCACGAAGTTCTCACCACGGAGCATATCCGCCAGGTCTTTCGGGTCGAAGTCCAGGTCGAGACCAACCCCTATTCCGGTGCACCGCGACTTTATTCAACCCGCTCGATCAGCAACTGGCAGGCTCCGCCCCGGATTCATGTCATCTGTGGCGGCGGCTGTGGCGGCGAGCTATTGCGGCGGCTGCATGTCGCCGGCTGCCAGCTCAGCGTCGGACCGCTCAACCGCGGCGACACCGACCTGGAACTGGCACTGGCCCTCAATCTCGAGGTGGCGAAGGAACAGCCTTTCTGTCCGATCTCGGCACAGGCCCTCGAGGAATCGTCGATCCTGTGCCGGGCCGCCGATGTACTGATCATCGCTCCGACCGTCTGGGGTCCCGGCAATCTGAGCTGTCTCGAGCTGGCGCGTGAAGCGCTGGACCGTCAGCAACCGGTGCTGCTGATCGACCCACGTCCCGACCGTGACTTTTCCGGCGGCCCGGCCTGGAACACCCTGCAGACCATTCTCGACGGCGGAGGCGAAGTCGCCGCCGATGTCGAAGCGGCCCTCGAGCGTCTGAAGCGTCCAACGCCAACGGGAAATGGCCAACCCTCCGGCTAAATACTTGCTGCACCACTGACAACCCTAAAAGGTTCTGTATAATTTCATTCCAATTCTTTAGTCGACCACATCCTCGGCCGTTGCTGAGGGGGTTCTTGGTCCGCGGCAGTGGTGCAATCCATGTTCAATACTATAATGGTTCGATTTCTGGCAGCGGTGAGCTTGTGTCGCTCTAGCTGACCGGCAATGCCTGCGCCGATCCGGAATCCGCTGTACCAACTGCGGAACTTTACAACCACTGGTTGGTCGTTTCGCGGGTCATGATCTTAATACTGGTCCAGACCCTGCTCGTCGATAACAAGGCAAGTGTTGCCCACTCGACCGGCCTGCTGCTCGAATTTCAGGAATTCAACACCACCCATCTCGACAGCCAGAAACCCTGGAGGACAAAAGCCTGCAGACAGAGATTCGTGAACCCTGTCCCAAGCCGATGGGCATTCAGCTCCCGGCCAAGGTCATCCGCAAGACCCTTGACGCGTGGGCCACCGAGCAGACGGTGGCGGGCCCGCAACTGGTCTGTCCAAAGCCTCCCGAACAATCGGCACTGGACAGAGACCCACACGGCCCGTTATGATCTGTCATCATTCTCCAGAACCGGGACTGACAATGAACAAATCTGAAACCATGTTTATCTTCGGCCTGGCGCTGTTCAGCGCCCTGACCTCTTTTATGTTCGTCTACTATGGCGTCGGTGTCATCTCCGGAACTGGATTGTCACAGCATCAAGCCATCTTCGCCTACGTAACCGCCGGTTACGGTCTGCTCAACATCTACATCCTCAGCTTTGCCTGGCGCGCCAGGGTGACTTGGGCGAGCCCGGCCAACAAGCTGATAGCGCTCTGTTACTTCGGCGTATTTTTATTCGACCGCTTCAATGCCGGATTCAAAAGCGGGCTCGAAATTGCCGGGATCGCCGTGCTCGCCCTGGTCCTGGCGCTCAACTGGCTGGCGGTCAAGAAACTCGTCGACCGGCCTACAGGCTGACCAGACCAGTCACATCTCATCGGTTACGGAATCTGAGTGGGGGGGATACCATGCAACGATTCATCATCTTCAGTCTCAGCGCGATTTTGTTTTTCAGTGGGATGGTTATATCTCTCCGGGCGGAACCCTTGGCCGAGCGAGCAGGGCTTTCGCTGTTTGGTTATCAGCTCGGGATGAGTATTGAAGCGGCCCGGTCCCGACATCCCTTCCACGAAGTCCATACCAACTCCCGACATCCAGGTCCAAACAGCTGCCTGGTCGCTATCATCAAGGATCTGGAACAACCATTTGCACTGCAAAAATGCGCGCTGGGATTCAAGAACAACCGCCTGGTTAAGGTTGTCGCGACCTTTGATTTACAAGACCTGGCAAACATCAAATGGGCATTGGAAGAAATCCTGGGACCCGGTGAAGAGGAGTTCCGATTCTCGTTGGCGACGCTGGAGCCGATTGACACCCCCGCCCTGGTGTGGCAGTCGATGGTTGACCAGATCGCCCTGATCGCGGTGCCGCAGAATTCCGAAACATTTTTGTTGGTGCTGCAAGAACGCAATTGACGCCTGCTTGCAGCATCATTCATCCCTTGCAAAGACACGCTGATGCAGTCAAAAAGTCCAACTCCCCTTTACCGGCAAGTCTATCGACTGGTTCGCCAGGTTCCTCCCGGCCGGGTGGTCACCTATGGCCAGCTCGCCCGGCAACTCGGCTGTACGCCGCGCACGGTCGGCTTCGCCATGGCGGCCCTGCCGGTCGGGCACGATCTTCCCTGGCAGCGGGTCATCAACAGCCGGGGCGAAGTGAGCCGGCGCACCAGCGGTGACGGCGAACTGATACAGCGGTTGCTGTTGGAGAGCGAGGGGGTGGTCTTCGACGAGAAGGAGCGGGTCGACCTGGCAGTCTATGGCTGGGAGCTTGCAGAGAACTAGCGAAGGCCGACCGCGTTCAGCCCCTCGTAGGTCGGACAGTGGCAGCTCGGCTCGCGTGCCGCGGCACGGCGATCATCCGCCACATCGACGTCGAAGTTGACCACCAGCGGCAGGTGATCAGAGTAGGCAACCCGCGGCACCGGGTTCAGTCGCCAGCTGTACGAAGTTGAGGTCTGATTGAATACGGGTGTAAATAAGAGTGGCCCAGGAGCTACGGCGGGCTTTGCCAACATCGCTCTTGCGAGCCACACCCGAGAAAATGGTTTAGAGGTCGAAACAGGAAACATTCGCTGTTATACTGACTCTAATTTCCCCGTCTGAAGACGACAACATCACAAACAGCAAGGCGTTGACTCGATGTGTCGATTGACGGGAAGCGGCTCACTGCAGTTGACAGAAATGTCTGGGGGGATTTTTAGTGCAAGGGGGTGTTTTTGACCGACCAGACCAACTCCAGCGACCAGTGGCCACCCCGGGATATTCTGCAGTGCCCCTTACAGCTGCTTGACTGCATCTTCAATTCTCTTGAAGATGCAGTCTTTGTTCTTTCTCCCGACCGTCACCTGCTCAAGGTCAATCAGGCGGCCCTCGCCATCTATGGTTATTCTGCTGCCGAGCTTGCCGACGGCTCGACGGCAGCCCTGCATGTCGATGAACAGCATTACCACGAATTCGATCGCCGGATTCAGACCGCCTTCCAGGAAGATCGTGTCGCATGTTTCGAATTTCAGGGCCGCCGCAAAAATGGCGACATCTTCCCTACCGAACATACCGTTTCCCTGCTCAAAGATGGCGAGGGGAAACAGCTGGGAATCGTCAGCGTCGTTCGCGACATCACCGCCCGCAAACAGGCCGAGCAGCAACTTCATGCAAGTGAACAAAATTTCCGGGTCCTGTTCGAGCACAACCTCGATGCCGTTTTTCTGACGTTTCCCGATGGCAGGATCACCGCCGCTAATCCGGCTGCCTGTGCCATGTTCGGCCGCACCGAAGCCGAGCTCTGCCAGCTTGGCCGTGCCGGCGTACTCGACCTCGGCGATCAGCGCTTGGCCGCGGCGCTCGAAGCTCGAAAACGTACCGGGCATGTCCACGGTGTCGAACTGACGGCCGTTCGCGGAAACGGGGAGAGGTTTCCCGTCGAAATCGATTCGGTCATTGTAACCGGCGACGCTCCTTCCGCCTTTGTATTTCTGCGCGACATCAGCGAGCGGAAGTCCATTGAGCAGAGTCTACAGGCGAGCGAGGAAAACTACCGAACAGTCGTTGAGCATCAAACCGAGATCATCACCCGGTTTTCCGCGGACGGAAAACTGTTGTTCGTCAACGATGCCTGCTGCCGCACCTTCGGCATGTCCCGCGAGGAACTGCTGGGCAGACACTGGTCACCGGATGTTCATCCGGATGACTTGCCGATGATCGAAGAGAAGCTGGCCCTCCTGTCGCCGGACAACCCGGTCGTAATTATCGAAAATCGGGTTGGCATCGGCAGCGGCGAGCAGCGCTGGATGCAGTTCGTCAACCGGGGGATTTTCGACTCCACCGGCAGGCTGATCGAAACCCAGGTGGTTGGCCGTGATATCACGGAACGTAGAGAGATTCTGGATGCAAAGTACCATGACCAAAAGCTGGACGCTCTGGGACGTCTGGCCGGCGGCATCGCCCATGATCTCAACAACCTTTTGGTGCCGATCATCTGTTTGAGCGATCTGGCCACAACCAAACTGGAAGCCGAAGGCCATCCCCTGCAAAAAGCCATCCGTGAGATCCAGTCGGCAGGAAACAGTGCGGCCAAACTGGTCGCCCAGGTCCTGTCTTTCGGTCGCAGGCAGCTCCTTGAAAAAAACCCCGAGGATGTCAATCAGATCATCATCGAACTGCAACCGATTCTGACTCCGATGTTCCGGTCGGATATTGCCTTGTCGCTCGACCTGGCATCCGATCTCAAGTGCTTCCTTGCCGACCGGGGTCATATCGAGCAAGTGCTGATCAACCTGGTCATCAACGCCTGCGATGCCATCACCGGAAAAGGAACCGTCAGGATCCGCACGGCGAATGTCGCCGGGGCCGACTCCCGGGCTCGGCACTCAGTATCGTCCGACTCCGGCGACCAGATCTTGATCGAGGTGGCGGACACCGGTTGCGGAATATCAGAGGAGATCACCGGCAGAATCTTCGATCCGTATTTCACAACCAAGGAAACCGGCAAAGGGACTGGACTTGGTCTGTCGACCGTGCTCGGAATCGTCAAACAGCATGGCGGGGACATCCGGATGACGAGTCACCCGGGCACCGGCACCTCTTTTACCATGACATTTCCGGCCATCGATCCCGGCAAGAAAACTCCAACCAGGAGATTTCAAAACGACAAGAGCTTGACCGGTACGGAAACGATTCTGGTTGTTGACGACGAGGAACAGGTGCGCAAAACCATTAGCGCCCTCTTGGTCGATGCCGGGTATGCTGTCATCACGGCCAACGACGGACCGATGGCCCTTGAGCTGTTTAAACAATCGGGACAAGCCATCGATCTGCTTTTAACCGACATGACCATGCCGAGGATGAACGGTCGGGAACTGATCAAGGAGTTGGCCGAACTGGACGCATCGGTGCCGGCGATTCTCTTGTCAGGCTACAGCCAGGCGCTTTTCAGCGAAGACGACACCGAAGAGGAGTCTTTCATCTTCATCCAAAAACCCTTCAAACCTGAAGAACTGCTGTTCTGCGTAAGATCGTTGCTGGACTGACACGTCACGCAACCCAACACTTCAGCCCCGAGATTGACGACAGAGGCCTTGCTGTTAATTTGGACTCGACGGCTTTCCTTAACCTCCAGACTGAACTGCTCCAGGCACTGATCCGAAAGGCTTAAGTCTTCAAGTCGTCTGGGACCGTCCCGGGACAGCGTCAAGAACCTCTCGCGATGGCTGCCAGCCCCTCATAGGTCGGACAGTGGCAGCTCGGCTCGCGTGCCGCGGCACGGCGATCGTCCGCCACATCGACATCGAAGTCGACCACCAGCGGCAGGTGATCAGAGTAGGCAACCCGCGGCACCTGGACCCGGCGAATGCTGATCCCCTTGCTGTAGAGCACGAAGTCGAGGTGACGGTTCGGGTTGATGCTCGGGAAGGTCGGCAGTTTGCGCTGGTTGGCATCGCGCAGTCCGGTCGCCGCCAGAAACCGTTCGATCTCCCGCTCCCCCCAGAGCATGTTGAAATCCCCCGCCACCAGGCAGGGGCGCTCGGTGCGGCGCACCAGCCCGTAGAGGGCGTTGAGCTGCTCGTGACGGGTACGGGCGCCGATCGAGAGATGCACCAGGTAGACCACCAGCTGTTCCAGCTCCAGCTCGATCACCAGCCGTTTCATCCCCGAATCGAAAAAATGGAAGGTCTCGTTGCGAATCCGGTCGCGGGCCAGAAAAGCGTTCCCCTGGTCCTTGAGCACCGGGACCCGCCGCCAGAAGGAGCGCTGGCCGTATTTGATCGAGTGGCAGTGGTAGTGGCCGAGCGCCGCCGCCAGCTGCTCGCTCTGGTTCCGCCCGCCGGAGCGGTAGGAGCCGTGATCGACCTCGATCAATCCGACCAGGTCGGGCTCCAGCTCGCGCAGCAAGCCACTGATCCGTTCCAGGTTCCTGGCGGAAGAATGCAGATAGCGATGCACCCTGGGGCCGGTGGCGTAGCGTATATTGTAGAGGACAAAACGCATGGTCTTATATTGAGTTAAGCACTGTTGGGACAGAACTCAAGCCATACCCTGACCGGTGTCGCCCGTCCCGCAGTGATTGGAAAAATCTATTCGGTATTCAAGGCGGAAAAGCTCTGACCAACGCCAGGCCCGTCCATCAGCGGCAGGCCGGCATCGGATTTATCGGCAAGGTCTCCCAGTCCAGGTGTATTCCTGCCGTATGCGAGAAAAGCACATTGCGTGCGACCCGAAGTCCGACATGGCAAACCGATATGATTCTGATAAACTGCAACCCATACTTCTTCAGATCGAATCACACTGATCGTCTGCAAAGCTGCATAACCTCGTCTTCCAGCCAGCAACCTTCGAGAGTGAAGGACTTTTGCATGGATATCTTCCAGTGGGATAAAAACTTCGAAACCGGGCTTGCCGAAGTCGACCAGCAGCATAAACGTCTGGTCACGGTCACCAACGAGTTTGGCGTTCGCGTCTCGCGGGACGATTTGAACCCGGCTGATCTCGAAGAGGTTTTTACCGAGCTGGTGGAGTATACCCAGTACCACTTCGAGGAAGAAGAGAAGCTGATGAACGAGGCTCAGGTCGACAGCCGGCATGCCCGCGAGCATGAACAGCAGCATCAGGGATTCCTGCGGGATGTCACCCTGATGCATAAGCAGATGCTCACGGCGACCGACGAGAACGCCCGGGGGTTGTTCCAGTTCCTGATGAACTGGCTGGTTTACCACATTATGGGTGCGGATATGAGCCTGGCGAGACAGATCGCCGCCATTCACCAGGGGCACCCGCCGCAGGGCGCCTTTTTAGAGGAAGAACGAGCCGTCGACAAGGCGACCGGGCTGCTGCTCAAATCGCTCGACAACCTGTTTCAGCAGGTCGCTCAACGCAATAAGCAACTGAGCGACTTGAACCTGACCCTGGAAGCCAAGGTCGAAGAACGCACCCGAGCCCTGTCCGAAGCCAACCGCAAACTGGGCGAACTGGCTTTGACGGACGGATTGACCTGTCTGTCGAACCGCCGTCATGCCATGCAGATCCTGGAGCAGCTCTGGGAGGAATCCCGCCTGAAGGCGCTGCCGCTCTCCTGCATCATGATAGACGCAGATGGCTTCAAGCATATCAATGACAGCTACGGTCATGACGCCGGAGACATGGTTCTGTGCGAATTGGCGAGGCAGCTCAGGCAAGCGGTACGGACCGACGACGCCGTCTGTCGCCTCGGCGGCGACGAGTTCCTGATTATCTGTCCGCGGACCGATCTCGAAGGAGCGCTCCAGGTCGCCGGGCAAACCCATGCCAAAATTTCTGCCCTGACCATGCCGTTCTCGGGCGGCGCCTGGCGTGGCAGCATCAGTGTCGGAGTCGCGGAAAAAACCACCTTGATGCAGCGCCCGGAAGAGCTGTTGAAAAGCGCCGACCAGGGCGTTTATGCGGCCAAGGACGCCGGAAAAAACTGCGTAAAAAAGGCTGGCTGATGGATGTCCGCCCGACCGGCCGCAATCTCCCCGTCCCGTTAACCTGCAGCAGGAGACTGCTTTGACCCCGTTCATCCTCGGCCTGATCCTGTTCTTTGCCATCCACAGCGTCTCGATCATCAACAAAAGCTGGCGCGACCAAATGATCGAGAAACTGGGCGTAGGTCCCTGGAAGGGGCTCTATGCCGTGGTTTCACTGGTCGGATTTGTCCTGCTGGTCTGGGGCTACGACCTGGCCCGCCAGGGTTCGACAGTGATTTACTTTTCCCCTGGCTGGTTCAGACATCTGACGATGCTGTTGATGCTGCCGGTCTTCCCGCTGCTGCTGGCAACCTATTGCCCCGGGCGCATCAAGAGTTTCGTCAGGCATCCGATGCTGGTCGCAACCATCCTCTGGGCCGTCGCCCACCTTCTGGTCAACGGTCGCCTGGCCGACCTGCTGTTGTTCGGGGGATTTTTTCTCTGGGCGTTTCTCGAGCTGATTTCGATGAATTGGCGTTCGCAACGACCGGTCCCTGGTGCACCGGCAGCAAAGTTCAACGATCTCATCGCCCTGGTGGTAGGGCTGGCACTCTATTCCCTGTTCGTCGTCTGGCTGCATAAGCAACTCATCGGAGTTGCACTTTTCTGAACCACCCCGGGCAGAACAACACAGGACAGCTGGTGTTCGTAGCCGGCCTTTGACCATGCAGCTGCCGGTTAAGGTGCCCGTCAGCGCGGGACATGCCAGCCGCCCGGCAGCCCCTGCTTGGTCAGGACGATTTGCCAGAGCTGGATCTCGCGGGCGCGGAAAGAGGCTGCCGAACTGTTCAGATAGAACAGCCACATTCGGCGGAAACGTTCATCGTAATGCTGCGACAGCTCCGGCCAGGCCCGGTTGAAATTCTCCTGCCAGGCCATCAGGGTGCGATCGTAGTCCGTGCCGAAGTTGTGCCAGTCCTCGAGAACAAAGAGATGTTCAGAGGCGCCGGTGATCTGGTGGGCCGAGGGGAGTTTGCCGTTGGGGAAGATGTAGCGGTCGATCCAGGGATCGGAGCCGGCGGTGGTGACGTTGTTGCCGATGGTGTGCAGCAGGAACAGGCCGTCGTCCTCGAGCAGTTCGGCGGCCTTGCTGAAATAGGTACGGTAGTTCTTCGGCCCGACATGCTCGAACATGCCGATCGAAACGATGCGATCGAATTTTCCTTCGAGGGCACGATAATCCTGCAACCGAATCTCGATCGGCAATCCGGCGCAGCGTTCCCGCGCCACCTCGGCCTGGGCTTCTGAGATGGTAATCCCGACGACCTCGACCCCGTAACGCTCGGCCATGAAACGGGCCATACCTCCCCAGCCGCAGCCGATATCCAGCACGCGCTGCCCTTTTTTCAGCATCAATTTGTCACAGGTCAGCTGCAGCTTGTTTTCCTGGGCCTGTTCGAGGGTCTGGGCATCCTTCCAGTAGCCGCAGCTGTAGATCATGCGTGAATCGAGCATCCGCTCGTAAAGGTCGTTGCCGATATCGTAATGTTTTTCCCCGACAACATAGGCGCGGCGGCGGCTCTGGAGGTTGAGCAGCCTGGCCCGCAGGGCGTCATAATAAAGCACCAGAGAGCCGACCTGCTGGTCGAGCTTGGCGCTGATAAGACGGTAAAGCAACTGGTCCAACGACTCGGTCTGCCACCAGCCATCCATGTAGGCCTCGCCGAAACCGAGCGACCCCTGGGCCAGAACCCGCCGGAACAGACCGGGGTTATTAACCTGCAGATCCCAGGGGCGATCACCGTCGATAGTGACATCGGCACGGGTCAGCAGGTTTTCGATGCGACGACGAAAACTTCCTCCGGACATAGTCCTCCTCCCTAAAAGCTGTCAATTCAATGAAAGGCTGGCGAACGGGACAGGATGAATACCGGCTGAACGGCATATAAGCACACCGGAACGTTGGAAGCGGAACCGTTGCCAACATCATTTTTCCCTACCACAAACTACGATAGTTTTGCAAGAAGTCAAGTTACTCCGGCCGCTACCCGTCCGGTCAGCCAGGCCCCGACTGGAAAGAGGTACGGAGGCTGGATTCGTCCGCGCCCCCTGCTATGCTTTGACTATCCCCACATGGAGGCCCGCATGGTCGATCTCGACGCGATTCGCGCCGCCGCTTTGCTGCTGCAAAACCGGGTGCGGCGCACCGAACTGATCCCCTCCCACTACTTTTCCGAACGGATCGGCACACCGGTCTGGTTCAAGTGTGAAAACCTGCAGCGGACCGGTTCGTTCAAGATCCGCGGCGCCACCAACTACCTGTTGCACCAACCGCCGGGTTCTCTCGCTGCGGGGGTGATTACCGCCTCGGCCGGCAACCATGCCCAGGGGCTGGCCTGCGCTGCCGCCGGAGCCGGAATCAGGGCGACCGTGGTGATGCCGGTCGCCACGCCACTGGCCAAGGTCCTAGCGACGAAAGGCTACGGCGCGGAAATTATCCTGCACGGCAACAGCTTCGACGATGCAGCCTCCCACGCCCGCGAACTGGAGACAGAACGGGGGCTGCATTACGTTTCGGCCTTTGACCATCCGCTGATCATCGCCGGCCAGGGGACCGCAGGGTTGGAACTCCTCGCGCAACTGCCGGAAGCCGACACCCTGCTGGTGCCGATCGGCGGCGGCGGACTGATCGCCGGGGTCGCCACAGCGGCCAAGGCGCTCAAACCGCAACTGAAGATTATCGGGGTGCAGGCTGCCGGGGCCCCCTCGGCGCTACTCTCGCGGCGCAAGGGTGAACCGGTCACACTGCCGAGCGCCAAGTCGCTGGCAGACGGGATCGTCGTCAAACGGCTCGGCAACCTGACTTTTCCGATTATCGAAGAACTGGTCGACGAGCTGGTTACGGTCGAAGAGGAAGAGATTGCCCAGGCGATCGTCAGCCTGCTGGAAAAAGGCAAATTGGTGGTCGAGGGGGCGGGAGCGGTGCCATTGGCAGCTCTGCTCTACGGGAGCAAATCACTGGCACACGGCAACACGGTCTGTCTGCTTTCA
>DATFMT010000201.1:0-4840 GCA_035266745.1 Geothermobacteraceae bacterium | reverse complement strand
CCGTATCACCTGATCCAGGGTGGCATGGGGGTGCGCATTTCCGGCGCCAACCTGGCCGGACATGTCGCCAGGTCCGGGGGGATTGGCATTGTCGCCGCCGCCGGAATCGGCCTGAACAGCCCGCACTATGACGGCAGCAATTTTTTCAAGGCGGACCTGCTGGCGCTCAAAGACGAAATCCGTATGGCGTACGAGATAGCCCCTGATGGCGTCATCGGCGTCAACTGCATGGTCGCCGTCAGCAACTATGATGATATCGTCCGGGCCGCCTGCGAGGCCGGCGTCAAGCTGGTCATCAGCGGTGCCGGCCTGCCGATGAACCTGCCGGGCCTGACTGCCGATTTCCCGGAGGTCGCTCTGGTGCCGATTGTCTCGTCGGTCAAGGCGGCCGAACTGATCGCGCGCAAATGGCTCAAGGGCTACGATCGGCTGCCGGATGCGGTGGTGGTTGAAGACCCTGATACGGCGGGCGGGCATCTGGGCGAAAAACCCGAAAACATCGGTAGCGGCGACTATGACCAGTATGAGACGGTTCGCGGTGTCAAGGCCTATTTTCGTGAGACCTACCAGAAAGATATCCCGGTCATCGCCGCCGGTGGCGTCTGGGACCGGGCCGACCTGCTGCATGCCCTGGAACAGGGCGCCGACGGCGTGCAGATGGCCAGCCGTTTCGTCTGTACCGAAGAGTGCGATGCCGACCCGGCCTTCAAGCAGGCCTACCTCAATTGTCAGCCGGAGGATATCGGCCTGATCATGAGTCCGGCAGGGCTGCCCGGTCGCGCCATTCGCGGCAACATTGAGCAGGTCGAGGCGCGCGACGAGCGGCTCGGGACCATCTGTCCCTCCGGATGTCTCAAGCGTTGCAGCTACAAGACCAACCAGGAGCGTTTCTGTATTGTCCATGCCCTCGATCGGGCCCAGCGCGGCGATGTCGAAACCGGACTGGTCTTCTGTGGGACCAACGCCTGGAAAGCCGACAAGATCGTCAAGGTCCAGGATATCTTCGACGAACTGTTCGACCTCAAGAACGGCCAGGCAGTGAACGGTTGACAAGGGAAGATAGACTCTAAGTAGAAAACGGCAAGCCAACCGGCTCGCCGTTTTTTTTTGCTTTTGATTTTGTTCTCCCCGTTAAGCGACAGTGCCGGGGACGGATGGACGAACGACTAATTAATCGGGCAAATGTCTGAGCGTCAGCGAGTTTTGTCCCGACCGAAGCTCATCTGTCCGTCCCGATAGCGTGGGGCGTCTTTTGCCAAGCTTTTGGGCGAGCAAAAGCTTGGCGGTGGACGGGGCCGTTACCCCGCTGTCTTGGTTATATGGTGTTAACTATAGAACTGTTTTGCCTGTTAGTCATACTTGATCTTGGCAAATTGCGAGGCCGCCGAGGCCATGATCGCCTGCTCCAGGGTGTAAATGCCGTTGGCTTCGAGTAGCGGGATCAGTTTGACCAGTACCTCGGCGGTGACGATGGCATCCCCCAGGGCGGTGTGCCGACCGACGATCGGGATGTCGAGGCGCTGGGCGATTCCTTCCAGCGAGTGCCCCTTGAGGTTGGGGTGGACAATCGAGGAGAGCAGCAGGGTGTCGATGACCGGATGGTCGAAGAGCAGACCGGTCAGTTCTTCCTTGATCTTCAGCAGCTTCATGTCAAACGCCGCGTTGTGAGCACAGAGGACCGACCCCTCGGCGAAATGGTGGAAGGCCGGCAGAACCTTGTCGATGGTCGGCTGGCCGATCAGCAGCTCGGGATCGATGCCGTGAATCGCCACCGATTCGGCCGGCACCGAGCGCTGCGGATCGACCAGTTGATCGATGGTTTCGTCGTAGAGAATCCGCCCGTTGATGATCCGGATCGCGCCGATCTGGATGATCTCGTCCCCCTGGGCCGGGTTGAGGCCGGTGGTTTCGGTGTCGAAGACGACGAAGGTCAGCTTGCTCAGCAGTTGCTGGCCGAGCTCTTCCCAGCCCTGCTGGTTGAACAGGTCGAATTCGTAGTAGACCGGGCGGTGCTCCGGTCCGCCGGTCTCTTCGAAATGTTCTTCCGGCTCGGCCTTGGGTACGAACACCTCGACCCCGTGGCAGCAGTCCTCACTGCTGAGGATCGGCCTGATACCGCCGCCGCTGCGGTCGAGCAGGTCAACGACCGAGGTCATGCGGTTGCGCGCATCGCGAATCAGTGGCTGACGTTGCCAGCGCTTGACGATCTTGGGTAGGAAATGGCAACCGGGCCATTCAACTTTGAGCATGGCAATGTTTTCGTCGTGGCTGCTGACGCTCAGCTGCAGCTCGCCAAGCTGTTTCAGTTCCATCAGGTAGCTTGCGAGCTGGGTCAGGCTCTGCAGGATTGCGTAGCTGTCGACCGTGAGCCAGAGATCTTCTTCGCCACGAGTCGAAATGTTCATTTGCAGTTGGCGACGCAGGTGCCGTTTGACCAGTTCGAGCAGGTCGTTGGCTGAGATGTTTTCCGTTTTGCCGGGGGAGGCCAGCTCCCGGGCGTATTCCTGTTTGGCATGTTGCAACTGTTCTTGCATCGCCTGCGAGGCCCGGTCGATGGTCTGGCGCTGGAGCTGCAGCTGCTCGGGGGGGAGCTCCGGGTTGCCGAGAATGGTCGAAATCGCGTCGCGGATCTCTTCGGTGGAAAACCGCATCGCTTCGGTCAGGGTCTGCAGCATCTGGTCGCGGCGCAGTTCGGACTCGAACTGGCGGGTCATATCCTCCAGAGCCAGAACGAAGCCGGTAATTTTGCGATTTTCGCCGCCACCGAAGACCGGGGCCATATTGATACGCAAATTGCATCCATCGTGGGCGTTGATGATGAAGCCGGTCGTCGGGGCCTTTTTCCCGCTGCGGCTGGCCCGGTAGAGGACATCCAGGGCGTGGACGATCGGTTCGCGATCCAGCACGCTGAACACCGAGCGGCCAAGTCCAAGGAGTTTGCCAGGCTGCTGCAGCAGCTTCTGCGCCTGCTGGTTGTAGAGTAGCACCTGGCCATCGGTATTGCAGACCAGGACCCCGTTTGGCAGTTCCGACATCAGGGCGGCGAGGCGATTGCGTTCTTCCTTGAGCTGCTGCTTGGCATTGGCAATCTGCAGGTCGACGTCGGTCTGGAGGCGCTGGAAGGCTTCGGCCGATTCGTTGATGATGTTGGCCAAGTGAACCAGTTCCTTGGCACCGCGCGGCTCGACCCGGTAGCCCGGATTGACCACCGAAATCAACTTGGTTTCGTCGCCAAGTTGCAGGATCGGGATGATGTAATGATGAAACAGAAGGCTGATCAGGCTGCCGATGATGGCGAACAGGACGATCGAGCCGATGAACGGAAACGGAATCAGTTTGTCGACGATGCTGCGGACAAAAAGCTGTTCCGCGCTGGAGAGGTGGTACCAGGAGGCGATAAAGCTGCCGGTGATGACCGCGAAGACAGCGAAGGCCACGGCCAGCAGGAAGACCCAGTATTTGAAGACAGGTTTCATGCGGTCTCACGAGAAGAGGCACACCGGGTGCGTTGGGCTATCCAAACGCTACCAATGATACACAGGATGACAGTCATTGACAATCGTATCGGCACGTCAGGTGCGATCGGTATTTCGAAGCAGTTGGCAGAATTGCCATAAGGCTTGTCAGCAGCTTAGGAGGTGTTGTAATATCGACGTTTATGCTGTCAGCTGAATAGCAAGCCGAATAAAGGAGTCCTCATGGCCCAACCGAACCAGGAATTTATCCCCAAATGGATCGCCTGGGAATCGACCCAGCGCTGCAATCTCAACTGCGTCCACTGCCGTTGTTCGTCCGATATGGATGCGGCGGTTGGTGATTTCAATACCGAAGAAGCATTCAAGCTGATCGACGATATCTGCGAAGTCAGCCAGCCGGTCATGGTTCTTTCCGGAGGTGAACCGCTCTTACGGCCGGATATCTTCGAGATTGCCAAGTACGGCACCTCCAAAGGTCTGCGGATGTGCATGGCGACCAACGGCACCCTGATCACCGACGAAATCTGCGCCAAGATGATCGACGCCGAGATCAAGATGGTCTCGCTGTCGCTGGATGGTTCCACCGCCGAAATTCACGACAACTTCCGCTCCTGTCCGGGAGCCTTCGAGGGGACCCTGCGCGGTGCCGAAACCCTCAAGCGCAACGGCATCAAGTTCCTGGTCAACTCCTCCTTCACCAAGCGCAACCAGCACGATATCGGCGACTGTTTCAAGCTCGCCAAGCAGATGGGGGCGACCGCCTGGTACATGTTCATGATCGTGCCGACCGGGCGGGGCGAAGATATCATGAACGAGCTGGTCAGCAAGGAAGACTACGAGGAGATCCTCTCCTGGCATTACGAGCAGGAGAAGCACGAAGACGATATCCTCATGCGGCCGACCTGCGCGCCACATTATTACCGGATCGTGCCGCAAATGGCCAAGGCGGAAAAGGTCGATTTCAAGCGCCGCTCGCTGACCTTCTCCACCGGCGGCGGCAAGGGCTGCATCGCCGCCCAGACCATCTGCCTGATCGATTGTTTCGGCAATCTCAAGCCCTGCTCCTACTTCCATTCCTCGGTCGGCAACGTTAAGCAGATCCCGTTCAAGGAGCTCTGGTACAATTCCAAGACCTTCAACGATCTGCGCGATTTCAAGAAGTACCAGGGCAAGTGCGGCGAGTGCGAATTCATCAACGTCTGCGGCGGCTGCCGGGCGCGGGCGGACGCGATCTACGGCGATTACATGGCCGAAGAGCCATTCTGCAACTACATTCCCCAGCGCACTCTCAAGCGGATGCATGAGGAAGCGGAGCAGAACGCACCTAAATAAGCAATTATGAATTATGAAGGTTGAATGATGAA
>DATFMT010000200.1:0-5043 GCA_035266745.1 Geothermobacteraceae bacterium | reverse complement strand
CGAGGAAAAGCTGTCGATCGCCGAACAATATCTGGTGCCGCGTCAGCGTGAGGCGAATGGTCTCAAGGAAGGGGAGATCCGCTTATCCAAACCGGCCCTGCAGAAGCTGATCACCGGTTACACCGCCGAATCGGGGTTGCGGAACCTGGAACGGGAAATCGGCAGCATCTGCCGCAAGGTAGCGCGTCGATTTGCCGAAGGAAAAAAGAAGCAGACCCTCATCACCGATGCCGCGGTCGCCAGGTTGCTCGGCCCACCCCGCTATCTTCCTGAAGAAGAACGTCTGGAAAACGAAGTCGGAGTGGCCACCGGCCTGGCCTGGACCGAAGTCGGCGGAGAAATCCTCTACGTCGAGGTCTCGGTGATGAAGGGCAAGGGCGAGCTGGCCCTGACCGGACATCTGGGAGAGGTCATGAAGGAGAGCGCTCATGCTGCTCGCTCCTACGCAAGGACCCACGCCAAAGAGCTCGGCATCGACCCTAACCTGTTCGAAGGGCGCGATATCCATGTGCATGTCCCGGCCGGGGCGATTCCCAAGGACGGTCCGAGCGCCGGGGTGACCATGGCCACCGCCCTGGTGTCGGCCCTGTCCGGGCGCAAGGTCAGCAAGGATGTCGCCATGACTGGCGAACTGACCCTGCGCGGCAAGGTCCTGCCGATCGGCGGGCTGAAGGAAAAAGCCCTGGCTGCCTTGCGCGCCCATATCAAAACCGTGATCATCCCGAACCAGAACGAAAAGGATCTCACCGACATTCCCCGCACACTGCGCAGCAAGCTCGAGTTTGTGCTGGCCAGGGATATCGATGATGTCCTGCGCGTCGCCTTGGAGCCGCTGGAATGAAACTGGCGGAGCTGGGAGAGTTCGGTCTGATCGAGCGCCTGCGCCGGCTGGTTGGCCGGGACCCGGACGGGCTGCTCGGCATCGGCGACGACTGTGCAGCCTGGAGCCTTCCCGCCGATCAGCAACTGCTGGTCACCACGGATCTGTTGCTGGAAGGGACACATTTCCGGCGTGACTGGACCGACCTGTACCGGCTCGGGCGTAAGGCGGTCGCGGTCAATCTCAGCGACATCGCGGCCATGGGGGGAACCCCAGGATATTTGGTAATCGGCCTGGGCTTGCCAAGTGACATGGACCTCTCTGACATCGACGCTCTGTTGGAGGGATTTGTCACGGCCGCGGCTAAGGGGGGTGTTCATCTGGCCGGTGGCGATACCTGCCGGGCGCAACAATTTTTGACGATTGCGGTGACTGCTTTCGGCAGCGTACCGCTCAACCGGGCCGTTCGTCGCTCGACAGCCCGACCGGGAGACCTGCTGTTTGTTTCCGGGACCCTCGGCGACAGCGCTTTAGCCTTGCAGCTGTTAGAGCAGGGGAGAGAGCCCGATCCTTTCCTGCGCCAACGGCATCTTGACCCGGTCGCGCGCGTCGAGCTTGGCTCCAGGCTGGCCGCTAGTGGCATGGTCTCAGCGATGCTGGATATCTCCGACGGCTTGGTAGCAGACCTCGACCACCTGCTCGGATACCAGGTGTCGGGTGCCCTGCTCAACCAGGTCGCAATCCCCCTGTCCAAGCCGTTTAAGGAGACTCTGACAGATTCCACCAGCCAGATCGAACTGGCCCTGACTGGCGGCGAGGATTACGAATTGCTGTTTACGGCTGCCGCCCGGGATCGCGATGAGATCCTTCGTTTGGCCCGGGAGATAGAGCTCAGCGTGACGCCGATCGGCGTACTGGACAACGATCGACAGGGGATCTGGCTGGAGCGTCCCGAAGGTGAAATCGTCGCGGTCGCGAAGCGTGGATTCCAACATTTTTCCTGTGATTCCGGCGGGTAAGCATGTATTTTGGAGTGATCTTTGCTATGTTTAATCCGCTGGCAGAGACTCGCAACTTCTTTGCCAGCGGTCTGGAGTGAGAATGCAGGGCCTTTTCGTCGGCAGCTCTTTTGCCGAAGCGGATTTTCAGAAGGTGTGTGAACTATTGCTGGCCAGGCGTGGGTTTGATCTGTCCATGTACAAGGATCAGTGTGTCAAACGTCGTATTGCCAGTCGGGTCCGGGCGCGGGGCTTTTCGGAAGCTGCTCCTTATCTCGCGGTACTGGAGCGCGACGAGAGTGAAATAGACGCCCTGCTGGCGGCCATTTCGATCCATGTCTCGCAGTTTTTCCGTAATCCCGGGGTCTTTGCCCTGTTGGAAAAACAGGTCCTGCCAGAATTGATCAAGGCGGCGATGCAGCGCAATGACCGGCACCTGAAGCTCTGGAGTGTCGGTTGTGCCAGCGGCGAGGAACCCTATTCGTTGGCGTTGCTGCTTCATGAACTCAAGCCGCCCGGCCTCAAGGTTTCTATCGTTGGGACCGACATCAGCCGGCCGATTCTGGAGCAGGCCCGCGACGCTTGTTTTGATGCATTGCGCCTGCATGAAGTCCCGGACCGGGTGCGCGATGATTATTTTATCCGGGACGGGTGTTGCTATCGCCCGGTCGAACAGATCCGCAGCATGGTCGAATTTAGCGAAAACAACATCCTCAATCTTGAAAATTTCCCTGTTGCCGATCTGATTCTCTGCCGAAATGTATTGATATACCTCGCGCGCGAGGATCAGGACCGGATTCTGAAGCGTTTTGCCGATCTGCTCCCGCCCTGGGGATTCCTGGTTTTGGGGAGTGCGGAAAACATGCTTGGCGAAGCGCGGAGTCTGTTTAAGACGTGTTTTCCCGCTGAACGGATCTACCAGCCCCGCTGAGTTTTCGCTTCCGGGCTGACTATAAAAGAATGCAGGGCCTGCCGGCCAAAAGCAAAGGAGTCGGTACATGCGTGTCGAAATCAGCTACAAATTTATCATGGGGTTTATCATTGTTGTCGGTTCGGTCGTATTGCTGAACTACCTGGTGCCGCTGCTGGAGTTTTCCGAGCAGTATCAGTGGCTGCAGCAACCGCTGTCGATCGGCGGGGCACTGCTGATCGGCCTGGTGTTGGGAGGGGCTTTTTCCAAGACCTTTACCGCCAACATCAAAGGACTGAGCGAAGGGGTTGAACGGCTCAAGAACGGCGACCTCTCCCGCTACGTACGCATCCGCCCCGGCCTGCTCGAGGATGAAACCACCGACCTGGCCAATTCGCTGAATACCGTGGTCGACAGTTTACGGGAGCTGGTCGGCTATATCCGCACATCGTCGATCCAGAGTGCCGAGTCGGCCCAGTCTTTGTCGGCAACCTCACAAGAGATGACCGCCTCGGCGCACGAAGTTGCCAGCACTGTCGGACAGATCAGCCGTGGTGCCGACACCCAGGCGGAAATGGTTGATCGTTCGTCGTCGCTGATCAAAGAAATGGCGATGTCGATCGACCTGGTGGCGGCCTCGGCCCAGAAAGTCGCGGCGGCGGCCAGCGAAACGGTCACCGATGCCGAGGCTGGCGGGGTGGTTGCCAAACAGACCATGGCCAAGATGCAGCAGGTGTTTTCGACCGTAGAGCAGAGCGGCAAGCAGATGGTTTCCTTCGGTCACCAGGTCCAGGAGGTCGGCCAGATTGTCGAAGTGATTACCGGGATTGCCCAGAAAACCAACCTGCTCGCCCTCAATGCAACCATCGAAGCCGCCCGGGCCGGCGAGTACGGGCGCGGTTTTGCCGTGGTCGCCGAAGAGATCCGCAAGCTGGCCGACTCCACCAGCCATTCCGCCAACGAGATTACCCAGCTGATCGCGGCGATCAAGGGAGAGAGCCAGAAGGTGCTGGAGTCGATCCAGCAAAGCATGCAGGAGGTGAGTGAAGGACACCAGGCGGTCGATGGAACCGGAAAATCGTTTGAGAAGATTATCACTACGGCGATCTCCTCTCAGACCAAGGCCAAGGGAATTTCCGACCTGACCCAGAAACAGACCGAAAGCGCCAGGGATGTGGTGGCGGCAATCGAGGAAATAGCTTCCGTCGTGGCAGACAATGCAGCGGCAGTCCAGGAGGTCTCGGCGGCAACCGAAGAACAGTCGGCCTCAATGGAGGAGATGGCCCACCAGGCCCAGGATCTTTCGGCGCAGGCGGAGAGTTTGCTGACCATGGTCAAGCGTTTCCATCTCGGAGTCGAGAAGTAGGCTTTTCATGAAGGTCATGACGTTCAGCCTGGCTGATGAATTGTACGGGATCGATATCGCGGCGATTCAGGAAATTATCGAAACGCCGCAACGGTTTTTCATCCCCGGTGCGCCCCGCTGTTACCAGGGGGTGATCAATCTCCACGGGGCGATCACCCCGGTCCTCGACCTGGCCGCGTTGTTGGGTCTCACGGAGGCTCCCTGCGACGAGCGGGTGATTGCTCTGCGCCCTGATCTCTGCACCCTGACGCTGGCGATTCATGGTCTGCATTCGATCGTGATCGTTGTCGATGATGAGTTGCTGCCGTGCGACGAGCAACGGGAACAAGATTTTTGTATTCAAAACATTCTTAACCATGACAACCAGATGATCAACATTCTCGACCTGTCGAAACTGTTGTCCCGTCTGGACCGGTTATAGAGATTTGCAGGAGGTTTTAATGGGATATCGAGTTCTGGTCGTCGATGACGCCATGTTCATGCGCAACATGCTGCGGGATGTCTTTTCCAAGGCTGAGGATTTCGAGGTCGTCGGAGAGGCAGCCAACGGCCAGGAGGCGGTCGACAAGTTTGTCGAGCTGGCTCCAGACCTGGTGACCATGGATATCGTCATGCCGCTGAAAAGCGGGATTGAGGCATTGCAGGAGATTATGGCCAAACAGCCCAAGGCCTGCGTTGTCATGTGCAGCGCATTGGGCCAGGAGGCCCTGATCGTCGAGGCGGTACAGTCCGGAGCCAAGGATTTCATCGTCAAGCCGTTTCAGGAAGCCCGGGTGCTGGATGTTGCGCGCCGGGTGGTCTCTAGGGCCTGACCCTTGTTGCGACTGCTGAACCACCAGAGTGGTGGGGCCGGATAAGCCCATGGATATGTCTAAATATCGCGAGATGTTTCTCAGCGAAACCCGTGAGCATCTCGAAAGCATGAATCAACTGATCGTTTCGCTGGAGA
>DATFMT010000199.1:0-10955 GCA_035266745.1 Geothermobacteraceae bacterium | reverse complement strand
CACCGGTTCCGAATCGCACCTGCTCAGCTTCACCGTTGGCGCCATCACCGGTGGCACCGACGCCCAGGGCGAATGTACCGTGCGCCTTCAGGAAGGGGAGCGTGAAGTGATCGGTCAGGGGGCGCACAACGACATCATCGTTGCCTCGGCCAAGGCTTATATCAACGCCATCAACAAGATGGCGTCGGTGATGGAACGCCAGCGCGTCCCCATCTAGTTGTTGTCGGGACACGGTGCTTTTCCGCCGTGGCGTCAGCCTGCAGAATGGTTTGTGCGGCGTACCGGTGTCCGCCTCCGCGTAGTTCCTTGACTTGCTTGACGCGACGAAAAATCCTGTGCTTTCAAGTCGCAAACCGCGGTGGTTTTTAAATTAGTAAATCATTGTTTCAGTTCATTGAAAAACGGGGCGACAATCGTCGCCCCGCAGCTTTAAGTGGCCTTATCCCTTGCAGTTTCTCGGCTGATTGCATTAAGATAACCGACTAAATCAAAGCAGTACAAGGAGTCAATATGGGTCAGACAATCGCAGAAAAAATCTTCTCGGCGCATCTGCGCGACGAGCCATTTCCCGGGACCAAGGTCCTCGACCTCGACCGGGTTCTCTGTCACGAAATTACCACCCCGGTCGCCATCGCCGACCTCGAATGGCGCGGCAAGGACCGGGTCTTCGACCAGACCAAGATCAAGGCGGTCATCGATCACGTGACCCCGGCCAAGGACAGCAAGACCGCCCTGCAGGCCAAGATGCTGCGCGACTGGGCGCGGCGCCACGAAATCGTCGATTTCTTCGATGTCGGCCGCAACGGCGTCTGCCATGCGATCTTCCCGGAGAAGGGCTATATCCACCCCGGATTCACGGTGATCATGGGCGATTCTCACACCTGCACCCATGGCGCTTTCGGAGCCTTCGCCGCCGGGGTTGGGACCACCGACCTCGAGGTCGGTATTCTCAAGGGGGTCTGTGCCTTTCGTGAACCGAAGACGATCCGTATCAACCTGAATGGGAGCCTGCCGGAAGGGGTCTATGCCAAGGACGCGATCCTGTTCGTCATCGGCCAGATCGGCGTAAACGGCGCCACCGACCGGGTCATTGAATTCCGTGGCCCGGTGGTCGATGCCATGAGCATGGAGTCGCGCATGACCCTCTGCAACATGGCGATCGAGGCCGGCGGCACCAGTGGCCTGTGTCTGCCCGATCAGGTCACTGTCGATTACCTCTGGCCTTTCATCCAGGAGGACTATGCCGATAAGGCTGCTGCCCTCGCGGACTTCGCAACATGGCATTCAGATCCCGACGCCGCCTACGAGAAGGTCCTCGATTTCGACCTTTCTGACCTCGAGCCGCAGGTGACCTACGGTTTCAAGCCGGACTGCGTCAAATCGGTTGCCGAGATGGCCGGCACCAAGCTCGATCAGATCTACATCGGCTCCTGTACCAACGGCCGGATCGAGGATCTGCGAGTTTCCGCCGCTATTCTCAAGGGTCGCAAGATTGCCGATGCGGTGCGCGGCATCGTCTCGCCGGCGACCCCGGCGATTTTCCAGCAGGCGCTTGACGAGGGGATCATCGATATTTTCATGGAGGCTGGATTCTGCGTCACCAACCCGACCTGCGGCGCCTGCCTCGGCATGAGCAACGGTGTCCTGGCCGAAGGCGAGGCCTGTGCGTCGACCACCAACCGCAATTTCAACGGCCGGATGGGCAAGGGCGGGATGGTACACCTGATGAGCCCGGCCACCGCCGCCGCTTCTGCGGTCACCGGAGTGATTACCGATGCTCGCGCGCTGCTCAAAGAGTCGGCCGCCTGAAATTGCTTGACAAGGGAGAAGAGAGACGATGAAAAAATCATTTGGCGGACCGGCTTTGCTGCTCGACCGCTCCGACATCAATACCGACGAAATCATTCCGGCCAAGTATCTCACTGAGGTGACCAAGGAGGCGCTGACCCCCTACATCCTCGAAGATCTCAAGTTGGAGGGCTTCGACGCCAAGGGGGAGAAACTGCAGCAGGCCAAGGTGGTCATCAGCCGTGAGAACTTCGGCTGCGGCTCCTCGCGTGAGCATGCCCCCTGGGTGTTCGAGGTTAATGACATTCACACCATCATCGCCGAGAGTTATGCGCGGATCTTTCGTCAGAACATGTTCAACTGCGGCATGCTGGCCATCGAACTGCCTAAGGGCGACATCGATCAGCTCTTCAAGCTGGCGCAGCAAGGCGATCTCGAGGTCGCAGTCGATGTCGACGGGGGGCAACTGACCGCATCTGCCGGCGGGGAACAGCTGAGTTTCAGTTTTGAGCTTGCCGAATTCGACAAGGCACTGGTCAAGGCCGGTGGCTGGGTCGAATTCGCCGATGCACGTTATTGATCAAAAGGAAATCCGTTTAAAAGCCGGGCGTAAGGCCCGGCTTTTTTTATTGGTTTCGCCGCAACTCTCCCCGGGGGATGCTGCCTGAGGACCGGGAAGGCGGCATGTTGTCCGCAGCGAACTTCTCTGTGAATTCGTTATCGACCCAAGCATCCCGGCAATCGCCAACCCTTTGGGCCCCCGAGATGTGGTCGACTGCTGAGCTTGGTTCCATGAGGTTTTAGCTTGCTCCGACTGGTCAACAGACGGCAAACCAGGTAGAATGGACCTACTGACCTGTAGCCGAAGGAGGCCAGTTATGCGCCATATCGAATGTTTGGACCTCAGCCGCGAAGAAGTCGATTTACTCTCATTGTTCCGTCATCTGACCCTTGAGCAGCGCTTGATGATTCTGGAGGCTGCCGAAGATTGCGTGAACAATAATGACCGGATGGAGACCCTGGCCGGAACTGGGCTTGAGCGAGGGCTGCCAACCGAATCTTCCGGATTGATGTAACTGCTGAAGGAGCTATGTACTGGGAAAGCCGGACCTGAAATTGGGCCCGGCTTTTTCCATATTTCACCTCTGGTCAGCTTCAGTCACTACCAAAGACTTTCTGCAATAACTCCGTGGTTCGCTTAACCGGATTCTGCCGAATCGCCGCCTCTTCCCTGGCCAGGTAAAAAAAGATGCCGTCAAGCCCTTTGTCGAGAACGTAAGCGGACAAATCGGCTTTTACATCCGGGACGAATGGCAGGGTCTTGTACTTGCCGATAGCCGTATCGTAGCTGTTCAGCGCGCCAACTTCGGCCAGGCTCCGGTCAACGATCGGCTGCATCTTTTCGCGCAGCGGCGTATTCATCTTGCTCCGGAAATACTGGGTCGCTGCATCATCGGGACCGTTGTAGATTGCCTGAACATCCTCAAGGGTCATTGCTTCGATCGCGTTCAGGAACAGGACTCTGGCTTCAGGGGCCGCAGCTTCGGCAGCGCGATTGAGTTTCAGTTCAAGGTCGTCGAACAGGGAACCGTAACCGATGGCGGCCAGGATTGAGCGGGGCTTGGCGAGGTTGTCGGGCAGCGGGATGTGAATCTTCGGATCGGCATCAAATCCATCCAACGTACCGACCTGACCGACCACCCGCTCAGCTCCGACTCGCAATGCCTCTTTGAGCCCTGCGCCAAGCTCCTGGTTGGACATTGTCTGGCTCTGTGTTCCTGTTTCTCCTTCCAGCAATTGCCGGCCTTTTTGCAGCCAGTCGAAAGCGGCCATTGATGAGTTGCTCAGCAACAGGGCGAGCAGGATGGTGATGATGACCGTGTTGAGGAATTGAAACATGGGATGCTCCGATCCGTTTGGTGTCATTTTTTCAGTATAGGTGTAAAACAGCAGCCGGCAAGGTGGAGAATCGACCATAGACGGGAGCGGACTGACTGCGTAAATGATCATTAAAGAGATGTGGATTGCGAACTGAGCGTCGTCAAGGTTATGCTGAACAGACGATTTCGAGATTGGGAAGGAGCAGTCATGGGATTACTGGTCGACGGACAATGGCACGATCAATGGTATGACACGGAAAAGTCCAAAGGGGAGTTCAAGCGCCAGGAGTCGAGCTTCCGTAACTGGGTCACCGCCGACGGTTTAGCAGGGCCGAGCGGGACGGGCGGGTTCACCGCCGAACCTGGCCGTTATCACCTCTACGTCTCCTCTGCCTGCCCCTGGGCGCACCGGACCCTGATCTTCCGGGTGCTCAAGAAACTCGAAGCTTTGATCACGGTTTCCGTGGTCGAGCCGCTGATGCTCGAGTATGGCTGGGAACTGAGCCGGGAGACCGCTGAAGCCAGCCCGACTCCCGGGGTCGACTATCTCTACCAGGTCTACCTGCAGGCCGATCCACACTACTCCGGGCGGGTGTCGGTGCCGGTACTATGGGACAAGCAGCGGCGAACCATTGTCAATAACGAATCAAGCGAGATCATCCGCATGCTGAACAGCGCCTTCAACGCCTTCACCGAGGTTGATATCGATTACTACCCGGCGTCATTGCGCGGCGAGATCGACGCGGTCAACCTGCGGGTCTACGACACCGTCAACAACGGCGTCTACAAGGCCGGCTTCGCCACCACCCAGCAGGCCTACGAGGCCGCCTTCACCGAGCTGTTCGCCAGCCTCGACTGGCTCGAGTCGCGACTGTTCCACCAGCGTTACCTGGCCGGCGACCGGCTCACCGAAGCCGACTGGCGGCTGTTCACGACCCTGCTCCGCTTCGACGCCGTCTACTTTGGACATTTCAAGTGCAACCTGCGCCGCATCGAGGACTATTATCAGCTTTCCAACTACCTGCGCGAGCTCTACCAGGTTTCCGGCATCGCCGGGACGGTCGACTTCGAACAGATCAAGAGCCATTACTACGGCAGTCACAAGACCATCAACCCGACCGGGATTATCCCCCGGGGTCCGGAGCTCGATTATACGCGCGGACATGATCGCGGGCGGTTCGGCTGAAAACCTTTGTATTCAAAAGGGTGGTAGTGAATGGTTTTTAGCTGTTCCCAGCTCATCGCGGCGGCCGCCGGCCGATTTTGCAGACGCTCTTCGGCTGCGGCAGGAAGCGGCGCAGGCGGGCGAAGCACCAGTAGCCGAGCCGGGCCGGCGGGCGGAGCGGCGCGAAGCTGAGCAGTCGGCCGAGCAGACCGTTTAGGGTGCCGGGCGGGAAGGCCAGCCAGATCGCACGCAGCGCTTCGACCCCGCGGTAGATGGTCCCGGCGCGGTCGATAGCGTGCAACTGGTAGAGAAGTTCGTCCCGACTCAGCCCAAAGCTCTCCGGGTCGAAATCCGCGGCGGTGATATCGACCAGAAGCAGCTGTTCGCCCCCTTGGCGGCGGGCGTAGCCCTTGATCGCTGCCGCGCAGACCGAGCAGCCGCCGTCGTAGAGGACCTGCAGGGGGAATATGGGTGAACCTGGCATCGGCACACCTCCAAGTGGTTGATGTTCATGCCTTCTTAAAGGTACCACGAAGACAAAGAAGCTGGTCAAGGCGGTCGAAAGGAATCTAGATCGGTTGCCGGCTGATTTCATGTTTCAGCTCGATGAAGACGAGTACAGGGACTTGGCTTGGTCCGATCTGGCATTCGGATACCTGAAACGAAGCGGCGCTATGCTGCGGTCTTGACGCTGCTACGTCCGCAATTTTCGGTCTTGAGAGGGGGAAACGATGCGAAATCGATATATACTGTTGTTGATGATGGCCGCCATGGCGCTGGTTACGGCCTGTTCGTCCGGTGCTCCCCGGATGGTTCCTCTGAACCCTGACCCCGCTACCTATGCTCAGGGTGTCGAAGAATACCGCGCTGCCAAGGATGCATATTTCAAGTCTGACAGTTCACCCCTGTCCCCATCAATTCGGCAAAAATTTACCGGTCTGAATTATTATCCGGTCGGTGCGAAATGGCGAATCGTCGGTGACATGGAGCGCTATGCTGCTGCCAAAGTTCGCACCGAGGCGGATGCCTCTACGGGAGCGATAGCCATGAACGCTGTTGGCATATTTCGTTTTGAACTGAATGGACAACGGTTTGGAATGGAAGTATGGCAGCCGGTAAGTGGCCAGGCGCTGATGATCCTGTTCAATGATCCGACAAATGGCGGGGAAACCTACGAGGCGGGACGTTATGTTGAACTGGATAAGACTGAAAAGGGTCGCTATGTTCTCGATTTCAACCTGGCATACAATCCCTACTGCCATTACAACCCCAAGTATGTCTGTCCGTTTCCTCCTCCGGAGAATCGTATGCCGGAGCGGATTGCGGCCGGCGAGAAAAAACTCGGGCACACGTAACTCAGGTTTCGGCGCCCGGGACTGGTTCGACCTGTCAGCACAGCGGCAACAGACAGATCGAGACAGGATCAGAAAGATTTTTTAGCGCAGATTCTACGAGGTCAGCATGGAAATCGTTGCTGGGGAATACCAACATTTTAAAGGCGGCGAATATGAAGTTATCGGCGTCGCGACGCATAGCGAGACGTTCGAACCACTCGTCGTGTATCGACCCTTGTATGGCGAGATGAATCTCTGGTGCCGGCCGGCCTCCATGTTCGCTGAGAAGGTCGAAATTGAAGGTAAGCACGTCGACAGGTTTCAACTGTTGGCCAAGTTTGAGTAGCGCACAGGATCAGGCTAGCAAGATTGCACGTTCTGCGGAAGTTATATCGGGGGCCCTGGGTTGTATCAGGACACCCCCTTGATAACTTGATTGACATCTTAACCGAGACCGGGAGCACGCAAAATAGCGTGCCCTGAGAAATGTTCTTAGTCATGCAGGCAATATCTCCAGAGCACAGATCGCTCGTTAATGCCTGGTTTTACCGGCTGACCGTTGTGGTCGTCTTCCTTTTCTCCGGCAGTCTGGTTGCCGGATGCAGCAACCCCATGCCGTCCGCGAACATGTCTGTGGTTACCGCGAGCTTGACTACGGAATTCGGCGCCGAGCAGCCCAGGCTCTGGGCGGAGAACCTTTCGGGAGTCATACGCTACCTGGATTATCGCCCCGAGGAGATGAAGATTGCCCTGACGCTTGATGCGTGTGGTTCAGCACACGATGGTTATGACCGGGAGTTGATCGACTTTCTGATCGCCGCAAAGATCCCCGCAACCCTGTTTATCAATGCCCGCTGGATCGACAAGAACCCGCAAATCTTCAAGGCTCTGGCCGATAATCCGCTGTTCGATATCCAGAACCACGGCCAGAACCATCTGCCGGCTTCGGTGAATGGCCGCAGCGTCTATGGATTACAGGGTACTGCCAATATCGGAGAGCTGGTTGAGGAGGTCGCCGCCAACAAACTGAAATTAGCCGGGCTGACGGGAGTGGAGCCGACCTATTACCGTTCCGGGACGGCCTACTATGACGAGGTCGCCGTGAAGATCATTCAGCGTCTGGGACAAAAGGTTGCCGGGTTCTCCGTCCTGGGTGATGCGGGGACCACCTATACCGCGGCCCAAATCGAGCGGACGCTCTCTCTGGTCCAGCCGAACGATGTGATCATCGCGCACATGAACCACCCCGAGCGACAAACCGCAGAGGGCCTCATTCCTGCGCTGAGAAAACTGCAGGACCAGGGCTATCATTTCGTGACCCTGCGTGAGGCAGCGACCCAGGAGACTCCGCCGGCAGGCTACCGTCAGCTGGAGCGGGATCTGTCACTTGATATCAATGTTTACCCGTTGGGATCTGCAAGGCACCAGCTCAGGAGGAGATAGGCTCGGACTCGTCACTTACCATCTCACGCTGCTTCGTGTTGCTTACTCAAGACGCAACTCCCAGTTCGATCGCCATAAATTCTTCTTTCGCCAGCATCTCCCAGCGCAGTTTTTCATCCAGCGGCTCGGATGAGATAAGGCGGGAGTTACCCGCTGCGGCCTTGTAAAGCGAATAGTAGTCCGGTTCCCTGGCGTAATCCCGATAGGCGAAGAGTTTCTCGCCATCACTGAACAGGCAGTTGAGTGCCGAAAACTTGTGGTTCTGCTTGATCGCCGCCACCGAATCCAGGAACTTCCGGCCCAGATCCTGAGCCTTGCCGCTCATCACGTGATAAAAGAACACCTCCGTATCCAGGGCATCAGCGCCGAGACCCGGTACGGTGATGTCGGCCAGCAGACCCTGGTAGTCGTAGACCACGCCGTTGTGAAAAAACACGTTGTTGCCGAGATGAAAAGGGTGGGCGTGGCGGGTGCTGAATCTGTCCCCCCAGGCTGATTTGCGCAGATGCAGGATCATCATCGGGGCAGTCTGCGCTGCGTTCAGTATCCCGAAGACCTTGTCCGTCTCGGCGAGGATGTTGGCACCGCTTTTATGGACGACCAGCTTGCCTGCCTGGTAAAATGCCAACCCCCAGCCATCCTCGTGTCCGGGCGGATCCTCGGCCATGACGATTCCGGTCCGCGCCAGATCGCAGAAGCGGGCGACGATCTGTTCGTGTTTCCTATAATCGAATTGGGTGATGCCCAGCACTCGGCACATCTGGAACCTCTCTAATTATGGCCTCACGCGACGCCGCGACGACGCAACGTAAAACCAGAAACAAACCAGGTAGTTTTCAACCTGTAAACTCAGAAATGACCTGGGTGCAATCTTTTATTTTTATGTATTGGACCTTCGTCGAGCTGTCGCATGAGACAAGGGTCGTCCTAGAAAAACCACCGCGTCACGACCACCGCCACCACGATGCCGATAAAATCGGCCACCAGGCAGACCGGAACCAGGTAACGGGTTTTTTTGATGCTGACGGCGCCAAGATAGACCGCCAGCACGTAAAAAGTGGTCTCGGCGCTGCCCATAATCACGGCCGACATCTGGGTGGCCATGGAATCGGCGCCGGTGGTCTTGACGATGTCGGTGAACAGCGCGGTCGAGGCGCTGCCGGAGAGCGGTTTGACGATCGCCATGGAGACGGCTTCGATCGGGATATCCAGGAAGCCGAACAGACTGTAAAAAGCATCCCGGAGCACGTCGAAGGCGCCGGAGGCCTGGAAGCCCTTGATGGCGACGAAGATGGTGACCAGATAAGGAAAAATCTTCAGGATGATGGCCGGCCCTTGTTTGGCCCCTTCGACGAAGGAGTCGTAGACGCGGACCTTCTTGACCGTTCCGTAGAGGACCGTAAACAGCAGGAACAGCGGGATAATCAGCAGCGAGATGTATTCAACGTACTGGATCATCGGAAGATCTTTCTGAACCCGGCCAGCACCAGCAGCGCCGTGATGGCGGAGATCGTGGTGGCGATCAGCACCGGCAGCACGACCGCGGCCGGATTGTGGTGCCCGTAGTTGGCCAGGATGCCGATCACCGAGAACGGGATCAGCTGGATACTGGCGGTGTTGATGACAATGAACGTCATCATCTCGGGCGTGATGACCCCCTTGTCCTGGTTGAGTGCATCGAGATCCTGCATCGCCTGGATCCCCAGCGGCGTGGCCGCGTTGCCGAGCCCGAACAGGTTGGCCAGAACATTCAGGGTGATGGCAGTAATCGAAGGGTGGTCGTCGGGAATGTTTTTGAACAGCCGGCAGATGAGTGGCTTGAACAGGTGCGCGATCCGGTAGATCAGGCCGGAATCTTCCAGGATTTTGGTGATGCCCATCCAGACCGAAACAATGCCGAGCAGAAACAGCGAGATCTCGACCGCCGCCTTGGCGCCGTCAAAAATGGCCTTGGTAAACGCCTCCAGATGGCCGGTGAAGATGGCAAAGACGATACTGACGCTCAGCATGATCAGCCAGAGGATGTTCATGGACGCCCTCCGGGGAAGACCATCATATTGATCACGAGCTGCTTGCGATCGGTATTCAGCTCGACCTCGGCGCCGATCGGCAGGGTGAGCTTGTTTTTGACATGGCCGATGTTCGGGCAATGCAGCACCGGGAAATCCAGCTCCATCTGCGAGGCCAGGATGTCATAGACCTGCTGGCTGCGGATGCCGCGGAAATCGCCGAGAATGAGTGCCTTGACCTCCTTGAATTTGCCGGCCAGAATCCACTGGGTCAGGTAGCGGTCCACTTCGTGCAGCTTTTCATCGACATCTTCGAAAAACAGGACCGCACCGGCGGAATCGATCTCCCAGGGCGTATCGATCAAGGCGGTCAAGGTAATCAGATTGCCTCCTTTCAGGATGCCGGTGGCAGCGCCGGGCCGGTAGACCTTGCAACGGGCGCCTTTGAGCAGGTTTTTCTCCGGGTAGCCCTGGACGGCGTTGAGCAGTGACTTGAGCGTGAAGGGGGTTGGCATGTCGAGATTGATCAGCATCGGGGCATGCAGGGTCACGGTGCCGGTGCGCTCGAAGATCGGGTTGAGCAGGGCGGAGAGGTCGCTGAATCCGGCGATGAGTTTGGGATGTTTTTTTATCAGCTCGAAGTCGATGAAGGGGAGGGCTTTCATCGCACTGTAGCCACCGCGCATGGCCAGGATCAGGTCGACTTCAGGGTCGGCAAATGCCGCATGGAGCTGCTCGGCTTTTTCCAGCGGGGTGGGGAGCCGCTTAGGGAAGTCCGGGTTGAGGACGTTGAAGCCCAGCCTGGTGAGCTGTTTGATCCCGGCGCTAAAGTCATGCTTTTTCTTGATCAGATAACTTGGCGTGACAATGAAGATGTCGGTCAAGGGAAACTCTCCGCAGGGTTGAGAATCGAGTTGCCTCAATTTAGCCTCAATCCGCAGCAAATACAACCGCTTCGGCGCAGGAGACTTGCCAAACCGGCCGCGTCCCTTTATAACTCGAGCATGGGAGAATGGCGAGCGAAACCCTGAACCTCCATGAGTGGCATTGTGAAACTGATTATTTTTAAGAGACTTACAGTAACACTCTTAAGCCTTTACCTGCTTTCCTGCGCGGCGCTGGCCGGCGAGCGGAAGCTGGTCGATCTCGGCCGCTGGAGCGAGACTGAACTCGCAGAGTTCATCAACTCGGCCCGCCAGATTGATGTTCCTGGCGAGCGGATCGTGGCACTTTCCCGGCACTTTCTTGACACTCCCTATGTGGCCGACACTCTGATCGGCGGCCCGGACCAGGCGGAACAGCTGGTCATCAACCTGGCGGGGTTCGACTGTTTTAC
>DATFMT010000198.1:0-7327 GCA_035266745.1 Geothermobacteraceae bacterium | reverse complement strand
TCTGGTGATTCATTCCCTTTATTCCCACAAGGAGATCTTCCTGCGCGAGCTTATCTCCAATGGTTCCGACGCCATCGACAAGGTCCGCTACCAGTCGCTGACCGATGCTGCGATCACCGAGGGGGACGGCGACTGGCAGATCGAACTGATCCCGGATGCCGAAGCGGGTACCCTGACGGTGCGTGATAACGGCATCGGCCTGACCCGCGACGAGGCGGCGGAAGCGCTCGGCACCATCGCCCACTCCGGTACCAAGGAGTTCCTCAAGCTGCTCGAAAGCCAGCAGGTCAAGGACAACCCGGAGCTGATCGGTCAGTTCGGCGTCGGCTTTTATTCGGCGTTTATGGTCGCCGACAAGGTCACGGTCGTCAGCCGCCGGGCGGGTGCCCCTGCCGACCAGGGGATCATCTGGCAGTCCGAGGCCGATGGCAGTTATACCCTCGATACGACGGAAAAGGCGACTCGCGGCACCGATGTCATTCTCCATCTCAAGGACGATGAAAAGCAGTATCTGCAGGAGCATGAGCTGCGCAAGGTGGTCAAGCAGTACTCCGACTTTATCGAGTATCCGGTGGTTATGGAGGTGACCCGCAACAAGCCTGACCCGATCGACGAGGACAAGACCATCGAGGAGACAGAGCTTGCGACCCTCAACTCGCGCAAGGCGATCTGGCTCAAGGACAAGACTGAGATCAGCGAAGAGGAATACAACGAATTCTACAAGCATATCTCCCACGATTTCAGCGATCCGGCCAAGGTGATTCATTATCGTGCCGAAGGGACCACCGAGTTTTCGGTGCTGCTCTATCTCCCCTCCCAGCGCCCCTTCGACATCTTCTACAAGGAATACAAGGTCGGGCCGCAGCTCTACGTGCGTCGGGTCCAGATCATGGATCACTGCGAGGAACTGTTGCCCCCCTATCTGCGTTTTATCCGTGGCGTGGTCGAATCGGCTGATTTGCCGCTCAATGTCAGCCGCGAGCTGTTGCAGAACAACCGGATGATCACGGTGATGAAGAAGAACATCACCAAGCGGGTGCTTGACCTGCTGGCCGAGATGAAAAAGGACGACAGCGAGGCCTACAGCAAGTTTTACGGCGAATTCGGCCGGATCCTCAAGGAAGGGATCCATCACGACTTTGAGCGCAAGGACGCCATCGCCGAGCTGCTGCTCTTTGAATCGACCAAGACGGAAGCTGGTCAGAAGATTTCGCTGGCCGAGTACGTCGAGCGGATGCAGGAAGATCAGAAGGAGATCTACTATGTCACCGGCCCCGACCGGGCCGCGGCGGAAGCCTCCCCCTACCTTGAGGTCTTCAAGGAGAAGGAGATCGAAGTCCTGATCATGACTGACGAGTTCGATGACATCATTATCACCCAACTGCGGGCTTTTCAGGACAAGACCTTCCAGTCGGCCATCAAGGGGGATCTCGATCTGGGCGAAGAAAACCAGGAAGCCAAGGAAGAGAAAAAGAAAGAATATGGCGGTCTGCTCGAGATGATGCAGGACCAGCTCAAGGAGCTGGTCAGCGAGGTGCGGATCTCGGGACGGCTCAAGGATTCGGCGGTCTGCCTGGTGACCGGCGAGCACGATCTCGATCCACAGATGGTCAAAATGTTTCAGGCGATGGGGCAGGACGTGCCGACCGGACAGCGGATTCTCGAGGTGAATCCCGGTCACCCGCTGATCGGCCAGATGAAGCAGCAGTTTGCCGCCGACCCGGCCGATGCACAACTCAAGGAGTATGTCGACCTGCTCTATGACCAGGCGCTGTTGCTCGAGGGTGACCATCCGCGTGATCCGGTCGCCTTCGCCCGGGTCATGTCGAAGCTGATGGTTGCCGGAGTGCAGGGTCACTGACTGTCAAAACTGTGATGCCCGGTTTGACAAAAAAGGTCGCGATGCTGCGACCTTTTTTGTCATTTGCAGAGCACTGGCAGTGCGCGCTGCCTGAGTCACATTTGAAAATTAAATGATTTCAAGAGCTTAAGCTTTTATCTAGGTCTGGTCCGGAACCTGCACTTTAGGGTGCTTGGCAGGTTGCCTGCAAGTCATGGACAAGCAGCCTGTGCATCTTACACATTATAATTTGGGGAGGATTGAAACAATGTTGCGTAATTTTTGGGTCGTCGTTTGTCTGGTGGCGCTGACTGGTTGCTCGGTAGTTCAGGCGACCTCGGGACCGGAGAGTAAGGACCTTTCGGTATTGAACAAGGGGACGGAACGTTACCTGGTGTTGGCTGAATTTGGCCAGCCGGTTGTCACAGAAACGGGTGCCGACGGTCGCAAGTACGATATATTCAAATTCATGCAGGGACAACATGGCGGAGTAAAGGCTGGCAAGGCGGTGCTTTACGGAACGGCTGCCGTCTTTACCCTGGGTCTTTCGGAGGTGATTACCAGTCCGCTGGAGGGAGCAGCCGGTCAGGGGGCGGAAATGAAGACCCGGGTTATTTACGATGCTAATCTGAAGGTCGATGATGTTGAAATTTTGCAGGATGACCGTTGGTTGCCAGTGCAGAAAATTGGCGAGGAATCAGCCAAGGGGTAGCTGCCGAGCGTTGGCGGACTGAACCTTCAATCAAGAAGCCGGAACGGGTCTCCTTTCCGGCTTCTCTGTTCTTGCGTAAATGCTTCAGCCCGGGTGAAAGAGATCGTGCCCCCCGCCTTCTGCTCCTTTTGACCAGATCTGGGCGTCGTGCCATTCGATAATCCATTGAACGGTCGCCAGATCGAGGCCGGGGACGTCTTGCTTAGTGCGGAAGCGCTGGAACGACTGGAAGATCTGTTCGGAACGTTGTTCCGGCTTTCGTCGGTCAGTCCAGTGGGTCAAAGACATCTTTACCAAGATAACAGAGAGGACAGCACCAGCCCTCCGGCAGCTGCTCGAATTCGGTCCCGGCTGGGATATCTCCCAGCGGGTCACCCACCTCCGGATCATAGATGTACCCGCAATTAGTGCATATGTATTTCATCATCATCGTCGGCTCCACAGTGGTTAAAGGATTCCCTCGAGATATTTACGGATATCGGCCCGAATCGGCATGATGTAGCTGCTGGCGTTGCGCTCAGCGGCAAACCGCAGGGCCTGGCGGGCGAATTCGCGGTTCCATTCCAGGGTCGGGGCAAAGCCGGCCGGGAAGTAGGCGTTATTTTTGTTCTCCCAGTAGGCCTGGCTCTTTTCGGTCAGCACCGGGGCGATCCCCCAGTAAACTTCGATCCCTTCGAGCAGGTCAGCCCAGATCTCCATGAAGCGCAGATCGAAAAACGGCTGGGTGAACAGCCCGTCTGCACCGGCCTGCAACTTGGCGCGCACGTAGTCGAGTTCCTCCTTGATGCCGCTACGGTAAGGGTCTAGCCCGGCGAAAATCTTGACCCCGGGCAAATCCCGTTTCAGGCGGCTGATAAAGTCAGTGACCGGAGTGCGGAAGGTACGATGCAGCATGTCCTGCGGCGGGTCACCGCTGATCGCCAGCAACGCCGGGCAGCCGGCGGTGCGGATTGTCTCCAAACAGGGCCAGTCGGCTTTCAAATCGAAGTCGATCGCTCGCAGGTGAGGGATGCTGCGTGGTACGTACTGCTGGACGATGGCACAGGCATCCCAGCTGCGCAGCTCGAATTGCAGCAGGTCGGGAACGTTGATGGTGGTGATCCCGGGAAAAGACGCGCGAATCAGTTGCAGGTCTCTTTCCAGTACCTCACGGTTGCGCGGGACAAGTTCAAGCACGGTTTCGCTCAAGCGATGTCATCCTTTCATTCAGCCGAGCCTGGCTCCTGGTTCAGAATCAGCAGGTAGCCGTCCGGGTCGTGCAGCCAGAGCTCCCGGCGCCGGTGCTCATCATCCTGGAGTTCATAGAGCAGGTGCCGCTTCTGACGGTTCAGCCTTTGATTGATCGGGCCGAGGTCAGCATACGTCAACTCCAGAACAACTCCGACCCCTTTTGGGTGCCGGTTCAGGTTATGGAACAGGGCCGGGTTGGCGGCCGCCAGATTCTGGTCCTGGCGAAACAGAACATCACTCCCGTCGAACATCAGCAACAGCAGATCCGGAAGGCCATTGCCAGGCGACAATCGCTCAATCGGTTGCTGTAACAGCTTACGATAAAAATCCTCGGTTCGTTCAAGATCGGCGACTGCGAGGGTTATAGTCAGGTTCATGCGGGCTCCGTCGTCTCTGGGTTGTAACATGTTGCTGGCCACTTGACAACGGTTGACGCTGTTCCTGCGGGTGTGGTTAAATCGCAACCTGACCATGACAGCGAGCTTAACAGCATATCTTGGCTTTGGTTCCAACCTGGGTGACCGGCTGGATTTTTTACTGCAGGCCAGGCAGCGGCTGGCTGCCTGGCCTGGCGTGGAAATACTTGCCAGTTCCAGGCTCTATCAAAGTGCTGCCATGGGGGGACCGGCAGGCCAACCCGACTATCTGAATGCCGTGGTTGCAGTCCGGACTGACCTGACGCCCGAGTCGCTGCTCAACTCCTGTTTGGAGATCGAACAACAACTGGGTCGGGTCCGCCAGGAGCATTGGGGCTCGCGGACGCTCGATATCGACCTGCTGCTGATCGACAATCTGCAGCGCAGAAGTGCCGGGCTGATCCTGCCCCATCCGCGCATGCACGAACGCCCCTTTGTCCTTTGTCCGCTCAACGAACTGGCTCCGGATCTGGTGCATCCGGTGCTTGGGGTCACGGTTGCCCGCCTGGCTCAAGAGTGCGACACTGCTTCAAGCGTTACCTGTTTAGGGACTTGGTGATTGTTATGATTCGTCTTTTGTTACTGGTCATTCTCGGTTGTGTCGTTTACTCGGTTTTTGTCATGCTTGTCCGCCAGGTAACCGGTCGCAAACCACCTGTGCCTAGAGAAAAAACCTCGTGTGGCGAGGAAATGGTCAAGGATCCTCAGTGTGGCACCTACCTGCCGCGCAGTGACGCTCTGCCCGGCCAGGTCAAGGGTGAAACCCGCTATTTCTGCAGTAAAGAGTGTCGCGATAAATATTCCCGCTGATTTAAGCATTCCAAACAAATTAACCAAGGAGCCTGTCATGAAGTTTTTTATCGATACTGCCGAAGTGGCCGAGATTCGTGCTGCCGCCGATTTGGGTCTGGTTGATGGTGTGACCACCAACCCGTCACTGATCGCCAAAAGCGGCCGCGATTTCCGTGAGGTCCTAACCGAAATATGTGCCATCGTTGATGGACCGATCTCGGCCGAAGTCATTGCCCTGGATACTGAAGGGATGCTCACCGAGGGGCGTGACCTGGCCAAAATTCATAACAATATTGTCATCAAGGTTCCGATGACCGAAGCGGGGCTCAAGGCGACCCGGGTGTTCAGCGAAGAAGGGATCAAGACCAACGTCACTCTGGCTTTTTCACCGCTGCAAGCGCTGCTGGCTGCCAAAGCCGGAGCAAGTTATGTGTCGCCGTTTGTCGGCCGACTTGACGATATCGGTCACGATGGAATGGAAGGGGTCGACCAGATACGGACGATTTTCGACAATTACGGCTATGCCACCGAAATTATCGTCGCCTCGGTGCGCAGCCCGCTGCATGTCCTCAACGCGGCGCTGATCGGTGCAGATATCGCCACCATCCCGTTTTCGGTCATGCAACAGTTGGCCAAGCATCCGTTGACCGATGTCGGCATTGAGAAATTTCTCGCCGACTGGGAAAAAACCAAGTAGCTGACCTCGCGGCAAGTTGTGGCCAAGAGCCCCTGCTGTATATCAAGACCGACTGGCACGCGCTGGCCCGCTCGAAGAATCCTGCTAAACTCGCTGAATTGCCAGGATTCGGGCGGGCTTTTTGTGTGCCATGAACATAAAGTTAATTATGAATAAAATTTATTTTAATTGACAGTGAATATCTTCCGGTTCAAAATCGGCCCTTGTTTGGTTAGACCAATTTACCAATTGGTTGTTTTCCGCCGAAACTGGCGACTGGACAACCGACCTCAACGTATTTGCTAGGGGCCGCCAACAGTCAAGTCTTTGAAATGCCGAGGATCTTCACTTTGGCACCAGCCTTGCGTAGGTTTGCCAGGAAAGGTTCAACTTTTTTGCAGCGAACGAACTGCCGGGTGGTCCGGTAGAGTTCGATTCATCATAAGTCTCATTCGACCGTGGGGATGCAATGAACATTCACGAGTATCAGGCAAAAGCAATTTTGCGCAATTTCGGGGTTCCGGTTCCGGAAGGGCACGTGATCTACAATAGCAACTCGGCACGCGACTGGGCCAGGCGCTTAGGGGATGGCCCCTATGCAGTGAAGGCGCAGATTCATGCCGGCGGCCGCGGCAAGGGGGGCGGGGTCAAGATCGCCAAGAGTGCCGATGAGGCGAAGCTGTTCGCCCGGGCGATGTTCGGTATGACCCTGGTGACCCACCAGACCGGCCCGGAAGGGAAGGTCGTCAAACGGGTGCTGATTGAAAAGGGTTGCAACATCGCCGACGAGTTCTACGTCTCCTTCCTGGTCGACCGGGCCACCGACAAGGTCACCCTGATGGCCTCGGCCGAAGGGGGGATGGATATCGAAGAGGTCGCCGCCGAGACCCCGGAAAAACTCTTCTTCGAAGCGATCGATCCGGTGGTCGGTCTGACCGCTTTCCAGGCGCGCAAGGTCGCCTTCAAGCTCGGCTTCGAGATCGCCCAGGTCAAGCAGGCGGTCCCCTTGCTGATGGACCTCTACAAGACCTTCGTCGAAGCCGACTGCTCGCTGCTGGAGATCAATCCGCTGGTGCAGACCCAGGAGGGCAAACTGCTCTGCCTCGACGCCAAGATCAACTTCGACGACAACGCCCTGTTCCGGCATATCCGCATCCGCGACCTGCGCGACTACGACGAGGAGGACCCGATGGAGATCGAGGCCTCCCAATACGACCTTTCCTATATCGCTCTGGACGGCAACATCGGCTGCATGGTCAACGGCGCCGGTCTGGCGATGGCGACCATGGACATCATCAAGCACTACGGCGGCGACCCGGCCAACTTCCTCGATGTCGGGGGCGGCGCGACCATCGAGCGGGTCACCGAGGCGTTCAAGATTATTCTCTCCGACGCGAAGGTGAAGGGAATCCTGGTCAACATCTTCGGCGGCATCATGAAGTGTGATGTCATCGCCAGGGGGGTCATCGAGGCGGCCAAGCAGATCGGCGTGAAGGTGCCGCTGGTGGTGCGTCTCGAGGGGACCAACGTCGAACTGGGTAAAAAACTGCTGGCAGAAAGCGGTCTCAACATCGTCAGTGCCGACGGCATGGCCGACGCGGCCGAGAAGATCGTCAAAGCCGTTCAGGCGGCTGGTTAAGGAGAGAGAACCATGAGCATTC
>DATFMT010000197.1:0-7982 GCA_035266745.1 Geothermobacteraceae bacterium | reverse complement strand
GCATGGTGCTTGCGATTGAGCCGATGATCAATGCCGGCCTGCCCGGTGTTGCCATTTTGCCGGACGGCTGGACAGCGGTGACGGCAGACGGGCTCTTATCGGCACATTTTGAACATACTGTAGCCATCACAGACCATGGTCCGGAAATCTTGACCCGGTTGTGATGATTAGTTATCCGAGATAGTTATAAAATAGGTAAAGGAAGCAACCCATGAAAGTTCGATCATCAGTCAAGAAAATCTGTGACAAGTGCAAAGTCATCAAGCGTAAGGGCGTTGTCAGAATTATTTGTGACAATCCCAAGCACAAGCAGAGACAGGGTTGACGGGCTCAGGAGGATTAGACATTGGCACGCATAGCTGGAATTGATTTGCCGAGAAACAAGCGGATTGAAGTGGCCTTGACCTATATTTACGGTATCGGTCGTTCCACCTCACAGAAGATTCTTACCACTGCCGGGATTGATTATGACACCCGGTCAGACAACCTGACTGAGTCAGAAGTTGCTCAGATCCGAACGATCATCGACCAGACCTTTCGAGTCGAAGGTGATTTGCGTCGGGACGTTACCATGAACATCAAACGACTGATGGATCTCGGTTGTTACCGTGGCCTCCGTCATCGTCGCAGTTTGCCGGTCCGTGGTCAGAAGACCAAGACCAATGCCCGGACCCGAAAAGGGCCCAGGAAAACTGTCGCCGGCAAGAAGAAATAAGGGGTATTAGATAATGGCTAAGGCAGGCAAGCGGGTCGTCAGAAAAAAGGCAGAAAAGAAGAATATTGCCAACGGGGTCGTGCACATCCAGGCAACCTTCAACAACACCATCGTAACAATTACCGATATCAGCGGTAATGTTATTTCTTGGTCCACGGCGGGTGGCCAGGGCTTCAAGGGATCACGTAAGAGTACCCCTTTCGCTGCCCAGATTGCCGCTGAGGATGCAGCGCGCAAAGCCCAGGAACATGGTCTGCGCAGTGTTGAAGTGCATGTCAAGGGACCCGGTTCCGGTCGTGAATCGGCACTTCGTGCGCTTCAGTCTGTCGGACTGAACATCACCATGATCAAGGACGTAACGCCGATTCCACATAACGGTTGTCGTCCGCCCAAGCGTCGTAGAGTTTAATCTTACAAGGAGGACGAACGTTGGCTAGATATACAGGTTCCGTCTGCCGCATGTGCCGGCGGGAAAATATGAAGTTGTTCCTCAAGGGTGACCGCTGTCACACTGATAAATGTGCTGTTGAGCGGCGCAACTATGCTCCCGGTCAGCACGGTCAGGGCCGTATCAAGGTCTCTGACTACGGTACCCAGTTGCGCGAAAAGCAGCGTGTCAAGCGGACCTATGGTTTGCTGGAAAAACAGTTCCGTGCTTACTTCAAGAAGGCTGATCGCATGAAGGGCGTCACCGGCGAAAACCTGCTGGTACTGCTTGAACGTCGCCTTGACAGCATGGTCTATCGGCTCGGTTTTGCCACCTCACGTAACGAATCCCGCCAGTTGGTTCGTCATGGCCACTTCCTGGTCAACGGTCAGAGGGTCAATATCCCTTCTTACCTGGTCCGCCCGGGTGACACCATCGAATTGCGCGAGAAAAGCCGTCAGGTTATCTGTATCAATGAAGCCCTTGATGGGGTGATGCGCCGTGGCGTTCCTTCCTGGGTTGAGTTGGACCGCGCTGCCTTCAAAGGGACTGTCAAGACCCTGCCGGTTCGCGAAGAAATGACGACTCCGGCCTTCAACGAACGCCTGATCGTCGAACTTTATTCCAAATAACCTGTTGCTACCAAGGGCCCTGTGGCCTTGTGTGGAGGGATACGCATGTACAAAAACTGGAGAGACCTGATCAAACCAAAGCGCCTCCAGATTGAGTCAGATACACTGACCGAAACCTATGGCAAGTTTTTTGCCGAGCCGTTCGAGCGGGGTTTTGGGACGACCTTGGGTAACTCCCTGCGCCGGATTCTTCTTTCGTCTCTCCAGGGAGCAGCCATTACTTCGGTACGGATCAAAGGGGTTCTACATGAATTCTCGACCGTTCCCGGTGTGACTGAGGACGTCACGGATATTATTCTCAACCTGAAGGGTGTGTTGCTGAAATTGCATGGCAATGACAGCCGGAATATCCGCATCGTTAAAAAGGGTGCCGGCGTCATCACTGCCGGGGACATTGTTACCGATTCCCAGGTCGAAATCCTCAACCCGGATCATCACATCGCCACCTGCTCCAAGGATGCCGATGTTGAGATGGACATGGTCGTCGCCATGGGCAAGGGTTATGTCCCAGCAGACCGGAATCGTGATGAAAAAGCTCCGGTCGGCACTATCCCGATTGATTCTCTGTTCGCTCCGATCAAGAAGGTCAACTTCTCGGTGACCAACGCTCGTGTTGGTCAGATTACCGACTATGACAAGCTGACCCTCGAAGTGCAGACGGATGGCAGTGTCCGACCGGATGATTCGGTTGCCTACGCGGCAAAAATACTCAAGGAACAGCTACAGATTTTCATCAATTTTGATGAGGAATCGGAGCCGCAGCAGGAAGCTCAGGACGAAGAATCCCGGAAAATCAATGAAAATCTCTACCGCAGTGTTGATGAACTGGAACTCTCGGTACGCAGCGCCAACTGCCTGAAGAATGCTAATATCAGGCTGATCGGTGATCTGGTTCAGCGGTCTGAAGCCGAAATGCTTAAAACCCAGAATTTCGGTCGGAAATCGCTCAATGAAATTAAAGACATTCTCGCGGAAATGGGCTTGACTCTCGGTATGAAGATCGAGGACTTCCCCGATCCCGAGTATTTGAAAATGATCCAGAAGCAGGCCGACGAGGAATAGTCTCCTGTTTGCTGATTTGAGGTAAGAAAGGATCTTGTAATCATGCGTCATCGTATGGCAGGTAAGAAACTGGGTCGTAACAGCAGTCACCGCAAGGCCATGATGCGGAACATGGTGACTTCGTTTTTCGACCACGAAAAAATCACCACGACCGATGCTCGCGCCAAGGAATTGCGCAAGCTGGCGGAAAAACTGATCACCCTCGGTAAGCGGGGTACGCTGCATGCCCGCCGCCAGGTTATGGAAGTTATCCAGGATAAAAAGATTGTCGCCAAGTTGTTCGAGCGCCTGGCCCCCCGTTATCAGGACCGTCCCGGAGGCTACACCCGGATCATCAAGCTGGGCCTGCGTGAGGGCGACAAGGCCTCGATGGTCATCATCGAGTTGGTCGAGGAAGAGCTGACCGCCAAGCCGAAGAAGACCAAGAAAAAGCCGGCTGCGAAACCGGTTGAGAAGAAAGTCGAAGCTGCCCCGGCTGAAGAGGCCCCGACTGAAGAGGCCCCGGCTGAAGAAGCCCCGGCTGAAGAAGCTCCGGCTGAAGAAGCTCCGGCTGAAGAAGCTCCGGCTGAAGAGAAACAGGACTGAATTTTGCCGTCCGTTGCGAACTGCTCGAGGCAGGGGTTTTCCCCTGCCTTTTTTTGTGCCTGCAGCACCGCTGCGGTTGCTTGACCCTTCAGGAAAATTCATGGTAATGTGATCAACCTGAATTTCCGGAGTTTTCATGTATTTTCCAACTCTTGAACAATTTGCCCAACACACCGACAAGGGTAACCTGATCCCGGTTTATCGAGAAATCCTGGCCGACATGGAAACCCCGGTTTCAGCGTTTCGCAAGATCGATGACGGGCAGACCTCGTTTCTGCTGGAATCGATCCAGGGGGGTGAAAAATGGGCCCGTTATTCCTTCTTGGGGAGTGGTCCTGCGCGAATCTTTCGCTGTCGTGATCGCCACTTTGAAGTAATCTGTGGTGAGCTGGTCGAAGAACAGGGTGAATCAGCTGATCCGATTGTCGAGTTGCAGAAACTGCTCGCGACCTATCGACCGGTTGAAATTGAAGGCTTGCCACGCTTTTTCGGTGGTGCCGTCGGCTATCTCGGCTACGACATGGTCCGCTTTGTCGAGGATCTGCCCGACAAGAACCAGCGTGATAGCGACAATTGGGATGCCTGTTTCATGCTCACCGAAGGGCTGCTGATCTTCGACAACATGCGTCAGAAGATCAAAGTGGTCTGCAATGTTCTGGTCACCGAGGGTGAGGAGCCGCAAGTTGCCTATGCTCGGGGTGTCGAACGGATTGAGGCCCTGATCGAGCAGCTCCGACAGCCTTTGCCACATCGGATCGCCCAGCGTCAGGATGTCGGTGAACAAGAACTGAACCCCAATTTCACCCCCGACGCGTTTCGCGCCGCGGTTGATACCTGTAAAGAATACATCCGGGCCGGTGACATCTTTCAGGTCGTCCTCTCGCAACGTTTCGAGGGGACCCTGCAAGCCGATCCCTTCGATATTTACCGAGCTTTGCGCACCATCAACCCCTCGCCGTATATGTACTTTCTGCGTTTCGGCGAAAACTTGGTGGTCGGTGCTTCCCCAGAAGTATTGGTGCGCAAGGAGGGTGAGCAGGTCGAGGTCCGACCGATTGCCGGGACCCGTCCGCGTGGTGCGACCCCGGAAGAAGACCAGCGCCTCGAAGCTGAATTACTGTCTGACCCGAAGGAGTGTGCCGAACATATCATGCTGATAGATCTGGGCCGCAACGATGTCGGCCGGGTGGCCCGCGGTGGCAGTGTTGAAGTCAGCGAATTGATGGTGATCGAACGCTACTCGCATGTGATACACATCGTCTCCAACGTACGTGGTCGTTTGCGTGCTGGCCTGGATGCCTTCGATGTCTTTCGGGCCGCTTTCCCGGCCGGGACCCTGTCAGGATCACCGAAGATTCGCGCCATGGAGATCATTGATGAGTTAGAACCGCATCGACGAGGCGTTTATGGCGGCGCGGTCGGTTATTTCTCCTACAGTGGTAACATGGATCTGGCGATTGCGATTCGTACCCTGCTGATCGAAAAGGATCGGATTCTACTCCAGGCCGGAGCCGGGATCGTTGCCGACAGCGATCCGGAGATGGAATACCAGGAGACTCTCAACAAGGCCAGGGGCGTCAGACGGGCGATCGACATGGCCAACCGCGGGCTCGATTGAGGAACAAAAATTATGCTGTTGATGATCGATAATTACGACAGTTTTACCTACAACCTGGTGCAGTATTTTCTCGAACTCGGTGAAGAGGTCGAGGTGGTGCGTAATGACAAGCTGACCCTCGATGATATCGCCAGGATGGCGCCGCAACACCTGGTCATTTCTCCCGGCCCCTGCACGCCCAAGGAAGCCGGAATCTCGGTGCCGGCGATTCAACGCTTTGCCGGTGAAATCCCCCTGCTCGGGATCTGTCTCGGCCACCAGTCGATCACGGCAGCTTTTGGTGGGCGGGTGATTCGGGCCGATCGGCTGATGCACGGCAAGACCAGCATGATCGAGCATGATGGCAGCGCATTTTTCAAGGACATCGAGTCTCCGTTTGAAGCGACCCGCTATCATTCGCTGATCGCCGAACGAGAAAGCCTGCCGGACTGCTTGCGGATAACAGCCTGGACTGACGGCGACGTGATCATGGGGTTGGAGCATAAGCAATTGCCGGTTTGGGGATTGCAATTCCATCCGGAGTCGATCCTGACCGGCGTCGGCAAACAACTGCTGAAAAATTTTCTAACTTTAAGTGCGGAGACGAAACGATGATCAGGCCGGCGATCGCCCGGGTGGTTGAGCGGCAGGATCTCTCGGAAGCCGAGATGATCGATGTGATGTCGATGATCATGGGGGGCGAAGCAACCCCCGCTCAGATCGGTGCGTTTATCACGGCGCTACGGATGAAAGGTGAAACCGTCGCCGAAATTACCGGTGCCGCTCGGGTCATGCGCGAATTTGCCACGCCGATCAGGGTCGGCCAGGCCCTTGATATTGACCGCGATGATATCAACATCGACCAGGAAACCATCCTCGATACCTGTGGGACCGGTGGGAGCGGAACCCGCAGTTTCAACATCTCGACCACGGTGGCGTTCGTGGTCGCCGCCTGCGGCGTCAAGGTCGCCAAGCACGGTAATCGCAGCGTTTCATCGGCCTGCGGCAGTGCCGATGTGCTCGAAGCCCTCGGGGTCAATCTGAATGTCGGGCCGGCTCAGGTCGAAAAGTGCATCCGCGAGATCGGGGTCGGCTTCCTGTTCGCCCCGGCACTGCACGGCGCGATGAAGCATGCCATCGGACCGCGGCGGGAAATCGGCATCCGCAGTATTTTTAACCTGCTCGGCCCCTTGACGAACCCGGCCGGTGCGGACCGCCAGGTGCTGGGGGTTTATCGAGAAGATCTGGTCGAACTGCTGGCGCAGGTGTTGCGCGAGCTCGGCTGCAAGAAAGGGTTTGTCGTCCATGGCAGTGACGGGATGGATGAGATCACCCTGACCGGGCCGAGCCGGATTGCCGAGATTAACCCAGAAACGGTCACCCTGACCACCCTCGATCCGACCACGCTTGGCCTTACCTGTTGTCATCTCGAAGAGCTGCAGGGGGGCGATGCCGCCGCGAACGCGGTGATCGTCAGCGAAATTCTGGCGGGCGGCAAAGGTCCGAAGCGCGACGTGGTGTTGCTCAACGCTGCCTATGCACTGGTTGCGGCCGGGGTTGCCCTGTCGCCGGCAGCCGGGCTGCAGCGGGCTGCCGAGGCACTTGATTCTGGACAGGCCAGGACCAAACTGGACGGACTGATCAGGATGACCAACCAATGATCCTGGACGAGATTCATCAGCACAAGCGCCAGGAGGTCGCCGCCGCCAAGCTGGCGACGCCGCAGTCCGAGCTGACCGCTCGGCTCGCCGAGCTGGAAGACCAGCCGCGCGGATTTGCCCGAGCCTTGCGCGTCGCAGTTGATTCGGGGTGGACGGCGGTGATTGCCGAGGTTAAGAAGGGCTCCCCCTCCAAGGGGATCATCCGGCCGGATTTCGACCCGCTCGAGATTGCCGAATGTTACCAGACGCATGGTGCAACCTGCCTTTCGGTGCTGACCGACGAAAGTTTTTTCTATGGTCACCTGCGCTATCTCCAGCTGATCCGTGAACAGGTCTCCTTGCCCCTGTTGCGCAAGGATTTTATTTGCGACCCTTATCAGATCATCGAGGCGCGAGTGGCTGGCGCCGACGCGGTGTTGCTGATTGCCGCGATGCTTGAAACCAGCCAGCTGATCGAGTTTGCCGCTGCCGCCAGGGAACTGGGCCTCGATGTGCTGCTCGAAGTGCACAACGAAGTGGAACTCGCAGCAGCTCTGCAGACCGATTGTGAACTGATCGGCATCAACAACCGTAATCTGAGCACCTTTGTTACCGATCTGGCCGTGACCGAACTGCTGGCGCCGCTGATTCCGTCCGGGCGCCTGATCGTTGCCGAGAGTGGCATAAATCAACGCCTGGATGTCCTGCGTCTGAATGCTGCCGGTGCCAGTGCCTTCTTGATCGGCGAGAGCCTGATGCGCGAAGCGGATATCGGCGCCAAGCTGCATTCATTGCTGATCGACTGAGAAGGGTTGAAAGAAGTGAATTAAACCCTGGATTGAGGAGGTTTCATGCAGACCAAAATCATACTTCCTGAAGACCGTATCCCGAAACAGTGGTACAACATCATCCCCGATATGCCGGGCCAACTGGCACCGGTGATTCACCCGGGCACCATGAATCCGGTCGGACCGGATGATCTGCTGCCGTTGTTTCCGATGGGGTTGATCGAACAGGAAGTGTCGAGCCAGCGCTGGATCGATATCCCGGATGAAGTGCGTGACATTCTCAGCCTCTGGCGGCCTTCGCCGATGTTTCGTGCTCATCGGCTGGAAAAGACGCTCGGCACCCCGGCCAAGATCTACTATAAGTACGAGGGCGTCTCCCCGGCCGGAAGCCATAAGCCGAATACCGCCGTTCCCCAAGCCTATTACAACAAGATCGCCGGTACCAAGCGGATTGCCAGCGAAACTGGCGCCGGCCAGTGGGGGTCGTCGATCGCGCTGGCCTGCCAGATGTTCGGCCTCGAGTGCATGATCTACAT
>DATFMT010000196.1:0-4409 GCA_035266745.1 Geothermobacteraceae bacterium | reverse complement strand
TCCCGGGGACAGGACTACAATGATTTGAACGATTGATCAATCTTTCACATGAAAGGAACAGCCGACATGGACAATGATGTCTGCCAGGTGGTCCTGATCAACAGCGGCAATGTCGATAGGGCCGCGCGACAGATGCCCGAGGACACCGTGTTGAACAGAATGGCCGAGACCTTCCGGCTGCTTGGCGATCCAACCCGGTTGCGCATCCTGAATGCCCTGGAGGTTGCGGAACTTTGCGTCTGCGATCTCTCGGCACTGCTCGAGACAACCTCATCGGCCGTTTCACATCAACTGAGACTGTTGCGGACCAGCGGCTTGGTCAGGTTCCGCCGCGAGGGGAAGGTGGTTTATTACTCGCTGAACGGCAGCAACGCCCGCCAGTTGCTCGCCGCAGTCGCAGCCATTCAACCAGCCGCAATTTAACGGGAGAGCATCTCTAAGGTGTACCAGCTCAGCCTAGACATCCTCCGCAATTGTTGGGAGGTCCTGCTCGCATCGGCGCCATGGGTCCTGATCGGTTTTGCCATCGCCGGGCTGCTCAAGGGCTTCCTCCCCCCCACCCTGATTGCTCGTCAGCTCGGCAACAACCGCTTTGCCTCGGTTTTCAAAGCCTCGCTGTTCGGCGTGCCGTTGCCGCTCTGCTCCTGCGGCGTCATCCCGGCCGCCATCAGCCTGCGCAAGCAGGGCGCCAACAAGGGATCGACCGCGGCCTTTCTGATATCGGTTCCGGAAACCGGTGTCGATTCTATGGCCATCACCTGGGCGCTGCTCGACCCGATCATGACTGCGGTCCGGCCGGTTGCGGCATTTATAACGGCGACGATCGCCGGGGGGCTGATCAACCTGCTCCCGGATGCCACGAATCCGGAGAGCAGCCCGCTGCCGGGAGGAGAGAACTGCGGCTGCACCAGCACCTGCAACACCTTGCAGAATCCGGGGAAGACTACCTTTCAGGAAAAGCTCAATAGTGGAATGCAATTTGCCTTTGGCGAGTTACTCGAAGATATCGGCAAGTGGCTGGTTCTGGGGATCTTTATTGCAGGGGTGTTCAGTACACTGTTACCCGAGAATTTCTTCGCGACCTATTTGAGTAGTGAGTGGAGTGGACTACTGATCATGCTGCTCGCCGGGATACCCCTGTATATCTGTGCCACCGCCTCGACTCCAATCGCCGCCGCCCTGGTGCTCAAGGGACTTTCGCCGGGCGCCGCCCTGGTCTTTTTGCTCGCCGGACCGGCAACCAATCTGGCGACCATAACCATCATCTACCGGTTTCTCGGCCGGCGGGCGACAGTCATCTACCTGCTGGCGATCGCCAGCTGTTCACTGCTGCTCGGATGGCTGACCAATCGCTGGTACCTGGCGAGCGGCAGCAGCATCCTCAACTGGACGACCGGCAATCAGGTCGACAACCATACCAGCTGGTCGGTCATCGCTGCAATCCTGTTGCTCGGGTTGCTGATACGGGCTTGGCTGTCGGCCAGCAAGAGCCGCAGAGCCGGGCAATCAACCTGTTGCTGAACCTCCGGAACGGTTTTCTTCCCGATTATCTTCGAAGATCTCGGCAAATTCATCAGCATGTGCGGCGAATGCTGCGAGGACCTGCGGATCGAAATGTTCGGGGCTGGTACGTCCATCCCCTTCAAGAATGATCTTACAGGTGGTCTGATGATCGAATGCCGGTTTGTAGGGCCGCTCACTACGCAGGGCGTCATACTGATCGGCGAGCATGACGATCCGTCCTTCGATGGGAATCTCCTCGCCCTTCAGACCGCGGGGGTAGCCGCTGCCGTCCCAACGCTCATGGTGATTCAGGGCGATGGAAGCGGCAAGCTGGATATTTGGCAAACTCGAACCGGCGAGGATCTTCTCGCCGATCTGGGTGTGGGATTTAATCGTCTCAAATTCTTCATCGGTCAACTTGCCCGGCTTGAGCAGGATATTGTCGGAAATGCCGATCTTGCCGACATCATGCATAATACTGGCGAAGAGGATGTCTTCTCGGACTGTTTGGGGTAACTGCAGTGCTTCGGCAAGTCGTTCGGAAAACAGCCCGATCCGGCGGATGTGAGATCCGGTATCGTCATCACGTAATTCAGAGGCGATCATCAATCGTTGTATGATCTCCTGGCTGGCGACCTTAAGACGATCCATCGCTTCGGAAAGCTCCCGGGTGCGTTGGGCAACCGTCTGTTCGAGATTCTTCTTGTACTGCTGTTCCAGGCGGTTAAAGCGTTGCAAGTCGACCGCCCTTTTCAAGGCATGGTCGAGTTGGGCCGTCCGGTAGGGTTTGACCAGCAGGTCACTGGCCCCTAACTGCATAGCGGCGACCGCCGTATCCAGTTCTGCCTGCCCGGACATCAGAACGACCGGCATGGTCGGTTCGACAACATGGATTTCCCGCAGCAGGTCGATTCCACTGATCTGGGGCATATTGATATCGGCCAGAACGGCATCCACCGAAATATTACGCACAAACTCCAGGGCGGCTTGACCTTCAGAACAACCGGAGACCTGATAACCGAGTTCGCGGGTTATCATAACTGTCGAATCGAGAACAATCGGATCGTCATCGACGATCAAAATGTGGGGTTTGAGCTCCATATTTGCCCTTTTCCTGGCGAACAGAAGTTATGTTGCAAAGATATCAACGGAGTTGGTCCGGAGCCGCCCTATGCGCTACAACTATAATCCTTATCGGGCGGCAATGCATTCAGCTTAAGCAAAAACAACCGTCTGGGAGATCAAATCGAAAAATCTCCGTGGCGGTGCGGCGGGTTAAGGTGGGGGGATCGGCCATCGCCGCGGCCGAATGCCGGATTAGTGAGCCTCGCTCCAGTTATTGCCGACGCCGATGTCAACCACCAGCGGTACCGAAAGGGAGACCGCACCTTCCATTTCGGTCTTGACCAGTTGCCGGACCTGGGCTAGTTCTCCCTGTGGGACGTCGAAAACCAGCTCATCGTGGACCTGCAGAACCATGCGCGCCAAAAGCCCGGCTTCACGCAGGTGACGATCTATGTTGACCATGGCGACCTTGATGATATCGGCTGCGCTGCCCTGGATCGGATAGTTGATGGCGTTGCGTTCGGCATAACTGCGCACCGCGCCATTCTTGCTGTTGATTTCGGCAATCGCACAACGGCGCCCGAGCAGGGTGGTGACGTACTGATGTCGACGCGCTTCTTCCTTGCGCGTATCCATGAACTGCAGCACCGCCGGGTAGCGCTCGAAATAGCTGTCGATAAAAGACTGTGCTTCCTTGCGCGAGATGCCGAGGTCCTTGGCCAGGCTGAACGCCCCCATGCCGTAGAGCACACCGAAATTGATGGTCTTGGCCTGGCGACGCATCTCGTCGCTGACCAAATCCGGGAAAACGTTGAAAATCTCGCTGGCGGTGCGCCGGTGGATATCTTCCCCAGCGGCGAAGCTCTCCTTGAGCGCAGCGACATCAGCCATGTGCGCCATCACCCGCAGCTCGATCTGCGAATAGTCGGCTGCCAGCAGCAGGTTCCCCTCGGCCGGCAGAAACGCCTCGCGGATTCGCCGGCCGGCGGCGCTACGAATCGGAATATTCTGCAGATTCGGGTCACTCGACGACAACCGCCCGGTGGCGGTCACCGCCTGGTTAAAGCTGGTATGAATCCGCCCGGTCGCCGGGTTGATCAACTGCGGCAGGGCATCGGTATAGGTGCTTTTGAGCTTGACAACCGAGCGGTACTCGAGGATCTTCGCCGCGATGGCATGCTCTTCGGCGAGATTCGTCAAGACCTCAACATTGGTCGACCAGCCGGTCTTGGTCTTTTTGCCGCGCGGCAGGCCGAGCTTCTCGAAGAGGATTTCGCCAAGCTGTTTGGGAGAGTTGATATTGAACGGACCTTCGGCCAGGGCGTGAATCTCGGCTTCGAGGCGGGACAACTCCTTGGCCATCTCTTTCGACAATCCGGCAAGAAATTCAGCATCAACCCGGACCCCCTGCCACTCGACCCGGGTCAGCACCTCGACCAGCGGCATCTCGACCTCGCGATAGAGCTGTTCGGCGCCGCTTTTCGGCAGTTCCGCCAGCAGCTTATCCGCCAATTGCCAAGTGATATCGGCATCTTCTGCGGCATAAACCGCGGCTTTTTCCACCTCCACCTCGGCAAAGCCGATCTGTTTCTGGCCACTACCGGTCAGCTCCTTGTAGGGAATCATGCGATGGTTCAGATGATCACTGGCCAGGGCATCGAGACCGTGCGACTTGGCTTCGGGATGGGTCAGATAAGAGAGGACCATGGTGTCATCGCCGATGCCAGTCAGGGTCACCCCGGCGTTGCGCAGCACCAGGGCGTCGTACTTGATGTTCTGACCGACCTTGGCGATCGTTCCATCTTCGAGCAGTGGTTTGAACTTTTCCAGCACCAGCGGTA
>DATFMT010000195.1:0-4436 GCA_035266745.1 Geothermobacteraceae bacterium | reverse complement strand
GCAGCGGACCTCTCGTTCCATGTCAACCCCGGCAGCCGCCAGGTACTGGAGAACGTCGCCGACAGCGGCGGGGTGATGATGTTGCTGTTGGCCGGCGTTCGCATTCACCAGTCCGGCTGCCTCGGCTGCATCGGCATGGGGCAGGCACCGGGCACCGGTCAGGTCAGTCTGCGCACCTTCCCACGTAACTTCCCCGGCCGTTCCGGCACCGAGGGTGATCAGGTTTATCTCTGCTCGCCGGAAACCGCCGCTGCCTCCGGACTGAAAGGTGTCATCACCGATCCGCGCGATCTGGCCGAAGAATTCGCTTACCCGCGCATTAGCGAACCCGGGAAATATGTCGTTGATACCGCGTCGCTGATCTCGCCAACTGCCGAGCGTATCAGAACCGAGGTGGTGCGGGGCCCTAACATCAAGCCTTTCCCGGATCTCGATGCGCTGCCGGAACCCCTCGAAGCGCGGGTCGCCCTGGTGGTCGGGGACAATATCTCGACCGACACCATTATGCCGGCCGGCAGCAAGGTTCTGCCGTTGCGCTCGAATATCGCGGCGATCAGCGAATTCGTCTTCTACCAGATCGACGCGGAGTTCCATCGCCGCTGCCGGGAATTCGGCCAGTCCGTCGTCATCGGCGGCGACAACTATGGCCAGGGGTCGAGCCGCGAACATGCTGCCCTGGCACCGCGCTACCTCGGCGTTCGCGCGAAAATCACCAAGAGCTTTGCCCGCATCCACAAGGCCAACCTCTGCAATTTCGGCATCCTGCCGCTGACCTTCAGCAATCCGGACGATTACGCCGGCATCGCAGAGGGAGACGTTGTGGTGTTCGACGGGCTGCGCCGGCGGCTCGAACAAGGGGATCTTGACATCCCGGTCACTATCGGCACGCGGACGATCATCACCCGGCTGGAGGTGTCTGAACGCCAGCGCGCCCACCTGATTGACGGTGGCATCCTCAACCATGTGCGAAAGCAGCTGGAAACGGCGGAAACCGATCCGGCGTGTGCCGGCAGCTAAACCGGAAAGGAGTCACTCATGTACAGCTTGAAGATTGTCAACCCAGTCCACTGGCGGGACAGCTGGTCAGCGGAAATCGGCCGCCAGCTCGCCGTGCAGGACAGCAGTTACGACCTGTTCGTTTTCGAACCGGGCGTCGAGCGGGACGATGTGCTGCAAGTCCTGAAGGATGTCCCGTCCGAACTCTATGAGCTGTTTGACGTCAGCCCGACCGAGCGGGACGATTGTGAAATCTGGACCGACCAGGGGCACTGCTACCGGCACGGCCAATGAAACCATCGTAAACTTCGACCGACGGGCCTGAAGAACCGGTGCTGGCATGGGATTTTGGCGGCAAGGGGACGGCTGCCACCACAACGGTTTCATGCGGAGAAGATCAGCTTGTCCAGCTGGTCATCGCCGCGCTGGCCCTGCAAACCACCCCCGGCTGCAGCAACCGCGACTGTCGCACCGCCAGCCGCCAGGCAGGTCCCAGAGTTGCAGCTCGAGTTGCCGTTTCGGGCGATTGGCAGTGGCCAAGTGGGGGGAGGACTTATTGCGGCGGGGCGGCCTCCCCGCAAATCTTCAAGGTTTGACCTCGATTTGGAATTCAAAACGGCCCTTATGATAGCCAACTCAAAAAATTGAGCCCCCGACAAGCTGTCTGAGGGCTCCTGAAGCAGGGAATGAAGAAGGTTGGCTCCTTTATATATTTACATTCATATATAGTCAAGTATTGATTTTCAGGTTGCTCTCATTTTTTCCGGCCGAGCCGGGGCAACAGGGTCAACTCGTCGGAACGCGACGCAGCTTCGATGAGCCCGGGCTGACGTTCAATCACCTTGCCCTCGCGGTCAATAACCGTTTCATCCTCCAGCAGGATCAAACCGGTCCGCTCCAGCACCTGGGTGCGATACTGCTGCAGGTAGTCCAGCCGCCGACAGCGCAGCCGATAGCTCAAGATCATCCAGACCAGGGCCACAACGGTCGTCACCCCGCCTCCTGCGGCAAGCCCCCAAAGCAGGAATTCCAGCGCCCGTTCACCGGCACGTGACAAATAGGCAACGATGGCATCCAGCTTGTAAATAACCCCGCCGCCGAGCACCAGCAGCAGCAAAGTCATCAGGAACGGCACCTGCTGCAGGCTCTGAATCGCCTCGTCAAATCGGTTGATCGCCGGGGTGCGCTCCGCCCCCGCGTCATGCGGCAACTCACGGCCGTAGAGATAACGATTGAAACCGTAAACCGTCAGCCCGAGCAGGAAACTGATCGCCACCGGGGTTAAAAACGCCGCTATCAGGTAGGCTTTCCAAGGGAATTCAAGTTGCCTTGCCGCCAGGTATTGCACCCAGCAGAAGAAGAAAATCAACCCTTCGGTGACCCCCAGAAGGATCAGGTAGTTGGCGATAAATTTGCGCAGTTCGGCATCGCTGTAGAGGGATGCCAACCCTTTGCGTTTCTGTTCGTCGTTCATCAAGCTGTTCACTCCGCGGGTTGAGTCTTGTCCCACGATTATACCGGTTGATCTAGCGTGCGTCACGAACCGATATGAAATTCGCCAATTCGTCGTCAAACAAGGTTACAAAATTTACAATTAACAAAAAATAATTATTGACTTCAGGCCGTCACCAATCAAGAGCGGACCAGTTGCCTGCCTGGTTTACACCAGCAGGTGGGTAAAACATGATTATGTCTTTCGGCACTACTTGACAGCAAAAACGCAACAGCCTAGATTTGCCGACGTTTGCTCATCCACAGAGGAATTCAACATGTTGCGCATTCTTGATCTGCTTTTCAACCTGCTGCCGCTCAGAGCCCTTTTCAGTGGCCATGCCGGGCGCCCGATTCACTTCTCCTCGCGCTCGCGGCGCCGGATGAGCCGGGCAAGGTTTGTCACGCACCTCGAATAATCCCACTCCCTCTCTCCCGACACAAAAAAGCCGACCCCTTCAGTGCCGGCTCAACTCAGCGTCCGCAATCACTTTCTTCACTCGATCTCGCAGTTGCTCCCCTCCCAATGCTGCAGCTGTTCCTGATCGCCATCCGCGGTGGCAACCTCGAAACCGGTCCCCTCACAGGCAATGACCTTGCCATGCTGATGAGTGATGCGATGCTCGACCGCCAGTTCCTCGCCATGCTCGACGGCGTTGCAAACGGAACTAAAGTCTTTGTGTTTCATGGCGTCCCCTTTCCGGACAGCAAATCCTAGCTGCCCTCTCCAGTTACACCTATTTTAACCCGGCTCTCCGGCCCGAGACAAACCCATGCCAGACTCAGCCCCACTCCACTGCCCAGCCGAGCAGCAGCAGGACAAACCCGATCAGCGCCAGCAGCGACACCAGGTAGCCGTAATAAACGCCAATTGTACCCTGCTGCTCTCGGCAAAGACGCTGGTAGGCCTTCAGATGTCTATGGATCTGCCAGCGCAGCTCGTAAAACCCGACCTTGATCCCGGCCGCGTTCAGGTCGCGCAGGATCAGGATCGAGCAGGCAAAATTAACCAACCCGGTCAGGAGCAAGCCGGTGAGAAGGAGTTTAAGCATGACGCATCAGACCCTCCGACCGTAAATATACTGGCCGCAGAGCAGCGAACCGAAATCTGCAACATCAGGAAGATGACCCCAACGGCTGAAACCGCATTTTTCCAAGAGTCTGAGGCTGGCGACGTTGCGTTCGAGCAGAATCGCCAGCAAATGGCTGAAACCGAGCGCCGGGCTGCTCGCGAGGGCATGTTGCAGCAGCTGACTGCCGACACCCATGCCCCGCTGTCCATGATCGATGTAGTAGCTGACCTCGGCAGTCTTTTCCAGCGCCTTGCGGCCGACCCGCCAGGGGCTGAGACTGCACCAGCCGACGACAAGCCCTTCCCGTTCGGCGAGATAAATCGGGTAGCGACCGCCATCGTGCACCGCCAGCCAGTCGGCACGGGACTCAAGGGTCGCCGGCTCAGTATCAGCGGTGCAGAAGGGTTCCGCAACCGCCTGGTTGTAGATGGCAAGAATTGCCGGCCAGTCGGCCTGATTGGCCTGTCTAATCTGCATCAACAACCTCCACGGTTTGACGGGTCCCAGTGACCAGGGCCACCAACGCCCATAAGGCCAACCCGAATCGGCGCCGGTACCGTGTCTGCATCCAGCCGTACCTGCGGGTCGCGTAGAGACCGCAGCAGAACCAGGCGCAGCCGCCAAACAGGAGCTGTCTATGGCTGAAGCGGGTCAGCCGGGTTCGACGCCGGAGCCGGGCAAGGCGCGAAGGGATACCCGGAATCAGGCCGCCGCCTGTAACTACGATCAGCGGCGCGCAAGACATGATTAAGTTCTCCATTATCCCTCCAGCGGCACGCGGTAAAACTCCAGGGCATTGCGCACCAGCACCTGTTCGGCCAACTCCGGCTCAAGCAATTCAGTGATCAGCCGGTAATCGGCGGCAGAATACGGCAC
>DATFMT010000194.1:0-4859 GCA_035266745.1 Geothermobacteraceae bacterium | reverse complement strand
CTCGGCTTTCACTTCGGGCTGTTTCAGGCCCTGATGCCGATCCTCGGTTGGCTGGCCGGCCTGACCATCCGGGAATGGATCGTCACTTTCGACCACTGGGTCGCCTTTGGTCTTTTGAGTCTGATTGGCGGCAAGATGCTCTGGGAGGCTTTGATGCTGGCCGAAGAGGAGCGTCACAGTGGTGACCCGACCCGCGGCATGACCATGGTCATGCTCTCGGTGGCGACCAGCATTGACGCCTTGGCGGTCGGCTTGACCCTGGCGACGCTGCAGATTTCAATCTGGCTTCCGGCACTGGTGATCGGGCTGGTCGCCGGAGGAATGACGGTGGTCGGTATGCTACTCGGCCGCCGGGTCGGCTGCAGCTGGGGGCCACGCGTCGAAGTTTTGGGCGGATTGATCCTGATCGGAATCGGCCTCAGAATCCTGTTCGAGCATCTTTCAGCGACCGGCTGACGTGATACCTCTGGCTTCGCTGGCGAATTTCCTCGACACAGGAGTAGGGAATCCGCTGCCCGCCACCACGACCGATTTCGAGATTTTCCCCCGGCAACCCGTGGAAGTCTGAACCTCCGGTAACAATCAGGTCCCGGCGCCTGGCTTCGGTCAGGTACCAGTCACTTTCGTTGCGGCTGGCCCCGGAGTTGTAAACCTCGACCCCATCCAAACCCAGTTCGACCAGTTCGTCCAGCAGCCCCCGAAAATCTTCCCGATCGCGGGTAATATACGGCGGATGCGCCAGGACCGCCACTCCACCTGCCTGGTGAATCAGATCGATCGCTTCGGAGATCGGAAAATAACGTTTCGGCACGTTGCAGGTCACCAGGTAACGCTTGAAGGCCTCTTCAGTCGATTTGACGATACCGGCTTCATGCAGTGCCAGGGCGATATGCGGCCGGCCGATGGTTCCACCGGCCAACTCCTGGACCCGGGCAAAGTCGAGCAACGGCTGGTTCTCCTCCGCCAGTTTGGTATTGACCCGCTCGACGATCTGTTGATTGCGAGATTCGCGAAACAGCTGAAATTCCTCGAGGACAGTCACCAGAGCCGGATGGTGATGGTCAAAATCATAGCCGAGCAGGTGTATATCCGGCCAGTGCCGCCAGGCCACCGAGAGTTCAACCCCGGACAGGATCTCAAGCTCCTGTCCGGCTCCGGCGGCCTTGAGCGCGTCGATACCGTCAATATTGTCATGATCAGCCAGGGCGATGGCCTTCAGACCGGCGGCGGCGGAACGCTGAACGACCTCGACCGGAGTCAGGGCGCCATCGGAACAGTTAGAGTGCAGGTGTAAATCGACATAGCCGGTCATGATGTTCTCCTTGCCAACATCTTAACCGGCTTTGCAGATGGCTGCAGATTTAATTTTTCCGATGGAATTTGTGCGGATAACGTTTGGGGGGGCAACACTAATTGACCGTTAAGACGACTCAATAACCCTCTTCGGGCAGATGGATTTTCAACAGGGCCTTGGCCCTGACGAGGGCCTCGCCTTCCTCACGAACTTCCCGGTAATCTTCGCAGGAAATGCAGGTACCGAGTTTCTTGGCAAAGGGTCAAAAAGCGCCGCCAGAAAACCGGCGGCGCCAAGATAAGAGTTGAGCCGGATCAGCAGTCCTTGAACTGCGGCTTGCGCTTTTCCAAAAACGCCCCCATCCCCTCTTTCTGATCGGCGGTCGAAAAACAGAGCCCGAACAGGTCGGCTTCGTAACGATAGGCCTTGGTGGATTCCATCTCCAGACCGTTGTCGATCGCCTCCTTGGCCAGCCGCAGGGCGGCCAGCGACTTGCCGGCCATCTGTCCGGCCATCTCGCGCGCAGACTGAATCAATTCGCCGGCCGGCACCACCTGGTTGACCAGGCCGATCCGGCAGGCTGCTTCGGCGCTGACCATGTTGCCGGTGAAGATCAACTCCTTGGCCCGTCCCTTGCCGACCAGCCGGGGGAGACGCTGGGTCCCCTGCCAGCCAGGAATGATGCCGAGGTTGATCTCCGGCTGACCGAGTTTGGCCGCATCGCTGGCGATGCGGATGTCGCAGGCCATGGCCAGTTCGCAGCCGCCGCCGAGGGCATAGCCGTTGATCGCCGCGATCACCGGTTTGGGGCAGGCTTCGATGGCGTTGAACACCGCCTGGGCCTGAAGCGCCATGTCGCGGGCCGCAAGCGAGCCGAGCGGTTGCATCACGGCGATATCGCCACCGGCGACGAAGGCCTTTTCTCCGGCGCCGGTGAGGATCACCACCCGCACCGAGGCATCGTTTTCAACCCCGAGGATGAAATCATGTAGCGCTGCGAGCAACGGCTGGTTGAGTGAATTGAGCGCCTTGGGCCGATTGATGGTGACCAGGGCGACACCATCCTGATTTTCTATCAGCAGCAATTTATCTTCCATGGATCCCTCCAATTCAGTCAAGCGTCACCACGGTGCGGCCGCGGATCTGTCCTTTAAGCATCTGGTTGATTTTCTCTTCGAGCCCTTCGAGCCCGCACTCCTCGGCCTGGGCGATCCCCTTTTCCGGTTTCCAGGGCCCAGCCAACTGGTTCCAGACCTGGCGCCGTGTCTCCAGCGCACATTCGACCGAGTCGATGCCGAGCAGACTCACCCCGCGGAGGATGAACGGAAACACGTTGACCGGCAGATCGGGCGAACCGACCAGCCCGCAGCAGGTCACGGTCCCGCCGTAGCAGGTCGCCTTGAGCGCTGCGGCGAGGGTTTCGCCGCCGACGCAGTCGACCACCCCGGCCCAACGTTCGGAGAGCATCGGCCGTTCGGCGTTTTCAATCACCGCCTGACGGTCGATCACCTCAGCGGCGCCGAGATCGGTCAGGAAATCATGTTCACTTGCCTTACCGGTCGAGGCCACCACCCGGTAACCGGCCCGGGCCAAGATTTCGGTCGCCAAGGAGCCGACACCACCCGTCGCGCCGGTCACCAGCACGTCGCCGCTTTGCGGCGTGACGCCGGCCTTGACCAGGGCCTGCACCGACAGCCCGGCGGTCAGTCCGGCCGTCCCCAGTGCCATGGCCTCCTTGGGTGAGAGACCTTGCGGCAGGGCCAGTGCCCATTGAGATGGGATGCGAATATACTGGCCAAAGCCGCCGGCGGTATTCATTCCCAGATCAAAGCCGGTCACCAGCACCTGGTCCCCAGCCTGGAAACTGCCGTCAGCACAACTGACCACGGTACCGGCAGCATCAATTCCCGGCGTATGGGGAAACTTGCGTGTTACCCCCTTGTTGCCAATGCTCGACAGGGCATCCTTGAAATTAAGCGAGGAGTAGGCAACCCGAACCAACAGCTCCCCTTCCGGCAAGTCGTCGATGCCGCGCTCGACGATGCTACGGACAAACTGCTTCGGTTCGCTCTCCTCGACCCGGAAGGCCTTGAAACGTTCGCTCATCTTTGATCTCCTTTGACGCAATATGATGGTTACCAATTGAAAGAGACTATGCACGATCAGTCATAGTGTGTATAATACTTTTCGTCAAGTACCTACTTTATTGTCAGTTAGTCACCAATAAGTAACCAATGGATAGACTTATGACTCCCCAACTCTCATCCAAGCAAACCAGCAATCAGGCAAATGGCAAGTCTGATCCGGTCAGTGACAACTATCGTTGCCCGGTCGAAGTAACCCTCGAAGTGATCGGTGGCAAGTGGAAAGCGGTTATCCTCTGGCATCTGACCTTCAAGACCCTCCGCTTCAGCCAGTTGCAACGCCGTCTGAGTGGCGTCACCCAGAAAATGCTCACCCAACAGCTGCGCGAACTCGAGCGGGACCAGCTGATCCACCGCCGGGTTTTCGCCGAGGTGCCACCACGCGTCGAGTATTCACTGACCGACACCGGCCGCACCCTTCAGCCTCTCCTGCAACAGATGCGTGACTGGGGCAACGACCACCTGCTGCGGACTGCCGGATCCGGCACGAAGAGTTCCTGTCCGGCGCCTACCGAGAGCGGTTGACCACCGGCACATTGCCGTGTAGATTAGGTGCCAGCCGATACTCGCGACAGGACCATTCCCGATGCAGACTCTGCTTGACGTCCAGCACCTCAAAACCTATTTCTTCACCCGCAAACAGCTGGTCAAGGCGATCGACGGCATTGATTTCTCAATCGGGGCCGGTGAAACTCTGGCCCTGGTTGGCGAATCGGGCTGCGGCAAATCGATGACCGCCCTGTCGATCCTGCGCCTGGTTCCCGAACCGGGACGGATTGTCGAAGGTTCCCTGCTGTTTCGCGGCGAAGATCTGCGCCGACTGCCGGAAAACGAAATGCGCCGGATTCGCGGCAATAAGATCGCCATGATCTTCCAAGAGCCGATGACCTCGCTCAACCCGGTCTTCAAAATCGGCCGCCAGATTGCTGAAGTACTCCATCTGCACAAGGGACTCAACCAGGCTGCGGCCCTGCAACAGGCGATCGAACTGCTTGGCCAGGTCGGTATTTCCTCGCCGGCGACCAGGGTAAACGACTACCCCCACCAGCTCTCCGGTGGGATGCGGCAGCGGGTGATGATTGCCATGGCCCTGGCCTGCGACCCCAAGCTGCTGATTGCCGACGAACCGACCACTGCGCTCGATGTCACGATCCAGGCCCAGATCATGAAACTGCTGGTCGAACTGAAGCAGGAACGCCGGATGGCAACCCTGTTGATCAGCCACGACCTTGGCGTCGTGGCGGAAAACGCCGACCGGGTCGCCATCATGTATGCTGGGCTGATCGTCGAGATGGCCGCGACGGAAGAGCTCTTCAACCAACCACTGCACCCCTACACCAGGGGTCTGCTCGCCTGCCGACCGCGCCTGAATGAAACCCGTCGTCGCCTCGAACCGATTCAGGGCCAGGTGCCGAGCCCAG
>DATFMT010000193.1:0-8314 GCA_035266745.1 Geothermobacteraceae bacterium | reverse complement strand
TCCAGGGCGAGCGCGAAGCGCAGCTGATCGCCGCGGTTCGCCGAATCATGGCCGAACATCGCGGCGCGGCCGAGCTGCATCTCGGCGGCATCCCGATGATCGTCGCCGACATGATCGATTACATCCGCAGCGACCTGCTCAGTTTCGGTCTCGGCGTGCTGGCCTTTCTGGTGGTGATGCTCGGGGTGATCTTCCGCCGCCTGCGCTGGATCGTCCTGCCGATGGCCTGCTGTGGCATCGTGGTGCTGATCATGTTCGGCCTGCTCGGCCTGACGCAGTGGCAGGTGACCGTGGTCTCCTCCAACTTCATCTCGCTGCTGCTGATCATCACCCTGTCGCTGACCATCCACCTGATCGTCCGTTACCACGAGCTGCACCACCGTGACGGGACTGCCGAGCAGCGCTGGCTGGTGCGGGAGATGGTCCGCAGCAAGACGCTGCCGAGCCTTTATACTAGCTTGACCACGATCGTCGCCTTTGTCTCGCTGCTGGTCAGCGGCATCCGGCCGATCATCGATTTCGGTTGGATGATGGCGGTTGGCCTGGTGGTCGCCTTTATCATCTCCCTGATCCTGCTCCCCGCCGGGTTGATGCTGCTGGAGCCGAACAGTTATTTCCCGCGTCACAGCCTGACCGGAGCGTTGACCCGTTGGTTCGAACGGCTGATCGAACGCCATGGCGTCATCACCTGTGGTCTTTTTGCCGCTATCACCCTGCTGAGCCTGGTCGGTATCGGCCGCCTGACGGTGGAAAACCGCTTCATCGACTACTTCAAACAGTCGACCGAGATCTACCAGGGGATGGCAATGATCGATCGTCAGCTCGGCGGCACCACGCCGCTCGAGGTGATCGTCGATGCCCCGGCCGGCTGGCGGCCGCCGCCAACCGATTTGGTCGACGATGCATTTGACGACCCGTTTGCCGCCGAGGCCGATGCCGGCTTGAGTGGTACGAGCTACTGGTACACCAGTCAGCGGGTCGAGCTGGTCGAGGCAATTCACGATCGGCTCGACGCCTACCCGGAAACCGGCAAGGTGCTCTCCATGGCGACCACCTTTCGGCTGATGAGCGAGCTCAACGAGGGTAAGCCGCTCGACAACCTGATGCTGTCGGTGGTCTACAAGAAACTGCCGGAGCAGATCAGGAAAACCCTCTTCGATCCCTATCTGACCAAGGACGGCAACCAGCTGCGCTTTACGCTACGCATCCAGGAAGCCGACCGGACCCTGCAACGGACCCGCCTGCTGCAGAGCATCCGCCACGACCTGGTCGGACTCGGGCTGACCCCTGGGCAGATCCACCTGAGCGGGATGTTCGTGCTCTACAACAACGTGCTGACCAGTCTCTACCGCTCGCAGATCCTGACCCTGTCGGCGGTCTTCGTCGCCATCACCGCGATGTTCCTGATGCTGTTCCGTTCCTGGCTGCTGGCGCTGATCGCCATCATCCCCAACCTGGTCGCCGCCGCCTCGGTGCTCGGGCTGATGGGCTGGGCCGGCATCCCGCTCGACATCATGACCATCACCATCGCCGCCATCACCATCGGTATCGCGGTCGACGACACCATCCACTACGTGCACCGCTTCATCGAGGAGATGGAGGAGCAGTGCGACCATCGGCGGGCGATCCGGCGCGCTCACCAGAGCGTCGGCCGGGCGATGTACTACACCTCGATCACGGTGATCGTCGGCTTTTCGATTCTGGTCCTGTCGAACTTCAAACCGACCATCTACTTCGGCCTGCTGACCGGCCTGGCGATGGCTGTGGCGATGGTCGCCAACCTGACTCTGCTGGCGCTGCTGCTGCTCTGGATCAAGCCGCCGACCGGAAAGTGTGTGTTGCTGAGGAAGAAGAGGTGAGACGTGGGATGAGGTTGCAAACGAACTAAGGTTCTTGACCTTCCCCCGTTAAGCGTCAGCGTCGGGGACGGATGGATTGACGCCGAAACAGGCGGGCAAACTGTCTGAGGCGCCAGCCGAGTTTTGCCCGGCCGGCGTTCTTCTTTCCGGCACCAGGAACCTGCGGCAGCAGGCGCGCTAGCGTGGGCGCAACCCCGCGACCTTTTGTTTTTGTCTTAATTTCTCGTGCAAAATCAAAATCGAACTTCGCCGGTCCCGGCCGGCAGCCGGGTGGCTTTCTTTGCTGGTCCAAAGAACGTCACCAAAGTAAAGACCACGTCGGCGCGGCCATGAAAGCTGATGGCACAGCGGGCGTTTTGGGCGACCACGGCAACAAAATTGCTCAGACCCGTCTGCGTGGCGTTCTGTATTGGCGGGCTACTCGACGGTTCGTCGTTCCGGTCTGTTGCAAACGACCGCGCTACTTGCTCGTTTTTAAGATCTCTACAGCCTTTGAACTTCACCCCGTTAAGCGGCACCGGGAACCTGTGGCTTTTAAGTAGATTTTGTATTCGTACTGAGAATAGATGTTCGAGATATAAAATCCCGCTCAGAGGAAATCCGTCACCTGGATCCCCTTGGCGAGCGGATCGACCTCGGCGACGATAAACCACAATTCGTTCATCGACAGATCCAGCTGCTCCGGTGTCGGTAGCTGTCGTCCTTCTGCATCGAACAGTACCTTGAGCCGCATCACCTCGCCCTCCTGCAGGCCGACCTTGACCACCAGCGCGATGCGGTTGTCCTGGAGACGGATCAAACTGCCGACCGGGTAGGGGCCGAGGTCTTCGATGAAGGTCTTGAGGATGCCCGGGTGATACAGCACCCCTTCCTGTTCCTGCAGGTGTTGCAGGGCCCGGCGCGGGGTGAGCGGACGCTGGTAGGGGCGCAGGGTGGTCATGGCGTCGTAGGCGTCGGCGATGGTCACCATGTGGGTCATCGGCAGGAGTTCTTTGCCTTTTTCGGTGTGAGGGTAGCCGGAATGGTCATAGCGCAGGTGGTGGCAGAGCGATATTTCAATCACTGCTTCGGGGAGCTGCTGCATCTCGCGCAGGATCGTGGCGCCGAGTTGCGGGTGCTGCTTGATCGATTCGAACTCGTTGCTGGTCAGGCGCCCCGGCTTGTTGATGATGTCGATGTCGATCTTCAGCTTGCCGAGATCGTGCAACAGCCCGCCCATGCCGAGCACCCGCAACTCCTCCTTGCCCAGGCCACAGGCACGGCCGACCGCCAGGGCGATGACCGCAACGTTGACCGAGTGGGTGAAGGTGTAGTCGTCGTAGTCCTTTATCAGCGAAAGGGCCAGCAGCGCGTGCGGATCGGAGAGGGTGGTTTCGACCAGCCCTTTGACCACATGACTCGCTTCGCTGGATGACGGGATTTTACCCATCCGGACATCCTTGAAGATCGATTCGGTGACCCGCAGGGCCTGTTGGTAGACCTCGGACGCCGGGGTCTCGTCCTGGTCGTCCTCCTTGCTGAACTTGACCAGCTCGATATTCCGGATCGAGGCGTCGGCGACCGCCTGGCGCAGCTCCTCTGGCGAGCGGGCACCGTTGGCGGTGATGACGAGAAAATCGAGCAGCTCCCGCTCGCTGACCCCCTGGCTGAAGGCGATGGTCAGCAGATGGCAACCCTCGAGGATCTTCATCAGAGCATCGGCGGCCGGGACCGGATCGCTGAACAGTTCATTGTGGCAAAATAAGGTCTGCTGATGGATGCCGAGCAGGATGCGCGGCTGGTCGCTGAACAGTGCCTGGACCGACTGCAGCCACTCCTGGATCTGGCGCTGAATATTCGGATGCTGGGCAGGGTAGAGGCGTAGCCCCTGGTAGGCCCGCATCATCTGCTGAATAAATTCCAGTTCCGTTGCCTGTTGCATGATCCCCTCGCTCGGTCGTCGTCAATCGGTTTCGGAGTGCCGCATTATATCCTTGAATTCAAGTTTCGACAATCACTCTCATGGCGTTGCTGGATTTGGGCTCAATGGGCAGACTATGCCGGTGCCAGCATCAGCCGACTCTCAGGTAGGGTCCGGTCCGGTAACTCATGAATTCGGTGACACCCGGATTGCTCAACAGTGCCCTGACCCGGTCATGATTGACCGGATGCGTGATCATCGCCAGGGCTTGCTGCTCCGGAAACCAGTTCAACTCCGGCGTCTCCTCGCTCGGGGTCAATTCGCCCGACAGGTAATCGGCACAAAAACAGAAGATCGCCGCCGTCGGCTCGGAGAGCTTGGACCAGACCGTTGCCAGGCGCGGTGCGCTGATGCGGATGCCGGTCTCCTCGTAGACCTCCCGGTGCAGCCCCTCGAGCAGCGCCTCACCATTTTCAACCCGCCCCTGGGGCAGCTCCCAGTCGCGCTGGTAGTGCTTGACCAGCAGGATTTCGTTGGCTTCGTTGCGGACCAGGCAGCTGGCGACCAGGATGTGGCGGGGGGAATGTTCGTGGTTCATCGTTACTCCTTGACGCTTTTCATGGAGTATAGCAGCTCGGCTAGGGGAGGCTCTGTGGGTAAGCGCATTAACTTCCGAGTCAGAATCTCCGCAGGGAGGTCATGGAGCAGCCGCCGGCTGTGAGCCACCTTGCAGCACTTGCGGGGTAGCGGAACGACGATCATCGATGGTCACCGAACTGTTCAAGATACTTGCATAGGCCCCAACTCTTCGCTCGATTATCTGGTCTCCGGTTGGGGGGACACTCCGTCATCAATGATAATTTTGTAACTATCGAGCGCATAAGCACTCTTATTGCCATCTATCAATCGCGCGCCGAGCTGGTATATCCCGGACGGATCGCCGTCTTCGATTAAAAAGTCAAGTAAACCGTCTAAAATGAGCTGCCCGTTCTCCTGGCTTATCACGCGGTGGTCCTTGATCAACGGCTCTTTTGCCAACACAAGCTTTCCGTTTGGATCAATTACTTTGACATCCAGATCCAGGCATAGCCGGTGTTCAGAATTTATCTTGAATCCTGACACCGCAAAACCAGCATGTACGAGTTGGTTTCTCTTGATCTTTCTGGGTGTTTCAATGGTTGGAGTGTGATCGACTGATGTTGCAAGTGCTTCTTCAAGTTTATCCGGACTATCCGTGAAAAATATTTTTAACGTCAATTCTTCAGCAAAAACGGATGATTGACCGAACAGCAATACCAAGACCAGCGCAAAAACAATTCTCATGAATCCCCCCTCCTGAAGAATCTATGGTAAAGATAAGCGGCGGCGACGTGACCTTACGAACACCACCGAACCTTTTCAAGTTTAGTCACCCGCGTTTTCCGTCCGCTTGATCTGGTTGGGCCATTTATTCTTTAATTTTAGAGGGTTGCTAAAACCAAGAGTAAGCATTTATTACCCCCTGAATTATTTCTTTTGCAGACAATAAAGTACCTTGAAAAATTTCAATTTCGTATTGTTTGCCATCCTCTCCAGTAAACGTGAAGTGTCTGTCAGCAAATCCACCTAGGACAATAATTCTCGCATTTAGTGGCACTTCCTTGCGTGTCTTCCCGCGCCCTCTGTTTTCAATGTGAATTGCCGAGTCTCTTATATGTTTGAGATGCCCGAAGTGACTTTCATATTCAGCCTTGAATGTTATAACTTGTTCTGGAGGCTGCAAATGTTCGCATAATTTGAGTAGAAATTTGTTGATACCGTCTAGTGCAAAAACAAAAGCTTTGGCATAAATGTTGTTCAGACAGCGAGAATAAGTTGATTCGTAAAACTTTTCTTCATGGTTTTCTATTGTTATTGGGTCAAATTTAGAATAAGCGGCAACCGCCTCTTCAAAAAGTCCTTTGATATAACGTAGTGCAAGGAGATTTTCTGCGGCCCATGCACGGTCGTCTCCTTCAATCCAGTGGCCTGGGAAACATAGATCAAATTGTGTAAGTTCTTCTAGATTCATGTCATATCCATTTGAGCCCAACATGGATTAGGTGGAGTCCGTAATATCAGTTGAAAATTCCAATAATTTCAGGGCATTATTTTTAGCATTTTTAACCTGGTTTGCAATGACTTTGGTGGTTCCATGACACGGCAAACAAAAATCCGATTATCCGTGCGGTACTGAAGCTGCTCGGTCACGCCGACGTCTCAACGACGATGATCTCCACGTGCTCAACAAGCCGGGGCTGGCGATCAGGAGTTCGGTTGATGCTGTCAAAGAACCGTAGACGGCGTGACTCTAGCAGCGGTTTCTCACAAATTTCTCACGTTTTGCCAAGGTGGCAGATTTTTCCGGAATTATTCTTCAGGCAGGACAGCCTCGCCCGTCCTGAGCCGAGCAATCTCAGCGTCGCGCAAGGCGTTGTAGTGCAGCAGCAGTTTCTGCGTCTTTTCACGAAACGCCAGTTTCCCCTCGCGGGTGCCGTTGCCGCGCGGCAGGGCGTTGACCGCGTCGACGTACTGCCGATGGTAACGCTCTTCGATGGCGATGACCTGCCGCTCCAGCGGCGAAGCGTTGGCGTAACGCTCGGCCTTGACCTGTTCGGCCTGCAGCAGCTTCTCGGCGATGGCCAGCCGCGAGCGGTTGAAGGGGACGAAGCGCGCGTCGATCTCCCCCAGGTAGTGACCTGACTCGTAGACCTCCAGGACCCTGCGATACCACTTCGCCGCCTGGGCGTAGCTCTGCTGCAACCCGTAGCGCCCCTTCTCGTAGCCGAGCGCCAGGGCGCTCATCGCCGGAAGATGGTGCTGCGCGGTGGCCGCGCTGAGCAGCGCAACGCCGCGGGTGGGATCGCTTTTCATGATGCCGAGCTGGTTTTCGTAACTGGTCACCAGCCGGTACTGGGCCTCGGCATAGCCCCCCTCGGCGGCCCGTTCGATCCATTGCAGCCCCTGCCGGCGTTGCTCCGGGCCGCTGACCAGCAGCTGCCGTCCAAGCTGGTACTGGGCCTGGGTATCGCCGGCCTCGGCCTTGCGTTGCAGGCTCACCGGCGACTGGTAATCGCCGCCGGCCAGCTCGAAGAGCCGGTCGAAATAGTTCAGCTCGTCGCTCCAGTGCCTGAACCTGGCCGGGTCGGGATCGACCCCGTAGCGCCCATCGCGGTAGGCGGCAACCAGCTTTTCGACCAGCGCCTTGGATTGCAGCAGGTCGACCGGGTAGCCGAAGCGACCGTTCTGGTAGGCCGGGGCGACGTACTCCATGGTCGCAACGTGGTTCTGCGCCAGGGCCTGACCCCACCAGTCGCGCCCGCGCGGCTGGTCGATGGTGACGCCGTGGCGACCGAACAGGAAGATCCCGCCGAGTTCGTACTGCAGCTCGGCATCGCCCTGGCTGGCGGCCTGCTCCAGCAGCCGGAGCCCTGCGGCCCGGGTTTCCGTCGAACCGCCGGCAACCTGCAGCAGCTGGTGGCCCAGCTCTGCCTGGGCGGCAGGGTCGCCGGCTGCCAGCTGCGTTTCCTGCTCGGTAAGTTTTGCGGCGCGGGCCAGCTGGTCGGCGGCCAGATCCGGATCCGGTTTCAGCTCGTCAGTGCCGCTCTCGTAGGCGGCGGCGAGCTGCCGGTGGAGTTCGATGGCGCGCTGTGCGTCGCGCGGGAAGCCGTCGGCGCCCTGTTCGTAGCGCCAGGCGAGCTCACGCATCGCCTGGCTGTGGCCGTTCTCGGCGGCGCGCTCCCACCAGCTGCGGGCCAGGGTTGCATCTGTTGGCAGATCGAGCTGTGGCCGGGGGGCCAGGTAGGCAGAGCCGAGCTCGAACTGGGCGTCCGGCTGACCCTGCTCGGCGGCGCTGCGCAGCCAGTCGAGGGCGCTGCGCGCTGATGCGATCTGCGCGCTGCTGGAGCGCAGCTCCCGGTAGAGCTGGTACTGGGCGTCGGCCATCCCCCCCTCGGCGGCGACCGTCAGCCAGCGCAGCTTCTCGGCCCGGTTGCGCGGATGCAGGACCAGTTCCTGCGCAGCCTTGAGGTGTCCCTGTTCGGCGGCCTTGACCAGCCAGGCCTGGTAACCGCCGCCCGGGCGACCGTGGCGTTTGATCGACTCCTCCCTGAGCACCAGCGCCAGCTGGTACTGGGCTGGGGCCAGTCCGAGATCGGCCAGCGGCTTGACGATGAGCAGGGTGCGGTGGGTCCAGCCGAGGCTGAGCAGCAGGATCAGCACGCCGGCGGTCAGCACGCGCCGGCGCAGGCGGCGGCGCCGCTGCCACTGTCGCAGCGAAAGCGCCGGCTGCCGGGTGGCCAGATGCTGGCTGGTCAGCAGGACCAGCAGCAACAGACCCAGCAAGGAGAAATAGCCGACGACATACCGCTGCGGAATCCGGAAGTCGCCGAGCACCTTGACGAAGTCGAGCAGGCTGTAGCTGGAGCTGCTGCCGTGGCCGCCGCTGACAAAAATCGGCTGCAGCGCCGCGACCAGGCAGGCGGCGAAGAGGCCGAGCAGGCTCAGGGTCCGGGCCAGGGGCTGGCGCAGCCTGCCG
>DATFMT010000192.1:0-14064 GCA_035266745.1 Geothermobacteraceae bacterium | reverse complement strand
CAGCCCTTCCAGCGCCAGCGCATCGCCGTGCGGGTAAACGACCACCCGCGCCCGCGAGAGACGGCAGCCATCGATGATCGAGGCATGGTTGAGGGCATCGGAGAAGATCACATCGTCGGGGCCGAACAGGGCCTGCAGGATGCCGGTATTGGCCGCGAACCCGGAATTGAACAGCAAGGCCGCTTCGGTTTTCTTGAAGGCCGCCAGCCGCTCCTCGAGCTGTTCGTGCAGCGTCATCGAACCCGAAACCAGGCGGCTGGCGCCACTGCCGGCGCCATAGTCACGCATGGCGGCACAGCCCGCCTCGATCAGAGCCGGGTGATCGGCGAGGCCGAGGTAATTGTTGGAACAGAGCAACAGCACCTCTCGGCCAGCCAATTCAACCCTGGCGCGCTGGGGACCAGCAACAGTGCGCAACTGACGCAACATCCCCAGCTGTTCAAGCTCAGCCAGCTCCTCTGTCCATTCCTGTGGCATAGTCCCTCCAACTGACCGGCGGGAAAAATTCCCCGGCCCGGTTAAAAAGTAACGGGCTGGTCTCCAGCCAGGTCATCAATGCATCTCGGTTACAACCGGGTCGGATGAAAAAGGCCCGGCCGCCACGGGTCTCCCCGAGCGGTTTCAAATGGGGAAACCTCAGGTATCCAAGCCGACGGCTGCAGACATATCCGGCCGTGTAGTCTGGATCGTCCGACCAACAGAGTTCCGCCACGACATCCGGATGCATTGCAACCTTGCCGGCCAAAACCAGAGCCTCCCGGACATGGGCGTTGTCCAGTCCGAGCGGTGCGAGCTGAGCCGACAGCTGTTCGGCGAGTTCCGCCGCGAGACCGGTCCGGCTGACCCGAATGCCGCGCGCCGGGTCAGGTTCAAGTCGCTGGCCGGTCTGGCTGTCATTCAGCATGGCACCACGCATGCTACCACCACCAGGAGCCGCCCCGTCAGTGAGCTGCCGCATGGCAGCAGTTGCGGCCTCGCGTGTCACGCCGGCCCGCTCCAGCAGCAGCAATGCCGCCTGGCGGGAGTCGGCGACGCTGTCGGCCTCAAGCGTGCGCATTGGCGGCAGCCTGCCATTCGCCAGGCGGGTCGCTTCGACCAGGTCGATCGAGACCCGGATCTGGTCTGCCGGACCGCGTGAATGCTGCAGGGCCCGCCTGACCAAGTTGGCCGCTAACTCGGACAGTTCGTCAGCTCTGACCAGGTTTTCGGCGCCGCTGACATGCTTGCCGCTGGCACTGGCATGCATGCGAATGCTGTAAAGATGCTCTTCCATCAGCGGGAAATTAGCATCACGGCCAAGACTTGTCAACCGTCTCGCGCAACTGGTTAACAAGTCGATCATTGGCAGACTATCCAAGCTGTGCTAATCTGCAGCGCAACTTTTCCTCATTGTCGCACGAAGGTCCTATGCTGCAGTATCAGACTCCATTATTGGTTGCCAGCTTCGCACTCTATCTGGTGGCTTTCCTTGGCTACCTGATGCGCCGGCCGGAACCCGGCATGGTGCTGCTCTGGCCCCGCGTCTGTCTCAGCCTCGGATTTCTCAGTCACTCCGTGTGCCTGGTGATCCGCTGGCTGGAAGCCGGTTACCTTCCGGTCACCAACCTGTTTTCGACCCAGTTTTTTTTCAGCTGGTGCCTGGTGCTGGTCTTTCTCTATTTCGAGTATCGTTACCGGATCGGCTCCAGCGGCCTGTTCGTCGTTGCGGTCAACCTGTTGCTGCTGGGTGTCGCCCTGCCCCGCGATCCGGCCATACCCGTATTGATTCCAAACCTCGACACACCGCTGTTTACCCTGCATATCGTCTTTTCGTTTCTTGGCTATGCCCTGTTCACGATGGCCTTTTCACTCGGAGTGCTTTACCTGGCCAGGCAATTGGGCATGCAGCGGCTACTGGAGCTGAGGCAACTGCGCAAACTCAACGAAGAAGCCATATTCCTCGGTTTCTGCATGTTCACGCTCTGCATGATCGCGGGGTGTATCTGGGCTTACATAGCCTGGGGCTACTATTTTTCCTGGAACATCAAAAGCCTCTGGTCGCTGATCGTCTGGCTGTTCTATGCTGGCATGTGTCACGCCAAATTTATCCGGCGCTGGCAGGGGACCGGCTACGCGCTGTTGTCGATCGCCGGTTTTGCAGTCGTGTTGTTCACCTACCTCGGCATCGGCCTGCTGCTGGAAAGCAATCACCCTCTGGACTGACAGGATTAGACTTTGTCGCGGAACAACTCACTCTTCTCCCGAACCTGGCAGCTGTTTTGTTCACTGAAGCTGGCCATCGTCCTTGCTTCGCTGATCACCCTGCTGGCGATTTACGGTTCGTTGGTGATCCATGGTCATCCGGCCCTGTTCGGCAACCTCGACCAGCTGTCGCTGCGGTCCTGGGCAAGGCAGCTCCCGACAGGAACCCTTATCATGACCTGGTGGCTGTCTGCCGCCGGGTTGCTGCTGATACTGTTCAGCCTGAACACCCTGTGCTGTTTTATCGACTGGGCATTGCATGTCCGAGCGCGCTGGCGGAAATCCGGCGAATACCTGATCCATCTCGGGGTCATCCTGCTTGCCGTAGCGTTTGCCTGGGGGAGTTGGGCCGGGGTCCGCAGCGATCGGCAACGTGTTTATCTCCATGAGAAGGTCCCTGTGCCGGGCATGCCGGGGCATGAACTGATTGTCGATGCCGTCGAGCCGGTCATGAATCAGCAGGGTCGTCCCCTCGACATGCTCAACCAGGTTCGTCTGGTCAAGGGGGACCAGTTGCTGGCAGCCGAGCAGGTTCGCATCAATCATCCCCTGAGTTACCAGGACCTCGTCGTGGTGCCGGTCTCTTTCGGTCAGGAAGCCCAGGGTTATGAATGTTTCATGCCCGGACTCGGACAGCTCCAACTGATCAGGGGCGCCCGTATTGAACTGGACAACGGCAAAATTTTGCGGGTCCAGGGATTTTATGCCGATGCCACCCGTATCGCCAATGGCGAGGTGGTTCAGCAGAGCAGCCAGCTCCAAAATCCAGCCCTGCTGCTGGACTTGTCCGGCCCCGGGATTCCAGCCTGGCGCGGCTGGTACTTTCTCCGCGAGCAGCTCCCCTTTCAGCTGGTTGCCAATGGCATCCGCTTCTGGCCGGTCACTCCGATCTTCAATACCTATACCGTCCTGACCATCAATTATGATCCTGGCGCCGACTTGGCCCTGGCCGGAGGGAGCTTGCTGCTGATTGGCACCCTACTCACCCTGGCCTCGTTTTATCGCAAACGGCGCGCCAATGATCGGCCGGAAGTCTAGCGACAAGCCCCCGGACTTGCCGACATAATTCCGATTAACCAGGTGTTTGACTTGAATTTTTTATCAATTCACATACAATCGGTGCCAGATTATATTTTCCTTAGTATTCTGCATGGGTCGTCATGAAATTCTGCCTTCTGACTCTCGTCATACTCCTGACTTTATTAACGGCTCCGGCCTTTGCGGACCTGACCCTGGGATTCGTTCCGGCTGTCGGCGCCCCCCTGCGTAACCGGGCCCAGGCAGAGAAACTAACCCGTTATCTCAACTCCCGGCTGCCAACCCAGGTGAACCTGAGGACCTTCCAGGATGAGACGTTTCTCCAGCGCCGACTCTCGCTTGATCGAGACATCGATATTGCCCTGGTCAGCCGCGACTTCTATGAGCAGGCCCAGAATGGTTCCTACCTGCACTTGGCTGATTACCTGCCAACCGCTGAATCCGCTGCCAGGTCGGTGGACACACTGATCGCCCGGAGAGGCTTGAGTGCCGGCAACCTGCAGGGGCTCAGGGATATCCTGCTGGTCATGGATAGTGACCCGTCCGGCAGTCAAATCCTGGCAGAGCTGAGCGTTGAGCAGTTCGCATCACCGTTGGAACATGTCTCACCGCCGGTCCAAACAGCCAAGCCGGTGTCCACCAGCCCCAAGCCGGTCGTCAGCCACGCAGCCAACCCCTCGATCAAGCCCCAGGCATCGGTCAAACCGGTCCCGGCAGACTCCGTGGAAGCGGTTAACACGTCCGAACCCGAACGACCAGCTGCGGCAACGCCGAAACCGCTCGCAGCCATGCTGCCGGGTGCGCCGCAAGTGGCCTCTTCCCCTGCAAGCAGGACTCCGGCTACGACAGTTTTAGCCCCCTCGGTCGCGTCTACACAGCTCGTCGTCAAACCCGTGGTCGACCCACCTGAACCACCGGTTGCCGCACCAAAAACCGCACCTGACAAAGCAGTTGATGGCGGGCCGCAAAAAGATCAGCCAGGCTCCCTGCCACTCTGGCCGATTGCAGTGCTGGTATTACTCGGCGGACTGATCTTCAAGGGGCTCCTCCTGGTCCGGCGCCGCCCGCGCAAACGCCCCCATCTAGCTGCGTCGACAACCCTGATTCAACATGACTGGTCTGAGCTCTATGCGTCCCCCCAAAGAGGTGCTGAGACGGCGACCGTTGCACAACCCCCGCCTCCCCCCTCGACTCAGCCGGCCATCAGCATCCAGGAGAAGCTCAAACCGCTTCCACCGACTGCGGATCACTCAGCAAACGGCGATGGGTCCAGGACGAATAACAGCCCCGGGCATGCTCCGCGGCATAACGCGCTCGACCTTAACCTCGGTGGCGTCCTGACCTCAGCCCAGATCCCCGCAATGTTGCAGTTCATTGCGGCCTCGGGCCACGATGGTAAACTGCTGGTTCGCTCAGAGTCCAATGAGAAAATTATTTCATTCATGAACGGTGTGATTGTTGCCGCGACCTCGGTCAATCTCGCCAACAAGCACCAGTCGGGCTTTCTGATGAACAAGCTCGGTTACTTGCTGATCCGACAGGGGAAGATCAGTGAGGATGACCGTGATCAAGCCATGGTGCTCTGCGAAAACGATCCTTCTCTGCGACTCGGCGAAGCACTCATCAAGCTTGGTCGACTCGATGGATTGGCCCTGAAGTCATCACTGCGTGACCAGGCCAAAATGATTCTGCATTCGATGATTGTGTTTCCGGAGGGTGAGTTCAAGTTCATCCAGGAGAAGCTCAACCTGCCGCAGCGGGACAATCTCGGCATGAATGTCAAGGAATTTCTCCGGGAAGCGGTTAACCATCAGAACGAGTGGCGCAATATCCGCCAGCTGATTCCGTCACTGGACACGGTGTTGGGTTTTACCCCGGGCGGCAAGGAGAAATCCAACAGCGGGACAATGACCATTCACCAGAAGTTCGTCCTGTCGTTGATTGATGGCGTACGGCCGATTCGGGAAATCAGCCAGGAAGCAACCATGCTCGATTACGAGGTCTATCGTTTCCTCTACTTGATGACCAAGGCCAACATCCTCGAAAGGGTTGCCGGTCCAGCCAGCAAGGCTGTCCACCCGACCTAGGCGAATTCCGCCGGCCGTTGCGGGCTGCCGCTCTGAAATTGTCTGACCGTGGCAACCCCAGGGACATAATCGGAGCCTGCAGCAGTTATGGATCGGGGATTTGGGGCGCCGGCTGGCTCCGCAAGAGATTGCGAACTTCACCGCAATAACAGGAGGCTGCGGAACGGTTTTTCGGCGCTACGCGGCCTGGGAAATGCTCATCAGCTGGCTGCCGCTGAAGAGAGACCCGCTCTGGTTTGCCGGCGGGGCGATGAACTTCCACTGGGTCGATTTCTGGTTGCGGTGACCGCAGCTACGTCCGCTGCCTTGCTGTTGCGCTCACCGCAGGGACACCACCAGATCAGTGTCCTGCAGAAACCATGACATTCGGGCTGGTACCGGTCGCGGCAAAACTACGAATCTGCCTGACAATCCCGGCCCGGTCCAGGCCGTAGCGACTACGCAGCTCGTCCTGGCTCCCCTGTTCGACAAACTTGTCCGGCAAGCCGATGCGCAAGACCGGCAATTGCAACCCGAGATCGGCAAGGGTTTCGAGGACCACCGAGCCAAACCCTCCCTGCAGGACATTCTCCTCAGCCGTGACAATGAAGCGCACCGTTTGGGCCAGCCTCCCCAGCAGTTCGCTGTCGAACGGTTTGAGAAAAACCGGGTCGACAACGGTCATGGACGTCCCCTCGGAGGCCAGTTCTTCAGCTGCGGCCAAGGCTGCAGAGACAGTCGATCCGACCGCCAGGAGCAGCCCGTCACTCCCTTCGCGTAGAACCTCACCCCGCCCCAGCGGCAGCGGCTCGATCATCGGCGGCGGTTCATGGCCTTCGGCATTACCCCGCGGATAGCGAATGGCAAAGGGACCGTCATGCAACCGACCGGTCTCCAGGCCCCGCTGCAGCATGATTTCGTCGCGTGGCACCATGAAAGTCAGATTGGGGATATGGCGCAAAAAAGTCAGATCGAAGACGCCATGATGGGTCGGTCCGTCAGCACCGACCAGGCCGCCCCGATCCATGGCAAAAATCACCGGCAGATTCTGCAGGCAGACATCGTGCAGCACTTGATCATAAGCCCGCTGCAGGAAGGTTGAGTAGATCGCTACGACCGGTTTGATACCATTGCAAGCAAGCCCGGCGGCGAAGGTCACCGCATGCTGTTCGGCAATCCCGACATCATAGAACCGCTCCGGGAACTGTTTGGCGAAGCCTTTCAGACCGGTCCCCTCGAGCATGGCAGCGGTAATCGCAACGATGCGCGGATCAGTCTCCGCAATCTGCTGCAGGTAACTACCGAAGATCGCCGTGTAGCTGGCGGTGCCCCCTTTGCTGCTGACGACTTCACCAGTGTCCCGGTTAAACGGGCCGACACCGTGATAGGCAGCCGGATTCAATTCGGCCGGGCGGTAGCCATTCCCTTTCTTGGTCCCCACATGCAACAGGACCGGCCCATCGAGACGCAGCGCATTGCGGATAGTTTTCGAGAGTTCTTCCAGGTTGTGACCATCGATCGGCCCGATGTAATCAAAGCCGAAGGCCTCGAACAGCATACCGGGGGTCAAGAACCCTTTCAGGGAGTGCTCGGCGCGATGGGCGAGGCTTAACAGCCCTTCGCCGAACTTCGGCATGCTGCCGAGCAAATGCTCGGTTTCCTTCTTGAGTTTGATAAACAGGTCGGAGGTCATTTTCTGACTCAGGAACGATGACAGGGCCCCGACATTCGGTGAGATCGACATCTCATTGTCGTTCAGCACCACCACCAGCTTTGTCTTCAGATGTCCCGCCTGATTCAAGCCCTCAAAAGCCATCCCGGCGGTCAGCGAGCCGTCCCCGATGACCGCAACGATCTTCTCATCGCTACCACGGGCATCCCGCGCTACAGCCATCCCCAGCGCTGCCGAAATCGAAGTACTCGAATGACCGACACCAAAGCTGTCATGGGGACTTTCACAGCGTTTGGGGAAACCACTGATTCCATCCAGTCGGCGCAAGGTGTGGAATTGCTCCAATCGGCCGGTCAGCAGTTTGTGGGCATAGGCCTGGTGACCGACATCCCAGACAATTTTATCCGTCGGGCTCTCAAGGTTCTGATGCAGGGCCAGGGTCAATTCAATGACCCCGAGCGAGCTGGCGAGATGGCCGCCATTGACAGAGACCGTTTCGATAATCACCTGACGCAACTCTTCAGCCAGTTGTTTAAGCTGTTGCGGATTGAGCTGTTTGATATCTTTGGGCGATGCAAGCTGGTTAAGAATATCCATAAAGTTTCACCTTCACTGGCTGCTAGGAACTCCGCGCAACGATATACCGGGCAATCTCAGCCAGGGGCGTTGCCGCCGAACCGAGCGGATGCAGAGCATCCAGAGCCAAATCTCTTAATTCGAACGCTTTCTGCCGGGCCTCATCCAAGCCGAGCAGTGCCGGATAGGTGGCTTTACTCCGGGCCTGGTCACTACCGACATCTTTTCCCAATTGCTCCTGGTCACCGACAATGTCGAGGATGTCATCGGCAACCTGGAATGCGAGCCCGGCTGCCTCGCCATAAAGGGTCAGCTGCCGTGATTGTGCCTTATCCGCGCCGCCGAGCAGGCCACCGCACTGGATGGACGCAAGCAGCAGGGCGCCGGTTTTGCGGGCGTGGATATATTCCAGGGTGGGAAAATCGATTTTTTGTCCCTCTGACTGCATATCGACAACCTGGCCACCGACCATGCCCTGGGAGCCGGCCGCACGGGAGAGAAGATAAATCACCTCCCTGACCACATCCGTCGAACAGTCCGGAAAACTGCTCGGGTTGGCCAACAACACAAAGGCTTCTGTCAAGAGCGCATCACCGGCCAGTATCGCGGTCGCGTCCCCATAAACCTTGTGATTGGTCGGCCGGCCCCGGCGGAAATCATCATCATCCATGGCCGGGAGATCGTCATGAATCAGGGAATAGGTGTGGATCATTTCGATAGCGCAGGCCGCTGGCAGCACCTTTTTAGGAGAGCCTCCAACCGCCTCGCAGGCCGCCATCATCAGGATCGGGCGAATCCGCTTGCCGCCGGCAAAGACCGAGTAACGCATCGCTTCGTGCAACTCCACCGGCAGGCAGTCCGCTGCAGGCAGGTAGCGATCCAGGGCTTGATCGACCTGTTTGAGCTGCCGGGCGAGATAAGCCTTGAGATCCATCAACTTGCTTCTTCATCAGGGGCAAACGGTTCAAAAACAGCGGCACCATCCGGGCCCTTCAACAGCAGCTCGATCTTATTTTCGGCAGCCTTGAGCAACTTCTGGCAGCGAGCAGCATGCTTGACACCCTTTTCAAAGCTCGACAAGGCCTGATCGAGGGTCAGGCTGCCCTGTTCCAGCTCTTCAACGGAACGCTCAAGCTGCGCCAGATGGTCTTCAAAGGTCTCTTTGTTTGCCATAATTCCCCGATAAAATGCGTAAATTCAAATTATCCGATCTGCCATCCGGCGAGTCAAGGTTTTTCCCCGTTAAAAACTTCAAACAGTGCCAGGGGATCAACCCGGGCGGCATTCAAACGAAGACTCCAGTGCAGGTGTGCTCCGGTGGCCCGACCGGTTGCTCCGACCTCGCCAAGCGCCTGACCGATGTCGATGACCTCGCCTTCGGCAACCAGGACCCGGTCGAGATGAGCATAGAGGCTGATGAGCCCTCCGCCGTGGTTGAGCACCACCGTGCGCCCGGTAAAATAGTAATCGCCAGTGGCGACGACCATGGCCGGCGCCGGGGCATGCACCAGCCGGCCGAGCGGACTGCGGAAATCGACACCGGAATGGGGTGAGCGGGGCTGACCGTTCAGAATCCGTTGCAATCCGAACCTGCTGCCGATCGGGTCGGAGACCGGCAGCCGGAACTGGTCGGAAAATCGTGGCGGAGTATCCAGCTGATACAACGCCTTGAGCTGCTCGACTTCCCGGTCGATGCGGGTCAGGGTTTCCGGCAATTTCGGAGAGACCATGACATCGGGAAGGGTCAAAGCTTCCACCGACCGGGAGCGCGGCTCGACCTCAAGCTCCAACTGGAAACGCTCGATTTCCCCGGTCCGGGTTTCAACCCGGATCGGAATCTGGTAGCGGCCCGGCTCAGTCTCCAGGTCAACCCCGAGCAATCGCTGCACCCCGCTGTCAGTCGGATGCAAAAAGAGCGGCCTGGAAAACCAGCGGGCTACCGCGGAGGCGGGTGGGACACCCAGGTAGCGCAGTGTGACAACACCACCCTGCACAACGGCGGGTGGGTCAAACTGCATTTCCCCGGCGCTGGCCGGGACCGCCACGGCCAACCATAACAGCAACACCCCCAGCCTCACGACTTGCGAACCTTTTTGACTTCGGTAATTGCCTCGCCTTTGGCCATCCGAACGCAAAGCGACTGGCCAAGCCGCAATTGCCCGGCATCAGAGATCATCGCGTTGGATGAATCGAGAGCGATACTGTAGCCACGCGCCAGGGTCTCAAGCGGCGACAGGCTTTGCAATTTGCCGCTCACCAGGGCCAACGCGGCCGACGCTGAATCCAGGCGATGGCGCATCGCCAGACGCAACTGTTTCTCCAGGGTAGCGCAGCAATCCTGCTGACGCTGCAGCAGCTCGACCGGCAGCCGTAATCGGCGCAACAGTCCCTGGTGCTTCTCTCGGGCCAGCAGCAGCGTCTCGTTCGCCTTGCGCTGCAGTCTGACGAGCAGGTGATCGAGATGGGTTTCAAGTTCCAAGCGGTTTTTCACCACCAGCTCGGCTGCGGCGCTGGGAGTCGGTGCGCGCAGGTCGGCAGCTAGGTCGGCGAGGGTGAAATCCGTTTCATGACCAACGGCCGACACAACCGGAATTTTCGAGCGGTGAATGGCACGCACCACCGGTTCTTCGTTGAAGGCCCAGAGATCTTCCAGGGAGCCGCCCCCCCGACCGACAATCAGGACATCGGCCACACCCAAACGATTCATGTCAGCGATTGCCGCCGCAATTTCAGCGGCTGCAGACGCCCCTTGAACCCGAACCGGCGCGAGGAGGATGCGCAGGCCGCTGCCGCGTCGCTCGAGAATATTGAGAATGTCCCTGATGGCCGCGCCGGTCGACGAGGTTACAACACCTATGCAGCGGGGAAACGCCGGCAAGGGTTGCTTCTGCTCTTCAGCGAACAATCCCTCGGCCGCCAGGCGTTGTTTCAACTGCTCGAAGGCCAGCTGCAGTCCCCCCTGCCCGCTCGGTTCAACCCCCTCGACAATCAGCTGCAGTTCGCCGCGCTGGCGATAGAGACTGACCCGGCCCCGGCAGATGACCTGTAGCCCGTTTTCCAGAGCAAACCTGAGCGCCCTGGCCTGGGGACGAAACATTGCGGCGCGCAACTGGGCATCGCAATCCTTGAGGGTGAAATAGTAATGGCCGGAGGCCGGCCGGACCAGGTTGGAGACCTCACCTTCAACCAGCACATCAACAAAATTCTCCTCGACGACCTCCTGCAACAGGGCGGTCAGTCGGGCCACGCTGAGAATCGTTTGACCGGCAGCTGAATGCATCCAGCACATCCTTTGGTTTCGTTGACTTCAGATGACAAATCGCCTATACAGAAGTATCTCTTGAGCGAGGCTTTGTATGCAACCCTACGTCGTAACTATTTCCAGCGAAAAAGGCGGAGTCGGCAAGACCACTCTGGCGACCAATCTGGCCATATACCTCAAAGCCATCGATGAAGATCTGCCGGTCACTCTGTTCAGCTTTGACAACCATTTCTCGGTTGACCGGATGTTCCGCATCGGCAAACCGGCGGCCCGAGGGGATGTTGCGGACCTGCTGCACGGTCAGACCGGACCGGACATCCTGGAGACCGGTGAATTCGGTGTCCAGTTCATCCCGTCGAGTCACCGCCTTGGCGAGTTGCGTCACCAGTTTCACGATCCAGCCACTCTGGCCCGCCGCTTATTGAAGACCGAACTCGAGGGGATCGTTCTGATCGACACCCGTCCCGATCTCGATATCTACACGCAAAACGCCCTGTTTGCTGCCGACCGGGTTATTGTTCCGGTTAAGGACGCCCCCTCGCTGGAGAACAGCAAGCACCTCTATGATTTCTTCGACCAGCACTCGCTGCCCCGCCAGGCCCTGCGTATTCTCCCCTGCCTGATTGATTCGCGGATCCGTTATGAAGGCCCGTTTGCAACCTCGCACCAGCTATTGCGTGCCTACGCTATTAACCGGGGTTACCGCTGCATGGAGAGCTTTGTCGCTAAAAGCCCCAAGGTCGAATCTCTGAACACCAATCCGGAAGGCAAGATTTATCCGGTCCTGACCCATGGTAAATACACCGAGGTGCATCAACAACTCTCCCGCCTCGCCGCCCAGATTCTTAATGAGGCATCACAGTCCCTGGTGCGCCGCTTGGCCCTGATCGAAACAGACGAGCATTCCCAGCTAAAATCAGCTGAGCATGATTTCCAGCTGCGCGCCGCCAAGATTCCCCCCGGTTGTTTGATCTGTGAAAAAACCCTGGCCATCGATGAAACGGATGCCTTTTACCTGGAATCGGCGGATGGTTCTGCGACCGGCTTTACCCATGGTGCTTGTTTCGCCGAAATAGTGGCTCAACAGGTCTATTCCAGGCGCTCGGGAACGACTGATTCGGCATTGGCAGGCCTGTTTTTGGAATCTGCCCGCAATGGCTATTTCGTTGTTGCCGGCCAGGCCGGGACGTCCCATGGTCTGGAGTTCCAGCGTTTTGACGAAGATGGTCTGCCTCTCTCACGACAACCGGTTGCGCCTGCCAAACAGAAACTGGCCTGGATCAATCGGGATCAGCCGTCGTTGCAAAAACTCTGGAAGGAGCTGTTTCCTGCCGAGCAAAGACCGTTCGGTCAAACCTGGATACTCCTGCGCCAATTACAGCAAACCGGTCCGGCCTCAATGCTCCAGAATGTCAGCTATAAGGCGCTGCAAAAAACCAAGCTGATCATCTACACCCATATGGACGGATCTCCACGGACAGAAACCCTGAGCGCTTAAATATTAACGCTTGGTAAGCTGGGAGACGGGGACGACGACAATGCCGTCACGGTTCAACAGCGGTAGTTGCTGTTGCAAAGCAGCCAGGGTTTCCGAATGTGGATGACAGATCCCCACGGCCGAACCTTTTTTTCCGGCCAGCACCACCAGCTTACGAATCTGCCGGGCAATCCGTTCAACGTCGGCGTCATTATCGAGGAAAACGTCACGTGCCGTCGACGGGATTTTCAAACGGCGCGCTTCCGCCAAGGCAATCGAACTGCCTGTGGTCCGGCTGTCGACGAAGAACAAGCCTTCCCGCCGCATCAGCTCAAGAACAGTATGCATCCCTTGTCGGTCAGTCGTGAACTTTGAACCCATGTGATTGTTGCCGCCTACAGCATAGGGGATGCGGTCGAGGTAGCTCATGAACCGACGTTGGATCTCCTCTGTCGACAGATCCACAAAGAGTGCCCCTTCCCCGGGATTTGCAGCCGGGTAGCCTTCCGGCTCCATCGGGATATGAATCATCACCTCGCGGCCGCGGCGGTGCGCCAGGGTTGCAATTTCCGAGGCGTGCCGCTCATTGGGGAGGACCGACATCGTCACCTGATAGTCCAGGGCGATGGCCTGTTTCGCCACGCTGACATCTCGGCCGAGATCATCCATGATGATCGCGACCCGGGGCTTGTCATGCCGCTGTGGAGTATATTTATCCGGCGAAAAGATCAGGGTAAACAACAGTTTGCTCCCCTTTTGCAAGACGATGCGGTTATCCCGGTCCGAGACCAGCAGTTCGAGGTCCGGGGCCAGACGATGCAAACGTAGCGATAACTCAGCCAGGATCTGTTCGTCCGGGAAAATTCCATCGACTGCAAGCTGCCAGGCCGTGCCCTGCTGTGCGACCTTGAGGCGATCGAGCGACGCACCACTGCGCAGCATCGCGCTTTCGAGTTCGACCTGGATATCCTGCATCAGCAGGCTGAGGTCTGGGGGTTCCGCAGGAGGGACTGTCACCTGGTGGTAGGATTGTTTCAGGGTAGAGAGGATCACCAAGCTGACGATCAAAAATCCGACCAGGAACAATCCGGCCAGCGCCAGCTTGAAGCGATTGTTGACTGCAGCTCTTTGGCGTTTTTTTTTCTGGCCGGAAGTCTTGGTTTTCTGTTTTGACATAGTGACTATTAATCAGCACCCAACACCAGTTCAGGCGGCTTTCTTATCTGCTCGAGAAAACACCCTGAGCCCCTTGAGCAGGTCAAAGGCTCGCATCAACTGGTAATCCTTCAGGTCCTCGGCCTGCAACCGCGATTGAACCTGCTTATCAGTGTCGGGATTTTTCTCCGGCTCAATCGGTTCGAAATGATTTTCCAAATTGGCCTCCCGGGAATGCTCGTCACCCGCATTGGCGGCTGGTTCGATCACGATCTGGCGGACAGGGATATCAGGAGTGATGCCACGGGCCTGGATGGAGGTCCCGTGCGGGGTAAAATAGCGCGCAGTCGTCAGGCGCAAGCCGGAACCATCACTCATAGGAATGATCGTCTGTACGGACCCCTTGCCAAAACTCTGCGCCCCCAATATAACAGCCCGACGATGATCCTGCAGTGCCCCGGCGACGATTTCCGATGCACTCGCGCTCCCCTCGTCAATCAGGACTACCAAAGGATAATCAGGCTCGGTATCCTGCTGATGGGCAGAAAAGCGCATCTTGCTACCATCTTCCCGCCCT
>DATFMT010000191.1:0-2072 GCA_035266745.1 Geothermobacteraceae bacterium | reverse complement strand
CCTGGGTCTCAAGCTTACCTAAAGTTGTCAATACTTCGACTTCACCGTGCAGGGTTTTGTGGACTGGACACTTCCCGGCGATCTCCAGCAGTTTCTGTCGCTGTTCTTCGCTGAGCGGGCCATGCAGTGCAAGCTCCCGTTCGAACTGGTCGATTTTCCCATCCGCCGTTTCGCAGCTCTGGCAGTCCTCGGCATGGATCTTCTGGTGCCGCAGTCGGACCAGGGCCGTCTCCAGCGGCCACCCCTTGCGGCGGGCATACATCTGTACCGTCATGCTGGTGCAGGCGCCCAGGGCTGCCAGCAGGTAATCGTAAGGGGTCGGGCCGAGATTGGTTCCGCCGTCGGCGACCGGCTCATCGGCAACCAACGGGTGGCCGTTGGCAAACATCTCGGTAAAGAACCCTTCGGAACTGGTCCGTACCGTCACCCGATTATCGGTGACCGCCTGTTCGATTCCCGGGGCGGGCGTTACCTCCAGGTATCGACAGGCCCACGTGGCGATCATCTGCCCGGCGTAGCCGGCATCGGCAGCGTTGCTGAGCAGATGGTCGGCACGGTCGAGCGAAATAAAACTCTTCGGATGCATGGCCGCCCGATAGATCTGCGCGGCGTTTTCGATACCGACCATCTGGTCCCGTGGTGAGTGCAGGACCAGCAGGGCTTTTTTCAGCCCCTTGATGACCGCCTCCGGATGCTGGGCCTGCAGGTCGGCCAGTAACTGCTGCTTGATGACAAACGGCCGGCCGGCCAGATCCACTTCGGCAGCGCCCAACCGTTCGATGGTTTCCCGTTGCGCACCTAGCTGCTCAAGCAGATGGGCCGGGTCAAAAGGCGCCGCCAGGGTTGCCACCGCCCGCACCGAGGGAATCTCGCCGGCAGCACGCAGGACTGCGGCGCCGCCGAGTGAATGTCCGATCAGCAGCGCCGGCGCCATGTGCTCCTGTTCCAGATAACGGGCGGCTGACAGCAGATCGCTGACATTCGAGGAAAAATTGCTCTCGGCAAAATCTCCTTCACTCTCTCCCAGTCCGGCGAAATCGAACCTGAGCACGGCGATCTTCTCCCGGCAAAGGGCCCGGGCGATATGGACCGCGACCTTGAGACTCTTGCCACAGGTAAAACAATGGGCAAACAGGGCAGTGGCAATCGGCTGCTCATCTTCCGGCAAGTCGAGAATCGCGGCCAGTTGCTGCCCGGCACTGCTTGGAAACGTCAGCTTGCGTGATCTCATCCGGACCCCTTAAAAATGATTCAGCTACGCCATTTTACTTGAATCGGATCAAACTGCAGTGTATCAACGTCAAGAAATATGTCGGCCGGAACTTTAGACCAGTGTTCCCCAGCCCAAAAGAGGGTACATTCTCTGCCTAAATATAGCATTCAACTTGCTGACTTTCAGAATTCAGATCTCACCGGGTCTGGTGACATAAGGAGTGCCCATGCCGAAGATCGATGGCCTGTTTAAAATTCTCAAGGAAAAAGGTGGGTCCGATCTGCACATTTCACCGGAAAACCCGCCGCTGATTCGCGTCTCGGGAGCCCTGACCCCGGCGCATCCGAGCGTCTTCAACCACGATCAGTACAAGGTCTTGCTCTATGAGATCATGTCGGAAACCCAGCGGGATGAATTCGAGCAGACCCGGGATATCGACTTTGCCTACGAGGTAGCGGCCATTGACTCGCGGTTTCGCGCCAACATCTTTTACGGCCGGCTCGGCATCAGCGCCGTATTTCGTTTGATACCGACCAAAATCCTCACCATCAAACAGCTTGGCCTGCCGGACACGCTGCTCAAATTCACCCAGTTCAAAAAGGGGCTGGTGCTGGTGACCGGGCCGACCGGCAGTGGTAAATCAACCACCCTGGCGGCGATGATTGACCATGTCAATGAACACCGCACCGAGCATATCCTTACGGTTGAGGACCCGATCGAATTTGTCCACCGCAGCAAGAAAAGCCTGATCAACCAACGTGAGGTCGGCAAACACACCCAGTCATTTGCCGCGGCCCTCAAAGCCGCATTGCGTGAAGATCCCGATATTATCCTGGTTGGCGAAATGCGCGACCTGGAA
>DATFMT010000190.1:0-10166 GCA_035266745.1 Geothermobacteraceae bacterium | reverse complement strand
CACGAAACAGGCCGAGAGCTGGCCGAGCTCGCGACCGGCGTTCATCAGGGTCGGTGAGTTGGAGAGAAACTCGAGCTGGGTCATCATCCGATAGAAGTCGTTCTCCAGTTTCTTGGCATCGACCCCGGTCTTGAGTCTGGTTTCGGCAGAAGCAATGGTTCTGGCGACACGCCGGAACATGTCAACCGCGGTTTCCAGGACTTTCCCCTCTTCATCCCGTTTGAGATAGCGTCGTTCGAGCACCGTCAGCGAGTTCGCCGACAGCGCAAGCTTCTCCTGGGAGCCTTTTTTAGCCATCGTCTTCGCCCCTTCTTCGCTGCTAACATTCTGTAATACTTCCACTATTCTTCCCTCTCTTCAATTATATGGGTGATTCGTCCAGAAACCCAAGATGTTGTGGCATTGACCGCTTTTAAACCACAATATAGTGTGGGTGTCAAGGCAGAAAAGGGCCGAAAAAATGATTAAAATCAGCGCACTATCTGGGAAAAATTATATTAATGACCGACAAGGTCTCGTTTTTATTGGCAGATAGCGAAACCCTTGACAAGGAACAAAGTTACAGGCTTCTCATTTTCCGCTTTACCGCTGTGGTTTCTACATGTTAGTTAATTAAATGTTTCCTTGCGGGAAGGGTCGGAGCAGGGATAGCGGGACAATGGGGGGATGACGATGGAGCAGGCACTCTTAAATCAGCACCAGCTCGAAGAGGAGTTGCGCGGACTTAAGGACATTTTGACCGTCGCCCAGGTCGTGGTGTCGTCGCTGGAAATCGACGAGGTGCTGGCCAATATCCTCGGTAGCGCCATGGCGGTCATGGAGATGACCGCCGGGTCCATCGCCCTCTACGACAGTTCCAGCAACAAGCTCGAGCTGCATGCCCACCAGGGTCTGAGCAGCCGGTTCGTCTCCCACGACCGCTGGACCGTCAAGCAGGGTGGCCTGACCGACACGATCCTCGCCAAGGGGGAACTGTTTATCGTCGATGATACCAGCCGGACCGACTTCTTTAGAAATCCGCTGGCGGTCGAGGAGGGGATCCGTTCCCTGATCGCCGTGCCGCTCAAGATCCAGGACAAGCCCGTCGGGATTCTCTACGTGAACGATTTTGTCCCGCGGCAATTCTGTAATACTCGCCTGCGCCTTTTGGAGATCCTCGGCTCGTTTGCCTCCATGAGCATCGATAACGCCCGGCTGCATGAGCAGACCCGCGAACTTGCCTGCACCGACGGCCTGACCGGGCTTTACAACCACCGTCAATTCAAAAAGGTGTTTTCCGAAGAGCTGGCGCGGGCGCGACGTTACAATAATCCGCTGGTGCTGATCATGCTTGACATCGATGACTTCAAGCTGTTCAACGATCTCTATGGCCATCCGGCCGGCGACAAGGCGCTGGTCGGCGTTGCCGAAATCATCTCCGATACCCTGCGCGACTGTGATACGATATTTCGTTACGGCGGCGAGGAGTTTATTGCCATCCTGCCGGAGTCGGAGCTTGCCGAGGCCCTGACCGCCGCCGAACGGCTCCGGGAGCGGATCGAGGCTGAAACGTCGCGCTACCTGGACGATTATGTCCAGAGCAGTATCACGGTCAGTGTCGGGGTAGCGGCTTACCCGCGCGACGGGCAGACCTTCGATGGCCTGCTCAAGGCGGTCGACGATCTGCTTTACGTCGCCAAGCGGCAGGGAAAGAACCGGGTCAATTACCTTCCGGGCTGAACCTATTCAGGTGCACAGCCCGAACCGCCGTCAGCTCCATTCAAGTTGTCCTTTGAGATGAATAGCAACTGATTTCCGCTCGATATCTACGATCCTCGCTGGTAACCCGGACGGCTGTCGCGGTCTCGGCTGCATCATCAAAGAGTGCGGTGGCCGTGATTCCGTCTGCGACGAAAAACCTTAACCGTCCGCTCAGCTTTTCCATATCCAAGGCCGTTAAAATCATCTATCATTAGAAAATCATGCCGATTTATCTCGACAACGCTGCGACCAGCTATCCCAAGCCGGAATCGGTTTACCGCGCGGTAGATCAGGCTCTGCGCCACGCCGCCGGCAACCCGGGCCGTGGTGGGCACGACTTTTCGCTGGCCGCGACACGCTCGGTGCTCGATGCCAGGGATACGGTGGCCGGTCTGTTCGGGATTACCGATTCGTCCCGGGTAGTCTTTACCTCGGGAGCGACCGAGGCGATCAACCTGGCGCTGTTCGGACTGTTGCAGCCCGGCGACCGGGTGGTCACGACCAGCATGGAGCACAATGCCGTGGTCCGACCATTGCGCGCCCTGCAGGATGCCGGGGTTGAGGTTGTCAAGGTGGCGGCTGACCGCACGGGACTGGTCGCCAGTGCCGATTTGCAGCAGGCCTGTGCCGATCCAACCCGGATGCTGGTGATGAGCCATTGTTCCAACGTGACTGGGACCCTGCAACCCATCGAGGCGCTCGGACCCTGGTGCCGCCAACGGGGGATTTTGTTGTTGGTCGATGCGGCCCAAAGTGCGGGAATCTTTCCGATTGACGTGGAAGACCACGCCATCGATCTGCTCGCAGTCCCCGGCCACAAGGGGCTGTTCGGTCCGGCCGGAACCGGTTTTCTCTATGTGCGTGACGGCTTGTCCCCCAGGCCGTTGATCTATGGCGGAACCGGGAGCTCCTCGAGTTCGGACCTGCAGCCCGAGGCCATGCCCGAACGGCTTGAAAGCGGAACGCTGAATACTTCGGGACTGGCCGGACTGAAGGCCGGTATCGAATTCGTGCAGCAGACCGGTCTTGAAACCATCCGCCGACACGAGCAGGAGCTGTTGCAAGATTTGCTGGCCGGCTTGCGGCGGATTGCCGGGGTGAGCGTCTTCGGGCCGGGAGCTGTGATCCGGCATGGTGGTGCCGTCTCATTTCGCCTCGACCAGGCCGACCCGTCCGAAACCGGGTTTCTGCTTGATCGGGAATTTGGCATTTGCTGCCGGGTCGGTTTACACTGTTCGCCGGACGCCCACAAATCCATTGGCAGCTATCCGGCCGGTACGATTAGGGTGAGTCCGGGCTATTTTAACACCCAACAGGAGATTGATCAGCTGCTGGCAGCGGTCAGCTCGCTGGCCGCCCGTTGCTGATTGTTTGACTCTGCAAAGAGCCTGTATTCAGTTAAACTGATGGTTGTTTGGTTGGTTCCGTTGCTTGGCGACCGCTCCGCAGCCGCCGAAGGCGGGTCGCGAGTTGCTGCGGACACGGAGAGTCAGCCAGGCCATCCTTGAGGAGTCCCCCGAGCGAGATACATAAGCCTTGAATGCCAACGGCGAGGTAATCTTCGAAAGCATGCGCAACGTGCCGCAACACCCATCCGGCCCAATTCGTTGAGGTTCCTCCTATTCGACCTAATTGAAAGTTGATCGATGAAAAAAACCTATGTTCTGGACACCAATGTTCTGTTACACGACCCGCAGGCGCTGTTTCGATTTGAGGATAACGATCTGGTCATTCCGATCACGGTGATCGAGGAGATCGACAACTTCAAGAAGAACCTTAGCGAAACCGGGAGAAACGCCCGCCATGTCTCGCGTTATCTGGATCAACTCCGGAAAAGCGGTTCGCTGGTCGACGGGATCAAGCTCGAAAACGGCGGTACGCTGCTGGTCGCTCTATATACCGACAGTTCGGCACAGAAGCTGCCTCCGGAGCTGCGGGCCGATCGTGGCGATAACCGGATTCTGGCCGTTGCCCTGCAGTACAAAGAGACCTGCGACAGTCCGGTGGTTTTTGTCACCAAGGACACCAACCTGCGCATCAAGTCCGACGCCCTGGGCCTGATTGCCGAGGATTACGAATCGGACAAGGTCTCGATCGACGAGCTCTATTCCGGCACGACCGAAGTGCTGGTCGACAAGGACGCCGTCGATCTTTTTTATTCCCAGGGCTATTACGATCTGGTTGGCGATTATTACGCCAACCAGTGCATTACCCTGGTTGAAGCGGCCAATCCTTCTCATACGGCGATCGGCCGCTACCAAGGTTCGCTGCAACGGGTGGTGCCCCTGATCAAGACCCCGAAGGAGGGGCTGTGGGGGATTCACCCCCGCAACCGCGAACAGCAGTTTGCCTTTGACCTGCTGATCAACGAAGATATCCAGCTGGTGACCCTGGTCGGCATGGCCGGGACCGGTAAAACCCTGCTGGCCCTGGCGGGTGGGCTGCACATGACCGCCGATGACAACAGCTATCATCGCCTGCTGGTTTCGCGGCCGGTCTTTCCGATGGGCCGTGACCTCGGTTTCCTGCCCGGCGATGTCGAGGAGAAACTGGCGCCCTGGATGCAGCCGATCTTCGATAACGTCGAACTCTTGCTCGGCAGCGTCGACGAGGGGGGGAAAAGAAAACGCGGCTACCGGGAACTGGTCGACATGGGATTGCTGGAGATCGAGGCGCTGACCTATATTCGCGGCCGCTCGATTCCGCATCAGTACTTGATCGTCGACGAGGCCCAGAACCTGACGCCGCACGAAATCAAAACCATCATCACCCGGGCCGGTGAAGGGACCAAGGTGGTCCTGACCGGCGACCCCTACCAGATCGACAACCCCTATGTCGATGCGTCGAGTAACGGCTTGACCTATGTTGTCGAAAAATTCAAGGACCAGGAGATCGCCGGGCATGTCACGCTGAGCAAGGGAGAACGTTCCTGCCTGGCCGAACTGGCGGCAAACCTGCTGTAGCAGGGGTTGTTTTAAGAATCATCAACCTGGAATTGTCAACCCGGGTCCGGAACCCGGCTTTCTGAAGATTGATTGTATGTTAGTGCTTTGCATTGAAACCTCCTGTGACGAAACGTCGGCGGCCCTGGTCAGGGACGGCCGGCAGATCCTGTCGAACATCGTCGCCTCGCAGATCGACGTACACGCCCGCTATGGCGGTGTCGTCCCGGAACTGGCCTCGCGTAAGCATCTCGAGGCGATTCCGCTGGTGATCGATGAGGCGCTGCGCGTAGCCGATTGCACGCTTGCTGACGTCGAGGGGCTCGCCTTGACCCGCGGCCCCGGCCTGATCGGCGCCCTGCTGGTCGGACTCTCGACCGGCAAGGCCCTCGCCCTGGCCCGCGCCATCCCGGCGGTGGGGGTCCACCATATCGAGGGACATATCCTTGCGCCACTTTTGGAAACGAAGTTGGAATTTCCGTTTCTGGCCCTGGCTGTCTCGGGCGGGCATACCCACCTGTACCGGGTCGATGGCATCGGCTCCTATACGACGCTCGGCCGGACGCTCGACGATGCTGTTGGCGAAGCCTTCGACAAGGTCGCCAAGCTGCTTGGTCTCGGCTATCCGGGTGGTGCTAAAATTGACGCCCTGGCCAGCGAAGGCGATCCGGACGCGATCCGTTTTCCGCGGCCGCTGCTGCACAAAGCTAATCTCAATTTCAGCTTCAGCGGGATCAAGACTGCGGTGCTCAATTACGTCAAGGGGCTTGGGCACGAGCCCGGCCCTGAAGAGTTGCGCGATATCGCGGCCGGATTTCAGGCGGCGGTGGTCGAAGTGCTGGGCAGCAAAGCATTCAAGGCTGCCGAACAGCAGCGGCTGACGCAGATCGTGGTGGCCGGTGGCGTCGCCTGTAACAGCGGCCTGCGCCGGCACTTTGCCGAACTGGCTGATCTGCACGGCTGCCGGGTCGTATTCCCAAGCCCCGCTTTGTGTGGCGATAACGCCGCCATGCTGGGCGTCGCCGGTGATTTTTATCTGCGTCGGGGTGATGCCTGTCAGGCTGATATGAATGCAGTCTCCAATTGGCCCACGGACAATATCTGAGTCGACTTTCGGAGCAGGAGTAGAGCTGGATGTGGCGTCGCTGGAGGATTATCCGACAAATTAAACTGCAATTTCTCCGGTTTGTTCGTCTGCGGGGGACGCCGCACGAGATTTCCAAGGGGGTGGCCCTGGGGATCTTCATTGGCATGACCCCGACCTTTGGCGTGCAGATGCTGCTGGCGGTGGTGTTCGCGTGGATGCTGAAGGAAAGCAAGGTTGCGGCGGTGTTGGGGGTCTGGATCACCAACCCGGTCACCGCGCCGGTTATCTACGCTCTGGAGTATGAAACCGGGCGGGCCATGCTGCAGTTTCCCCACGCTGAATTTCCGCACACCCTGACCTATGAGGCTTTCAGCCGGCTTGGCTGGGAGGTCTTGATCCCGTTGCTGCTGGGCAGCCTGGTCTGGGCTGTGTTCGGTTGGATCTTCGCCTATTCCCTCTGTCTGAAACTGACCCCCATGACGCGCAAGATCAAGGTTACACGCTGGCCCAGAAAACGTAGAAAGCACCTCTCCGAATGACGCATCACCGCGCCAAGAAACGTTTCGGGCAGAATTTTCTGCGTGACCGCCAGGTCGTCGACCAGATCATTGCCGCCGCTGAGCTGTCTTCCGCCGACCGGGTTATGGAAATAGGCCCCGGTCTCGGGGTTTTGACCGACCGGTTACTGAAAACTGCCGGGCGCGTCCTGATTATCGAAATTGACCGTGACCTGGTTGGCAACTGGGAACAGCGCAACGAGCCGAACCTGCAAATCGTCAGTGGCGATGTGTTGGCCCTGGACTGGGCCGAGCTGCTGACCGGGACCGGGTGGAAACTGGTCGCCAATCTTCCCTACAATATCTCGTCCCAGGTGGTGTTCAGGATCATTGAGCAGCGCAACCGGTTCTGCCGGCTGGTCCTGATGTTTCAAAAAGAGGTCGGTGACCGGCTCTGTGCCGGTCCGGGGAGTCGCGATTATGGGGCCTTGTCGATCTTCAGCCAGCTCTGGTTCGATATCGAGCGGGTCGTCAAGGTCCCGCCACAGGCCTTTACCCCGGCACCGAAGGTCGATTCCGTGGTCTTGAAGTTTACCCCCTTGCCGCAGGCTCGGGTTGCCATAGGCGATGAGCGGCAATTCAAACGGGTGGTGAAGAGTGCCTTTGCCCAGAGGCGCAAAACCCTGCGTAATACCTTGAAAACCGGTGGCTTCAGCAGTGTCGAAATTGCAACCGCCCTGGAGAAGGTCGCCATCGACCCGGGGCGCCGTGCCGAAACCCTGTCCCTTGCTGAGTTTGCCCGACTGGCGGATCAGCTTCCCGGGGCGACTGATTAGCTTGAAGGAGCTGTGATGAAATCCAAGAACGAGATCGTGGCCAGAGTGAACGGACGGCCGATCAATCGTTTTGATCTGGATAACGCGATTCAGGGCTATGCCATGGAGGTTCACCGCAAGACCATGGATCAGCTGACCGACGAGGAATTGCAGGCGGCACTCGATTTTGCGCTGGAGAAGCTGCTGGCCCGTGAACTGATTTTCCAGGAGGCCCTGGCCAAGGGCGTGATCGCCGATGAGCAGGCGATCAGCGCGGAAAAACAGAAAATCATCGCCAATTTCCCCAGCGAGGAGGAGTTTTACGCGACCCTCGCCAAGGGGGGCATCACCCCGGAGGATTACCACCGGATGCTGCGTCAGGATGTCACGGTCAACCTCGCATCCGAGGCGAAACTCCGGGAAGTGACAGATCCGGACGAAGTGGCGATCAGCCGGACTTACCGCGAGCATCCGGAAAAGATGGTTCGGTCCGGGCGGGTCAGGGCAAGTCACATCCTGGTGCGAACCGATGACAAGGACCCGGCCGCCGCCGCTAAACTGATCGGCGAATTGCAGCAGCGGGCCGCGGATGAAGATTTTGCCGCGCTGGCCAAGCAGTATTCACAATGTCCAAGTGCGACCGGGGGCGGTGATCTTGGCTATTTCCGGCGTGGCGATATGGTCAAGGAGTTTGAGGCGGTCACATTCAACGCCGAGATCGGAACCGTTGCCGGGCCGGTCCAGACCCAATTCGGCATCCACCTGGTCAAGGTGCTTGATAAAGAGGATGATGTCGCCTTGACCCTGGAGGAGGCCCGGCCGAAAATTATCCAGTTCCTGCGCAATGAGCAGGGGGCCAAGCTGCTGCAGGGGTGGGTCGAGTCATTGCGCGAACAGGCGACCATCGAGTTTATGCTCGACGCCTAGACAGCTCCACCAGTCCGGGTTGCAACGGCGTACCGAATCCTCGGTGCGCCGTTTTTGTTTCGTCCGCCAGCAACTTGTCAAACCTAGCCGGGTCTACTAGACTTACTGAGAATAAGCATCGAGGAATACTGACTTTTTGAAGTCATTCGAAACACGGAGAAAAACGCATGAAAATGATTATCGACGCCCAGGGTAATCGCGAGAGCCTGCAGTCCCTCGATGCCAAGCTGGATGAGGTCCTGGCCCGGCTGGACGCTGAGGAGGGCGTCGTGCGTGAGCAAAAACTCGCCCTGGCCGACATCCTGCGTCAACATACGCCCTACAGCTTCTTTATTGCACCTTCGGTCGAGCTGCTGCTCGATTGGAATGAGCGATTTTTGGCCTTCATCACTCAGCGTCGTGCCGCCATCCAGGTCGATTTTATTGCCCAGGCTGATGAGCGGGGGTTTCTGCTCTGCCTGACCGAAGATGCCCCCTTTCTGCTGCATTCTCTGCAATTGTGCCTCGGTCGGCTCGAGGTCGACTTCCAGGTCGTCTGTCACCCGATCCTGCAGGTGACCAGGAATTCGGGTGGTGTCCTGCAAGTCCTCGGAACAGAGCGCAGCCTCGGCTCGGCGGAATCGTTTATCGCTATCGAGATCATCAACATGGGATCGCTGACGCCGGATCAGCTCGTTGCCGCCGCGCGCGAAACCGTGGTCTCGGTGCAGGGGGTTTTCTGGGATCAGGAGGCGCTGGTCACCCGGGTGCGCGAGGTGGCCGCCCATTGCAGCCCCACCGAGCAGGCGTTCTGGGACTGGCTGCTGGACGAAAACTTCCTGCTGTTTTCCTTCCGCCAGATCCGGCTGGGCGGTGAGGCCGGGACCATCAGCTGGGCGATGGAGGATCCCGGTTCCGCACTCGGCCTGGAATGGGAAATCGTCGACATCGTCCCGGGCGAGAAACGCCCGCTGGCCGAACTGAATGAGAAGTTTCGCGGCCGGATGCTGCGGCCGACCCGGATTGTTGTTGAAGAGATCGATCGCCACAGCCCGATTTACAAGGATCAGCGCCTGACTTATATCGGCCTGCGCGACGAGGTTGACGGCTGCCAGATCGAATATGCCTTCCTCGGCCTGTTTACCGTCAAGGCGATCGAGGATCCGACCCTGAAGATTCCCTTTCTCAACGAACGGATCGAGGCGGCGCTGACTGGTTTGTCAATCCCGCGTGGCTGTCACGACTATCGCAAGACCATCGAAATCTTCAACTCGTTTCCGAAGGTCGAGCTGTTTTTCATGGCGGACAGCGAGATCCTCGAGATTGTCCGCTCGTTCACCCATCTCTACCGGCACGGTGCGGTCAAGGTGGTCCCGGCCCACAGTCTGGCGGTGCGCGGCCTGACCCTGCTGGTGATTCTGCCGGGTGAATTTTATACACAGGCGAGCCTGGCCAGGATGGAGTCCTTTCTGACCCGTTTTTTCAAGGCCGACCTGGTCACGTCGCGGATTATTCATCTGTCCCGCACCTATCTCAGTCTGCACGTCACCATCCAGACCGATGCGTTCGATCTCAGTTTCGACCCCGACCGCCTGGAACATGGCCTGACCGCGATCTCCCGTCCCTGGGTCCAGACGCTGAAAAAACTCCTCGATCGGCGGGTCGAGAACCGAAAGGGCAAGGAGCTTTGGAGCCGTTTTGGCAGTCACCTGCCGGAGGAATACCAGCACCTGATTCATCCGCGCTTTGCCGTGCGGGACCTGGTCAATCTCACGACCCTGACCGAGACCGGCCATGATGGCTTTGATCTCTGGGGCCCTTTCGGCGGGGATGAGCCGTATTTCCGCCTGCAGTACTACAGCCTGGCGCCGAGCTACCTGAACGACCTGCTGCCGTGCCTGGATAATTTTTACCTCAAGGTGATTGACGAGGTCGATTTTGTCCTGCCGGTCGAGGGACAGTCCATCTACATCAAGAGTTTCGCCGTCCGCAACGGACCCGGGGGGTTGCCGCTCGGGACTATCCGTGAACCGCTGCTCGAGGCCTTGACCAAACTGCGCCAGGGGCTGCTCGAAAATGATCCCCTGAACAAGTTGATGGTCCTGACGCAACTCGACTGGCAGCAGGTGGACCTGTTCCGGGCCTATCGCAATTATTATTTCCAGCTCGGTTCGCCCTA
>DATFMT010000189.1:0-10001 GCA_035266745.1 Geothermobacteraceae bacterium | reverse complement strand
TAATCCAACGTCTCTGTTTGAATGACGCTTTGCTAACCCATCCCGAATCAGTGGCCATGGTGTATCCTGTGTCGCTGTGTTCGAGCAGGAGATGAATTCATGCAGAATACCTCGATTGCGACCCCCCTCGCCCAGCAGAGTGTCGATACCATCCGCCTGCTTGCCGCCGATGCGGTTGAAAAAGCCAACTCCGGTCATCCCGGCACGCCGATGGAAGCTGCGCCGATTGCCTATCTGCTCTACCGGCACCACATGCGCCATAACCCGCGCAACCCGGACTGGGCAGGACGCGATCGCTTCATCCTCTCCTGCGGCCACGCCTCGGCCCTGCTCTACAGCATGCTGCACCTGACCGGTTACGACCTCTCCCTCGACGATCTCAAGAATTTTCGCCAGCTCGGCAGCCCGACCGCCGGCCACCCGGAGTATGGTCATGCCCCCGGCATCGAGACGACCACCGGCCCGCTCGGTCAAGGGATTTCAGTCGGCGTCGGTATGGCGATGGGAGCCCGCTTCCTCAACCAGCGGATCAGCAATGAGCTGTTTGACTACCGCATCTATGGCCTCTGTTCGGACGGCGACCTGATGGAGGGGGTATCCTCCGAAACCGCATCGCTGGCAGGTCATCTGCGTCTGGGTAACCTGATTTACCTCTATCTCGACAATAAGATCACCATCGAGGGGGATACCGACCTCGCCTTCACCGAAGAGGTCGGAACCCGCTATCTGAGTTACGGCTGGCAGGTCCAGCACGTCGAAGGCGAGAACCTCGCCGACCTGGATCGGGCCATCGCCAAGGCCAAACACTCGCCGCGCCCCTCGCTGATCATCGCCCGCTCGCATATCGGTTTCGGGGCTCCCAACAAGCAGGACACGCATGATGCTCACGGTGCGCCGCTCGGAAACGAGGAGCTGAAACTGACCAAGCAACGGTTCGGACGTGACCCGGAACAGTGCTTCGTGATTCCGGAAGCAGTCCAGGTACACATGAACGAATGCATCAAACGCGGCGATGATCTGGAAAAGGCCTGGCAGCAGACCTTCGACCGCCTGTTCGATAAAGATTCGACCCAACTGACGCTCTGGCGAGAGGCCGCCGCCGGTCGCTTGCCGCATGGCTGGGACCAGCTGCCGGAATTCCCGTCCGGAGAGAAACTGGCGACCCGCCAGGCCAGCGGAAAGACCCTCAATGCCCTCGCCGTCAAACTCCCCCTGCTGCTCGGCGGCTCGGCCGATCTCGGGCCCTCCAACAACACGACCCTCAAAGGTGAAGAGTCCTTCGACCCTTGCACGGTCGGCCGCAATATCCATTTCGGGGTCCGCGAACACGCCATGGGGGCGATCCTCAACGGCCTGGCCCACACCCCCGGCCTGATTCCGTTTGGCGGTACCTTCCTGATCTTTGCCGATTACATGCGGCCGCCGATGCGCCTGGCGGCGATGATGGGGTTGCAGGCCATTTACGTTTTTACCCATGACTCGATCGGGCTCGGCGAAGACGGCCCGACCCATCAGCCGGTCGAACAGCTCCCCAACCTGCGCGCCGTGCCGAACCTGACCGTGATTCGGCCGGGCGACGCCAATGAGACCCTGGAAGCCTGGAAAGCAGCAATTAGCAACCAGCAGGGGCCGTCAGCGCTGATCCTCACCCGCCAGGGGCTGCCGACCCTTGACCGCAGTATTTACGCTCCGGCGAACGGCTTACAGAAAGGCGGCTATATTCTCGCCCGCGAAAGCAGCGAACTCAAAGCCGTCGTTATTGCCAGCGGTTCGGAGGTGCCGCTGGCCCTGAAAGCCCGCGAAGCCCTTGAAGATAACGGGATCGGCGTCCGGGTGGTTTCGCTGCCAAGCTGGGAGCTGTTCGAGAAGCAGGACCGGGACTACATCGACGCCGTCCTGCCGCCCGACTGCACGCGACGGGTGGCGGTCGAAGCCGCCTCAACCTTCGGCTGGGAGCGCTATGTCGGCCGTTGTGGCAAGGTGATCGGCATGACCGGCTTCGGCGCCAGCGGCCCGGGAGGCGCGCTGATGGAGCATTTCGGCTTCACGGTCGAGAATGTTGTCAGCCAGGTGAAGGAGCTGCTCTGACGCCCCGCCGGCTAGGAGCAAATCCTAATGGCACGTAGTTTGCTCATCTGAAGTGAAGATTGGAATTAGCCCATAAATCGACATTCAGGAGGAGCAAATGAAAGGATTATCACGGTTCTTGAGGACGTTTTTTGTCGCTTCTGTAGCGTTCAGTGCCTTGGTCGCCTGTGGCGGCGGCGGTGGCGGCGGCGGAAGCAATGGGTTCACCGGGGTATCGACCCTTGCCGTCATTGATGACACCAATGCCGAGCAGCTCGTGACCGACGCCTATGCCGGTGGCAGCCTGACCGATTCCATGGTCATTCCGCTGGCGGTCGGTGGCAGCCAGCCTCTGGATCTGGCTCCGCTCGGCAATGTACTGTTTGATTCCGTTCCGGCCTTCGACTTCGCTCCGACGGTCAGCAAGCTAGAGGCGATTCCTCCCATGGCCGGATCCTGCGGCGGGACCGCGTCAGGCAACATTAACGGAAGCGAGACGACTGCGAGCGGCACCATCGTCTACGACAACTACTGCGACGCCGGAATCATTCTGAACGGCAGCGTTACCTTCTCGGCAACTCTCAATCCTTCGACCAACGCCGTTTCCATGACCATGCATTTCAACAGCCTGACAACCGGCGGCGGCACCCTCTCCGGCTCTGTCTCCATGAGTATCGTCAATTATACCGACTTCTACTCGCCGACCACCATGACCATGAACATCGTTCTGACTGATGCCCTCGGCCAGACCTACTGGATCGACCATTACAGCATCGCCATCACCCCTGGCACTGGCACCCTCGACACCGCCGTGGTCTCCGGAACCTATCACGATTACGATGCCGGCCACGTTGTTATCACGAATCCTGACCCACTACAGATCGACAATTTCACCGGCAACCCGGAATCCGGCACCCTGCACTTCGCCGGTGCCAACGGAACCTATGCCGACCTGGTAGCGACAGGTGGCGGTGGCTACAGCTTGACCGTCTCAACCGGGACCGTTATCACCGGCAGTTTCTAGACTGTTCTGGACAAAAAAGGCCCCTTGCGTAACGCCGGGGGCCTTAACTTTACATTCTCCATGAAATGGTCAAGTATCCTCTGTTTCCGCCAATAAACCCTTGAGTTCAGCCAGCAATCCGCCGACGAAATCGTAGCCCTTCTGCCAGAAGTCCGGATCCGTCAGATCAATCCCGAGCGGCGTCAGCATCGCCTGCGGTTTGTCACTCCCCCCCTTGGACAGAAGTTCGAGGTATTTCGGCACGAAGGGTGCGCCCTCCTCGAGATACTTCTGATACAGCGCCAGCACCAGCAGTTCGCCGAAGACGTAGGAATAACAATAGAACCTGGAGTGGATAAAGTGGCTGATGTAGCTCCAGCCCCAGCGGTAAGGCTCGATCATCTTCACCTGGTCGCCGAACAGTTTGGCGTTTTCCTGCCACCAGAGGTCACATAGCTCCTCAGCGGAGAGCAATCCCTTGCCGCGTCTCCGATGGGCCGCCAGCTCGAAGCGGGTCAGCAGGTTCTGCCGGAAGGTTGTGGCGATGATATCCTCCAGTTTGGCGCAGAGCAGGGTGATCTTCAACTGCCGGTCCGACTCGGCATCGAGCAGGCGCCGGGTCAGCAGCATCTCACCGAAAACGCTGGCGGTTTCGGCAAAAGGGAGGGGTGCCTGGTAGTGGAACAGGTTCTGCTTCTGGGCCAGCATCGAATGCAGGCCGTGCCCCATTTCGTGCGCCAGGGTCGAGACGTCGCGCAGCGTTCCGGTGAAATTGAGCAGCAGATAAGGGTGATAGCCCGGCATCATCGGCATGCAGAAGGCGCCGCCACTCTTCCCCGGTGCCGGGTGGACATCAACCCGCCGTTCGGTAAAAAACGTTTCCGCCAGCTTAGCCAGTTCCGGTGCGAAGCCGGCGAAGGACTCCAGGACCAGCTGCTTCGCTTCGGCAAAGCTGTAAACCCGGCTCTCGGCTCCGATCGGTGCATAGAGATCGGTGTTCTTCAGCTCCGCGTAGCCGAGCAGCTGTTTTTTCAGAGCGAAATAATCCTGCGCCAGCGGATAGTTCGCCTCGGTGACCTGCATCAGCTGTTCGACCATCTCCGGGGCCGTCTCGCTGGAGAGGTGGGTCGGCGTCATCAGCTCGGGATACCGGCGTAGCTCGCTTTCCTTGCCGTGGTCGAGCAGGATATTGTTGAAACAACTGGTCAGCACCAGCTGCTGCTCCGCGTGCTTGTCGAGAAAGGTGGCGAAGGACTGTTCGCGGACCTCGCGGTCGCCGTGATAGAGCAGCCCGAGCAGCTCCTCGCCGGTGACCTCCCGCGCTTCGCTCTCGCCCGGCATAACGAACCGGTAGCGCAGGCTGGTCGAGAGTTCGTCGAACAGCTGGACGAACGCCTCGCGCCCGGAGAGATCCTTGCGCTTCAGGGCCTGTTCGACCTCCTCGCTCAGGGTGTAGGGCGCATGGGCCCGCTGCTGCTCGAGGTAATGCCTGAACTCGGCAACCTCGGGGTCCTTCAGCAGGGCGGCGAACCGCTCCTCTTCCAGCTGCAGGATCTCGAGCTCGAAAAACAGGGTCTGTTCGCTGATCCCGCTCCAGCACTCGCGCACCCGGGCCAGCAGCGCCCTGACCAGCGCAGGCTCGCTGTCGAGCGAAAACAGCAGCTGGGCATAGAGATACGGCTTCAAAATCAGCATCTGCAGCTGCTGATACTCCCGCAAGGCCGCAGCCAGGCGTTCGGCGGTAAGTTCATCGCCGCCGACCCGGCCCCGGAAATGCCGTCGGAAGCCGCTCGCTGTCTTTGTCGCCAGATCGAGATCCGCAGCCCAACCCGGGTCTTCGGGGCCGCGGTAGAGCGCCGATAGATCCCAGCGCTCGGTTATCGGGGTAGATTTTCCGCTCATATCAATCCTCCTCCAGCATGGCTGGGGAAACGGGCAATTTTGCACAAGCACTCGGAAAGGAACTCTCTGCGCGGGTCCCTCGACACACCGTACCAGCAGAGCTAAAAATTGCTACCGAGTTTGCGGAACAGGGCCATTTTCGAACGAAGCTGATTATACGGTGTCAGGTTTGCCTGTCAATGCCCTCGCTGTGATGCTGTGAATGTTCTGCGGTCTGCGAGTCATATCCCGGTCCAATCTGGCCGATCGGGTGCACGCCACCGAGCTCATCAGCGCCGTTTTCCGTGACCTGCGATTCGCCTCTTTTCAAAGATAGATCAAGGGCTGGGGACTCGGATCCGCGTTACCATTTCATGGTAAATTGTTATGAGGAATTGGTTCAGCAGGGAAAATGCGGGGTCGCTATGACACGTATCAGACTTGCCTTCCTGCCGGTGCTGTGCGTCTTAGCAGGAACACTCGGCTGCTCGGCGGCAACCGGCTCCTGGGAATGGCAGCCGACCACCGAACAGGCCCTTGCCGTCGGCAAGGACAAGACCATCCGGGAGTGTGAATTGAAGGCCGCTGAGGAGAGGGACGACAGCCGCTTCAGAGAGCTGCTGAATGCCCAGCCCTACGGGGGGTGAGGTGATTTTGATTTTGAATTCTGCATGGCGCAGAACGGGTGGGAACTGAACTTTGTGCCGTAATGGAACGGTGACCTCTGCGAGGCAATAAAGCCGCCTCTCCCGGGACAAACAATCAGGAAGAGACGGCTCAGAAACTGCTGTTTTGACTGCCGGTCCGGCGCATTGTCTCGGCAGAACCCTGTCCAGTCGCCTTACCGGCTGACAGGTGCCAGAGGATAGACCAGCAGACTGCTGGTACCTTCCTTGCTCAAGACCGAGGTGGTTTGCGACTCGACCAGAAACACCCGTCCGGCATCTTCCCACAGCCCCTGCAACGGATTTTCACGGCTAAACGTCAACCGGCCCTTGTCGTACATACCATTGCGATATTTGATCACCGCAACCCAGCTGCGGTCGACACCCGGCCCGATGCCGGGGGCCGAAACGACAGGGGTGTCCGTTGCCACAGCCAGCAGTTCAGCGATTCCGTCGCCGTCAATATCGCGAACCACCGGCGGCACCTCCAGCGACACGGTATCGGAGATCGTATCCACGACCCCGGGATTGACATCATAGGTCAGGCTGGCCAGGCTCCCCCCCATATTGCCGGAGGATTCGTAGACTTTTTTCGCCCCGGAATAGATCGTCAAGGTTTTGTTGTAGATCGTCATCAGCTCCGGTTGACTGTCCCCGTCCAGATCCCCCACGGCACTGCCGGGCAGGAAAAAACGTCGCGGCAAGTCAAAAGACGGCGCGCTGCGCTGCAAGTCACGACCGGCCAGACTCAAGGCAAATATCCGCCCGTAGACCTGGGCAGGGTCAAATTCCTGCCCCAACAGGGTCTCCGGCTGTCCATCACCATCGCGATCGAAAGTTCTGAGAAAATAAGGCACCCGTTCCACAGTCGGCACCAGTTGCCGGCCGTCCCATGCGTAGATCGCGCCTTTCAGGCGGGTCTCCTTGATGTTCCCGAAATTTTTCTCGATTTCAACCGCGGCCGTCACCGCGAGATACAGCGGACCGCCCGGAACGGGACGCCACCAACTCACCGCCAGCGGCTTGGCGAGACCGTCACCGATCGTGGTTGTGCCAAGCTGCTGCAGCTGGTCGGCCACGGCATACACGCTGAGCCGGGAGGCATCGACCGTTGCAACGAGCAGGCTCTCCCCGGAGCCGGTAAAGGCGGCCATCAGCACGCGATCCGGGAACTTGCCGAGATTACGCAGTGGGCCGAAGTCAACCCCGGCCGGCTGCGAGGGGAAGACGACCGCCGCAGGAGCTGACGGCATTGCCGCGACCGAAGAAACGACGGGCGGGTTGACCGCCGGCACCGATGACGCCCTGCTCGGGACCACGGATGGCCCGCTCTCGGCCGAAGCGACCGAATAGGCACGTAGCTGTTCCCCCTGGCTATCCAGCAGGCGCAGCATCCGTCCCTCCAGCATGAACCGCAGGTCGACCGACTTGTCCTGGCCATCGGCCGGAGCAGGGAAGCGTCCCTGCCATTCCAGCTCCGGAAGAGCTGCGCGCAGTCGGTCATACAACTTTTCTCCCGCCATCTGCGAAGAATAAAGTGCGGCCGTCAAACCGGCAAACCGCCGGACCCGCTCCCCCTTGTCGAGTTTCGCTTCCCCGGAAATCCGCCGGGCATAAGAATAGCCTGTTTTGACCCGGGTCACCTTGAGGATGGCCTTGACCGAGTCAAGCGAGCCGATCACCTCCTGGGTGACCGGGTGCACAATCTTTTCACCCGGCTCAACGACGCTCAACAGGTCCCCTGCGCGAAGCCCCTGGCTGGCATCGAGATCGACCAGAAACTCTCCATTGATTGGCATCACGAGGTAGCCGGACGCCGGCCGCAAATCCGCGGCAATCTCCTCAACGTCGTCCGCCAGAACCAGGGTAGGGAAAGAACTCAGCAGGACGCCGAGCCAGAGCATCATCACCAGCAGTTTGTACCTGTTCACAGATGCAACTCCTTTGCAAAAGTTGTCGGTTGTAGCAAAGCGCCTCTCTAGGTCAGCAATCTGGTCTTCACCATCACATACCGAATTGACACCGGATCAATGTACCATTCAGACTATTTCAACCCAACCTTTTTCGATAAAAAAAGGCCGGGCACAGGGCCCGGCCTCAAAAACAATCACGTTAACAGAAACGCGACAAATTAGAACTTGTAGCGGATCCGCGAGGTGATGCGGAACGGATTTTCCGGCTCAGCGCCGCCAGCGGTGAAGTAGTTCATGCCGTCGTCGGCAGCCAGGAAGCCGGCGTTGAGAGCCACTTCCACGTTGGAGTAGAGCTTGTGGCTGACATAGGCGTCGATCTCGGTACCGAGAGTATCTTCGCCATTGGGAAGATCTTCAGCGGTCATCAGGTAAAGCACCGCGCCGCCGATGGTGGTCGCGTCGGACAGCTTGTGATCGACGGCCAGCTTGTTGAGGATCAGGCCGTAGGTGAGGATGTAGGGGGCCTCGGTGAAGTAGTCGTCGTCGGTGTAGCCGCCTTCGAAGAGGATGACGGAGTCAAAGCGGTCGACGTCAGTCGACATGAAGTTGTCGACGTCGCCGTCAAGCGGGTTGTCGTCGCCGGAGGCGTACCAGCCGGTGTAGGTGATCTTGGTTGCGCCCACGTTCATGCCGAGGTCGGCATGGATCAGGAAAGCGCTGACGTCAAGATCCTGGCTGACGTTGTTGTCGATCGAGCCGCCCTGATAGATCAGGTCCCAGTTGGCGAACAGGTCGCCGGCGGTCAGCTTGCCGTCGGTACCGATGGTGACGATGTCGTAGTCGCCATCGCCGAAGCGTTTGATCTCGTAGCTGATCGCAGAATCGGCACCGGCAGCCAGCGAGCTGGCGCGCTGATAGAGCAGGAAGGCGCCGGCCTTGACACCTTCGGAGAGGCTGAAGTCGCCGCGGGCGACCAGAGCGTCGTTGTCGGCAAATGTATCGTCGTCGTTGGTGGAGTTGTAGAACTCACGACCACGGGCCCAGGCGAGCTTGTAGCTGACATCGCCGGCCTTGCCCATGTACTGCACGGAGGGAACGGTTTCCCACCAGACGAACGGGTTGATGGTCAGCGCCTGCAGGCCGACCGTAGCACGGCCGCCACCGAGGGCGAAGTCAGTGTAGGCCTTGCGGACCTCAAAGTCCTTGGTGTCGCCCGAGTAACCACTGTTGGTACCGTACTGGAGACCACCAACCTCGAGGGCCAGCACGCCCTTGACGGCGCCGTCGTTGGTCGCAGCGGTCACGTTGGCACGGTACTTGATGTCGGCGAAGAACTCGTCGACGTCATCAGCCCTAAGCGGCGTTTTACCGATAGTCTCGGCACCATTGTACATTTGAGCCTGATTAGTGTAGAGACCGAAACGGTTGTTGAAGTCGCCGTGGAACTCGAAGTCGGCGGCCAGTGCCGAACCGGCTGCCGCCACCAGCAGCACGACCAGCAAAGATAAAACTTTTTTCATAACTTTTGCCTCCTGTCAAAGTGGTTCATGATTTTGCTCGCCAGTGCAGGTCCCTCCTGCGTGACCAAGCAATCTTGTTAACCAAAACCTTGTTAACCTGTTAAGTTCTTTTCATCGCCACCTGTTTTTTTTACACACAGGCTGAGATGGCCGAGGCCATCGTGCCGATCTACCCAGAGTAAGCAGCTGCTTCTTGCTTCACCTCCTTCCTTCTGGATGATTGATTCTTTGGGCGTTCAGCCCAAATAACCGTATTTTCGGCACTGCCACACTTAATACAACAACAGTGCCAAAAAGCCAAGCTTAAATTAATCTGCTACGAACTCCCATAAAACGGGTTTTCAGGGTTTCTGATCAACCGAAAATCAGCTGATCCGCTGCGACCGAAAGCCGCTAAATGTGTTGTTTCAATGCCACAGTGTGGCAAGTTTGCCACGAACATTTCAGTTGCCCGGCGCCTTTGCGGCAGCTGGATCGGCCGTCTCTTCCAGCAGGGACTGAATCTGCTTTTTAAGATCAGAGCCCGGCATCAATCCCCCATCGCGCCGAACCTTCTGTTGACGGTCGACCAGCAACAAGCGAGGGATCAGGTAGACATTGTAGGCGTCGCGGACCTGACCGTCATCCAACACCGAGACAAACGTATCGACTTTGTTCTGTTTGGGAAGATACGCATCAACCATCTCCTGGGTATCCTGCAGAAACACGTCAAGGACAACAACCTTGCCAGCATTCAAGGCTTCGGCAACCGACTCGATCTCCTCCGACTGCTCCTTGCAGGTCGGACACCAGGTTGTCGCCAACTTCAGGACCACAACCCGCCCCCGGTAGTCAGAGAGCCGCACCGTCTTGCCGGCGGCATCGACCAACGCGAAATCGGGGGCCGGCTCGCCTGTCTGCAAGTAAGCAAGTGCCGGCTGAGCAAATAATAAAAGAACAAGGAGTGACAAAA
>DATFMT010000188.1:0-6018 GCA_035266745.1 Geothermobacteraceae bacterium | reverse complement strand
CTTCAGCGCCTCGAGGCGGGTCTCGAGCTTGACCTTCTGGTCTTCCTGCCAGAAGAACATGGCATCCGAGAGCCGGGCGCGCAGCACCCGCTCGTTCCCCTTGATGACCACCTGCGGATCGCTCGGCCGGGTGTTGGAGATGGTGATGAAGTGCGGCAGCAGCCTGCCGTCCGGTCCGGCGACGGTGAAGTAGCGCTGGTGCTCGCGCATCGAGGTGATCAGCAGTTCGCGCGGCAACTGCAGGTACTCGGTTTCGATACTGCCACAGAGCGGGGTGATGTCCTCGACCAGGTAGCTGACCTCTTCGAGCAGCTCCTCGTCCGGGTTGACGGTCCCACCGATAGCCCTGGCGGCGTCGGCGACCCCTGTTTCGATCAGCGCCCGGCGCTCGGCCTGATCGACCATGACGAAGCGCTTGGCCAGCTCGCTCTGCCACTGGGCGGCGGATTCAACGGCAAACTCCTCCCTGGCCATGAAGCGGTGGCCGCGACTGAGGTTACCGCTTGTCAGGTTGCCGAACTCGAACGGCACCACCTGGCCGCCGAACAGGGCGACGATCCAGTGCATCGGGCGGGCGAAGCGGACGTCGAGATCCTTCCAGCGCATCGACTTCTTGAACTGCAGACCGTTGACCACCCGGGTCAGCATCTCCGGCAGCAGCTCGACGGTCGGCCGGCCGATCACTTCCTTCTCGGCACAGACATACTCCCCCTTGTCGGTGGTGACGATCTGCAGATCCTCGACCGCCACCCCCTGGCCGCGGGCAAAGCCCTCACCGGCCTTGCTCGGCTTGCCGTCCGGACCGAAGGCGATCTGTTTCGCCGGGCCCATCGCCTTGCTGCGCAGGGTCGGCTGTTCTTCGGCGACGCCGGCAGCGACAATTGCCAGGCGGCGCGGCGTGGCGAAGGTCTTGATCGCTTCGAACGTGATCCCGGCATTTTCCAGTTCCTTGCCGAGCAGTCGCTCGAGGTCGCGCAGCGCGACCGGCAGGAAGCCGGCCGGAATCTCTTCGGTGCCCAGTTCGAGAAATAATTCATTGGCCATGATCAACGCCCTCCCTTCAGCAGCGGAAAGCCCATCTTTTCCCGCTGGGCGACATAGCCTTCGGCGCAGGCCTTGGAGAGGTTACGCACCCGGCCGATATAGTGGGCGCGTTCGGTGACCGAGATGGCGCCGCGGGCGTCAAGCAGGTTGAAGGCATGTGAAGCCTTGAGCACGAAGTCATAGGCCGGGAAGACCAACTCCTTTTCTGTCAGACTCAGGCATTCCTTCTCGTACATGTCAAACAGCTGGAAGAGCATGTCGGTGTTGGCGTACTCGAAATTGTAGTGGGAGAACTCCACTTCGGTCTGGTGATGGACGTCGCCGTACTTCAGACCGCCCCCCCAGTCGAGGTCATAGACGTTGTCGACGCCCTGGATGTACATGGCGATCCGCTCGATGCCATAGGTCAGCTCGCCGGAGATCGGCTTGAGGTCGATGCCGCCGACCTGCTGGAAATAGGTGAACTGGGTGATCTCCATGCCATCGAGCCAGACCTCCCAGCCGAGTCCCCAGGCGCCGAGGGTCGGCGACTCCCAGTCGTCCTCGACAAAACGGATGTCGTGCTGCAGCGGATCGATGCCGAAGCTGCGCAACGAATCGAGGTAGAGTTCCTGGATTTCCATCGGCGACGGCTTGAGGATGACCTGAAACTGGTAGTAGTGCTGCAGGCGGTTCGGGTTCTCACCGTAGCGGCCATCGGTCGGCCGGCGGGAGGGCTCGACGTAGGCCACGTTCCACGGTTCGGGGCCGAGCGAGCGCAGGAAGGTCGCCGGATGGAAGGTCCCGGCGCCTTTTTCCATATCGTACGGCTGCTGGATGATACAGCCCTTGTTGGCCCAGTAGTTCTGCAGGGCCAGAATCAGTTCCTGGAAAGTCACATTTCCTCCAATTTAACGCAGGCGGCGGGGCCGCCGGAAAGTATACTGTATACAGTAAAAATAGGGCGTTCCATACTAAACAGCGACACCCGGCCTGTCAAGGTTTATCGCCGTCTGCGGGGATATCGGCGGCACCTTTTGCGACCGACGGCGCCGGCTGATAGCGATCGATAAACGCCCGGCTGCGTAGCGGTCGCTGCAAGTGCTGGGTTAGAGCATCCTCCAGCACCCGAAATCCCTCTTCCAGGGTCAGTTGGCTGAAGCGAAACCCGGCAAACAGGTCGGTCGGCGTCATCAGCGAACGGGCCATGCTGCCGATGGTCTGCAACTGAACCGTCACCCCTGGCCGGCCGGCGGCACAGCCGCGGCACAGACTGCCGCCACGAGCTGCGTCAAATAGCAGCTCTGCTTCCAGGCCGCCGAAGCATTCGGCGCAGTGGAGAAAATGCGGGATGTAACCGGCCAATGACAGGGCCCGTAGTTCGAGCAGAAAACGGCACTCCGGACCGGCACCATGCTGGTCGAGGTGACCGAGGAAAGCGCTGAGCAGGCTGTAGACCTCGGGATGCGGCTGCCCTTCACCGAACAGCTCCTCAGTCAACTCACAACCGTAGCTGGCCAGAGTCAACAGAGAGAGATCGCGGCGCAGACCGTCGTGCAGCGCTTCGAGTTCGGCCTCCTGCAACAGTGGCAGACCGCTGCCGCGCCCGGCTTTCCAGAACAGGCGGATTTCGGAGAACGGTTCCAGCGCCGCGCCGAAGCGCTTGCGGCTGCTGCGCGCGCCCCGGGCAAAGCCCTTGAACAATCCTTCTTCGCGGGAGAAAAAAGTCATGATCCGGTCGGCCTCACCGTAGTCGGTGTGACGCAGGACAATGGCGTGGGAGGATTGGATCTGCATGGAGCCAATGATAACGGAAATCACCCGCGGCGCCAACACTGAACAACAGCGGACATCACGGGCGTTCGACCGCAATTCTTGTGCTTAGCTGCCCCCTTCCTTCCCCGGAGCCCGAACAGCTTTTGAAAGATCTCTGACAGCCGATGCCACTCATAGAGTGGCATCAATGTCCTCATGTGGAACAAAGAAAGGAGCGTGGCGTGGTCGAATTTCTTCTGCCCTGGCTCTCTACGCTGACACCACGATCCGAATCGATTCGAATTCGAGTCGACGGAAGAGCTGGCCGCACGATTAAGTTGGGAGCTTATTTCAGCAGGGACAGGAAACTGGTCGCCAGGGCGAAATAAATGAGAATTCCGGTGATGTCGTTGGCGGTCTGAACGAAGGGGGTAGCTGCAATCGCCGGATCGACACCGATTTTCTTGAAAAAGGTCGGGGCGAGCACCCCGGTGGTGGCGGCGACGGTGATAGCGATACTCATCGACAGGCCGACAACCACCCCGAGGTAGGGATTGCCATGCCAGCCATAGGCGACCAGGCCGACGGTCAAGCCACAGACCAGGCCCATGATGATGCCGACGCGCATCTCCTTGAAAATGACCTGACGTAGGGACGACATCTCGATCTTGCCGGTGGCAAATCCGCGCACAACGATAGTGGCAGACTGGCCACCGACGTTGCCTCCCATGCCGGTGATAACCGGGATGAAAGAGATCAGGGCAATGACTTCCTTGATAGTGATCTTGAAGATCCACATCAGATAGCCGGTAATGATGCCGCCAAACAGGTTGGTAATCAGCCAGGGAAGCCTCAGACGGGCTATTTTCAGCGCCTTGTTGCCGAGCAATAGCTCCTCATCGCTGGAGCCGACCATCTTGTAGATATCCTCGGTCGCCTCCTCGCGTAGAACGTCAATGACGTCGTCAACAGTGATTATCCCCATCAGCTTGTTGGTATCATTGACGACCGGCACGGCGAGGATGTCGTACTTTTCGACGACCCGGGCAACCTCTTCCTGGTCGGTGTCGGTCTGCACCGAGAGCACCTCGCGGGTCATGATGTCCTTGAGCTTACGCGAAGCGGGAACTGTGAGCAGTTGGCGTAGCGAGAGGACGCCGACCAGATGACCGTGTTCGTCGGTGACGTAGAGATAAAAGACCATCTCGGCATCCTCAGCTTCCTGTAGCGCCTGGATCGCCTCCTTAACGGTGAGTTCCTCGTTGAGCGAGAAGATCTCGGTCGCCATGATGCCGCCGGCAGTATCCTCGGCGTACTTGAGCAGTTCTTCGATCTCCTCGGAGGTCTCATCCTCCATGAGGTGAAGAATCTCATCGGCGAGTTCTTCCGGCATGTTTTGGATGATGTCGGCGGCATCATCGTAAGGTAGCTCCTGAAGCACCTCGGTGATGGTCTCTTTTTCCAGTGATTCGAGGATCTGCGCCGCCGTGGAATGCTCGACCTCGACCAGCACCGTACCGGCAATTTCCGGGTCGGGGATCAGGTTGAACAGCATGCGCTGTTCTTTCAAATCGAGATAGCGAAACAGGTGAGCGATGTCGGCCGGATGGATCTTGGAGAGCAGCTTGGCCAGATTCGGATAGGCGCCCCGGCGGTGCAGACGGTGAACGGTTTCGAGGAGGCGCTGAAGTTTTGGTTCCATGATCGGAGCTCCTCGGCAAAGGTTCGAAAAGGCTGGTTAAGTTAGCATTGCAGCAGTCGTTTGTCAATCGCGCGACCTGGGTCAGGCAGGCCTGATTCGGTCTATTGCCGAGGACGTTGGAACCCCTGATTGGACGGCTTCGACGCCCTACCAGGAAGTGCAGACCCAAAGGGCGGCGTTGCCCCTCCGGGCTGATTCGTCCCTCCGGGCTGATTCGTCCCTCCGGGCTGGTTCATCCCTCCGGGCGGTGTCGTCCCTCCGGGCTGTGTCGTTGCCCTGGTCGACTTCGGTGGTTCATAAACAAACTCCCAGGCTTGGTAAGTGTCGGCTCCTGCAAAGTTTTCATACTCCTTGGCAAAACCATCCTGCTTGAACGGCTTTTTCTTGCTGGTGCTGCGCACCCCCTTGATCGGGCCGATCGTGGCACCACCGGCCCGAATCGGCTCGAACTCGTCGCCAGTCATCGGATCACGATAAAGCTGGCGGATATGCCTCTTGTTGTCGGGGAAACGTGGATCCTTGAGCAGATGTTCCAACTCCATGGGAAACTGACCACCCTGCTTGGCATCCACATAGCTTTTAATCGCCCGCCGGTACTGATCACCGCGAAACAACAATTCTGCCTCGCGTGAACGTTGCATGATCGTCTGCCAGGTCGACCCGGCCACTGCGGCTGAAAGTCCGATCACGGCAACCATGATCAGGATCAGCAGCAGCGAGATCCCGCTTTGATCAGCGATAATTTTTAGCGGTCGGCAGGCCAAAACACCTCACAGGGTAGAAGAGCTCAAACGTAAGTAGGCAGTTTAACCGATCCGCCCCGGACGCCCAAGGCAAAAAAGAGCCGTTGCAACCAGGAAGCCGCGAACAGGGAAAGGCAACTAGGCCAAATATGAATCGGTTTCACAGTTCGAAGCAAATCCAAGAGGCTTTCCAGACGCTGCTCCTGCCAATTCAACTTCTCGCGGCCTTCGAGAACTCTTAGACGGTCGCGGATTTTTTCCGGCAGCCAAAATTTAGCTCAATCGAACGACCCCGGATTCATGTAGTCTCGCTTGACATGTATCCCGGAGACAGGACTACAATGAATTTGAACGATTGAACAATCTTTCACATGAAAGGTGCTGACGACATGGAGCATGATATCTGCCAGGTGGTCCTGATCAACAGCAGCAACGTCGATAAGGCAGCGCGACAGATGCCCGAGAATGCCGTGTTGAACCGCATGGCCGAGACCTTTCGGCTGCTTGGCGATCCGACCCGGTTACGCATCCTGCATGCCCTGGAAGTTGCAGAACTTTGCGTTTGCGATCTCTCGGCGCTGCTCGAGACAACCTCATCGGCCGTTTCACATCAACTGAGACTGTTGCGAACCAGCGGCCTGGTCAGATTCCGCCGCGAAGGAAAGGTGGTTTATTACTCGCTGAATGGCAGCACCACCCGGCAGTTGCTCGCTGCGGTCGCAACCATCCAACCAGCCGCAAGCTAACGGAGGGCATCGCTAAGATGTACCAGCTCAGCCTTGACATCCTCCGCAA
>DATFMT010000187.1:0-5352 GCA_035266745.1 Geothermobacteraceae bacterium | reverse complement strand
GACGGGCCTTGCAGGACTCAAACGTCTTCAGAATGGTTTTCATCGACCAGGGCGGGGAAGATGTCGACGATGCGGATAAAGCCGGCCATGATGAAGTAGTACAGGACCGAAACCGGAAACAGCATGACGATGGCGACGTAGGAGCCGCCGCGGCCGAGAAAGCCCGACGCCCCCTCCATCAGCAGCAGGCTGCTGGCCATCCAGAGCAGGGCCAGCACCGTGCCACCGACCGCCTTGATGATTTCGGCAAAGATGATCGTCCAGGTCAGGCTGATGCGCCGCCCGGGATAACGCCGTAAATGCCCCCGCATGTTGGAAAAAAACAACCCGGTCGCCAGGACCAGGCCGATCATCACGGCCATTTGTTTCCAAAGCAGCATGTTAACTCTCGATCTTCCGGCGCAAGGCCTTGGTCAGGCCGCGCCGGGCCTTGGCCTCGACCCGCTTGAGCTGAGAACTGCGCGTCGGCCGGGTTGGCCGCCGCGGTTTGACCGTGCGTGTCCCAGAGAGGATCAGCATCCGCAGACGCTGCAGGGCCTCATCACGGTTCTTGTCCTGGGACCTGTAGCGCTGGGATTTGAGCACCAGCACCCCCGAGTGGCTGATCCGCTGGTCGGACAGATTCAGCAGGCGGTCTTTCCAGTCCTGCGGCAGGCTTGATTTGCCGATGTCGAAGCGCAGATGAATGGCGGTTGCTACTTTATTGACGTTTTGCCCGCCCGATCCTTGCGCGGCGACGGCGGTCAATTCGATTTCGCTCAGTGGGAGGGATATGTTACGCGTGATCTTCAGCATGAGATGCCCTGCAGGATTCTGTAATATTGAGCGTATCATACCTTGAATGGTGTGAAAGGTCTAAGAATTTAAGCAGCACTCGCGGACTTTACCCATAAATAAGGCGGCGAAGCCAACAGGCCCCGCCGCCGGATGTCGCTCTGGTCTATGGACCGTTACGGTGATACAACATAGGGGCGCATCATCTCGTTATCTTCATGTTCGAGGATGTGGCAGTGCCAGACGTAGAGGCCGGGATGCAGACTCCGGTCGTTCCGGTCCAGCGCAACGGAACGCAGGCCGGCGCCTAGAATCCTTTCTCATGCAGTTCCTCGAGCAACGCCTTGCCTTGATTCAGACTGTCAAAGATGATCGCCGAGGTGATGGTAGCCGAGCTGATGGCATCGACCTGGGGATTGTAGTGATGCTTTTGCAGCAGTGATTTGCCAAGCAGTTTGCCGCGCATGGTTGCGATTTCCTGAGAAGTCCAGTTGACATTGCCATACTTGGTCAATTGCAGGGATTCAAAGCCGTAGATCTGACCTTGGAGATCGAAGATATAGATGAACAGCACGTCATGGCAGATATCACAGACCGACTGGCGTGAGACGACTTCAGCGAAAAGCGTCCGCTGGTTCTCACCGGTTTGCATCTGGGCCGCATAAACCTGACGCCCGCTGCGCAGAGTGAGTTTGGCAAAGTCGCGGATCCCGCCTCCGGTAGCAACGAAGGCGTTGCGAACCCGGTACTCGAGTTCGTCTTGGCTGAAATGTTTCGCGATCAGATCCTGTTTCTCTGTAGCCTGGACGGCTGCGGCAAGCATGGTATCCGGCGAAGTGTCGGCCAGTTTGAGCAGTTCAGCCAACAGCGCCTCGTAATGGGTGTTCAGTCCGAGGTGACTTCCGGCGACGATGCCGGCTTGACCTGCCCTGGTCTGGCGAACATAGACCGTATAAGGGGTTGCCTCCCCGTCGATTGAGCGCCAGATGGTAAAGTCTGTGTCGGCGACGACTGGAAACTGAACCTGCTGGGCTGTCCGGAATGCTTCGACTTCCTGGGGCAGGTTGCCGACGGCGATGCCGAGCATTTTAACCCGGCCCTTGCCGTCCTGCGAGGCTTCTATCAGCTTGAAGAGTTCGTTGTAGGACGGGGCCTGCATCTGGCAATGCGGGCAATGTACGTTCAAAAATTCGACCAGGACTATGTCGCCGCCGACTTGACTGAGAGTGAAATGGGCCGGGTTGTCGATGCCGAGGTAATTTTTCTGTGGCGTGGAATCCGGCAGGCTGAGACTTGTCTCGGGGAAATGGGTTCCATAACGCAGCTCGGCTGCAGGGCTGGCAGCCGGGAACAGGCTGGTCGTCAGCAGGAGCAAGAATAACAGGATGGCATGTCTCATGGGGACCTCGTATCGATGTGATGACCTGCATCCTAACACAGAACCGTTAGCAGCGTCGCCGGATTGGGTTGCGATCAAATTGAGTGGCTCCCCAGCGAAAGTTTTGCACATCTCTGCCATAGATCTGCGGTAACCGGTCCCGGTAACTGGGCGCTGCGGCGGACAACCCTGATATCAACCTGCATAATTCCCTGGTATCCGGTGATCGACAGCGGGATCAGCCGTCCTGTCGCCAGCTCTTCAGTGATCAGATGGTTTTGCAACCGTCCCCATCCCATGCCGGCCAGGATGATTTTCTTTTTGGTTTCATGATCGTTGACCAGCCAGCGTCGGCCACCGTCGACCAGGCCATATTTAGTCGCCGGTGGGTTTGTGCTGCTGTCGCGGATAACCACCTGCACCGACTCACGCAAATCGTCAAGTTGCAGTGGACGGCTATCTCTGAAGGGCGGAAAATCGGGAGCTGCCACGGTCGTCAGAGTCGTGGTGGTCAGGGGGATGGACTCGAGCGCTTCATCATCCTGGAACCACGGGCTGATGGCCAGGTCGGCTTCATTCAGTTTGACCTTCTCGATCGCCCCCCAGAGCGTGTCGGCCGTCAGGGTGATCTGGGTGTGCGGAAACTTCTGTTCGGTCTCCTTGAGCAGTTCGAGCACCAGTGGCATCGGACAGCTGGCTTCGATCGCCAGGGTCAACTCGGCTTCGTGGCCGGAGCGTAAATGCCGGGCCAGGTCCTCAAGCTCTCCGGTGCGATGTAAAATATTTCTGGCCCTGTGACAGAGCAGTTCACCTTCGGTGGTCAATTTGGCCCGGTAATGCTGCCGGTCGAGCAGCATGACGCCGAGCTCTTCCTCCAGTTTACGCAGGCCGACAGTGACCGTCGGCTGGGTGCGGTAGAGTTTTTCGGCCGCGGCGAGGATGCTTCCGGTTTCTGCAACGGCAACGAGCATGCGCAACTGGTCAAGAGTCATGGTGGCACCTTATAGAAAAAATCTATATAGATGATACAGATAAAATATTATCAATCAATAGAATGTCTTGTTAATGTTGCTCCATAGCAACGCATTCGCCGTTCAGAACATATCCTCGAGGAGAACACTCATGCTGAAAAAATTCTTGTTATTAACCGTCGGATTCTTGTTTATCGGCCAGGTCGTCTGGGCGGACAGCTACCAAATCGACCCGGTGCATTCGCAAATCCACTTCGCCGTCGCCCACCTGGTGGTGTTCAAGGTGAAAGGCGAGTTTACCGATTACCAAGGCGAAGTCAACGTCGACCCGTCCGGTCAGACCCTGCAGTCAGCGGTGGCCACGATCAAGGTCGCCTCAATTGACACCCGCGAAAAGAAGCGCGACGACCACTTGCGCAGTGCTGACTTTTTTGATGCCGCCGATTACCCCGACATGACCTTTGCCACGACCAGCGTCGAAGGGAGCGGCGACAAGATTACCGTGCACGGCAATCTGACCATTCGTGGTAACACCAGAGAAGTCGTCCTGACCGGTCGTTACCTTGGTGCAGCCAAGGACCCATGGGGTAACCAGCGGGCCGGTTTCGAGGCCAAGGGGACCATTAATCGTCACGATTTCGGCCTGAATTGGAGCAAAACCCTCGAAACCGGCGGGCTGGTCGTCGGTGATGACGTTGAGATCGGCCTGGATATAGAAGCGATTCGGAAATAGGTTTCCCCGCGAGGCAGAGCGAGCCCGGGACAGCTTTGCAGCATCGCCCGGGACTCGGTCCTTATGGAGTGACTCAATGGCTGAGCTGTCGACCCTGTTTGTTTCTCACGGCGCTCCCGATTTGCCGTTGTCCGAGCTTCCGGCCCGGCGCGCCCTGGAAGATCTGGGGCGCTCGCTGCCGCGGCCCGATGCCATAGTTATTGTCTCGGCGCACTGGGAGGCGCCGCTGGTGTCGGTCGGCGAGGCCGAGCAGCACCGGACGATCTACGATTTCGCCGGTTTCGATCCGCAATTGCGCCAGTTCCGCTACCCGGCACCCGGCTCGCCAAGGCATGTCGAACTGGTCAGAGGGTGCCTGAGCCGCGCAGGCTATGAGCCGCAGGTCAGTCACGATCGCGGTCTCGATCACGGGGCCTGGGTGCCGCTGCTGTTGATGTTCCCGGCGGCCGACATCCCGGTCATTCCCGTCAGCCTGCTGCGCGGCGGCAGTTTCGCCGCCCAGCGTCAGTTGGGTGCGGCTGGCGCCCTTGCGCAGCCAGAACATTCTGGTGATTGCTTCTGGGTCTCCGACCCACAACCTGCATGCGCTGCGGCCCGAGGGGACGGTGCCGGAGCGCTGGGCGCTGGAGTTCATGGCCTGGTTGTCCAGGACGGTACGTTCCGGGAACCTGAATGCGCTCGAAAACTACCGCAGTCTTGCCCCCCACGCGGCGACCGCTCACCCAAGCGAGGAGCATTTGGCACCGCTGCTGATCGCCTGGGGCGCTGGAGGCGGCGGGCCGAACAAAATTCTCCACGAGAGTTTCAGCTACGGTAACCTGGCGATGGGTGTCTATGGATTCGGCGGGGGGGAGTGAGGGGGCCGAGGTTCGCCCGGGCACTTTTCGACCTGAGGCTGCAGCGCCCAGGTGTCGATGCGAATCGTTGACCGGGACTTTGCGAACAAACCTCCGGGAGGGTTCTGGGCAGGTTGAGCATTGCCGCTGGCGGGTGCATTCGCGGATCATTCGACAGACGTTGAGTCCACAGCGCAGCCGTGGATCGGCGTCTGCCGGTCGCCGTGCCTGCTATCCGCATGGTCAGTCCCATCCCGATGAGGATCAGAACGCCTCCCTGAACAGCTCCTGCAGCGCCTGCCAGGACGCTTCGTCGGCGGCCTGGTTGTATGCCAGCGGCAGGTTGTACTGCTTGCCGAGCCTGTCGGCATCGGGGTTGGTGAAGCTGTGCTTGGCCCCGGGGTAGTTGATAAACTGGTAGTCGACGTCGGCGGCATCCATCTCCTGCTTGAAGGCGGCGATCTGTTCCGGCTTGGTGAACGGGTCGTCAGCGCCGTTGGCGACCAGGACCTTCGCCTTGATCATCCCTTTTGTGGCCGGGTGTTCGGTGCCGAGACTGCCGTGAAAGCTGGCGACCGCCCGGAGGTTAAAGCCTCGGCGGGCCATCTCCAGGACGATGCCGCCCCCGAAGCAGTAGCCGATCGCGGCAATCTTACCCGG
>DATFMT010000186.1:0-4104 GCA_035266745.1 Geothermobacteraceae bacterium | reverse complement strand
ACCTCGAGGTGCAGTTCACCCATCCCCTTGAGGATCGTCTGGCCGGTTTCCGCATCTTCGTTGACCTTGAAGGTCGGGTCTTCCCACTGAAGCTTTTCCAAAGCTGGCAGCAGCTTATCGCGGTCGTCGATCCCTTTCGGCTCGACGGCCAGAGCGACGACCGGCTCCGGGATCGTCATCCCTTCGAGGGTCGCTGGAAATTCCGGTGTGCTTAGGGTGTCGCCGGTCAGGCTGTCACGCAGGCCGGCGGCGGCGACAATGTCACCGGCACGGGCCTGCTCGAGCCGCTCGCGACGAGCCGAGTGCATCTGGAACAGCCGGGCAATTTTCTCTTCGCTGCCGGTGCGGTTGTTGCGCAGGTTGTCGCCCGGTTTGAGGGTCCCGGAGTAGAGGCGCAGGTAGGTCAGCTTACGGCCGGCATCGGAAACGACCTTGAAGGCAAGGGCGCAAAGCGGTGCCGCGGGATCGCAGTCGATCTTCTGGCGCTGGTCACGGTCGTCATCGAGATAGGCATAGACTTCACTGGCGTCGAGCGGTGACGGCAACAATTGGCCGATGGCATCGAGCAGCGGCTGAATCCCCTTGTTGCGCAGCGCCGAACCGAGCAGAACCGGGAAGATCTCGCCGGTCAGGGTCCCGCGGCGCAGGGCGGCCAGCACGGTCGTCCCTGCGACCTCGCGCCCATCGAGTAAATCGGCCAGCAGCTCGTCGTCAAAATCTGCGGCCGTTTCAAGCAGGGTTTCTCGCGCCGCTCGGGCGGTTTCGAGATGGTCCTCGGGGATGTCGGCGATATCGAAACTCTGCCCCTGGTCCGCTTCGGAAAACCGGATCGCCTGCATCTGCAGCAGATCAATGACCCCGCTGAAGTCGGCCTCGCAACCGAGCGGCAGCTGCAGCAGCACCGGTCTGGCCTTGAGCCGTTCGCGGATCTGCTCGAGTACGGATTGGTGATCGGCGCCGATGCGGTCCATCTTGTTGATCAGGCAGATGCGCGGCACCTGGTAACGATTGGCCTGGCGCCAGACCGATTCGCTCTGCGGCTGGACCCCTTCGACGGCGCTGAAGATGGCAACCGCGCCATCGAGGGCGCGCAGGGAGCGTTCCACTTCGATAGTAAAGTCGATATGCCCGGGGGTGTCGATCAGGTTGAATTGCCACTCTTTCCAGTGGCAGGTGGTGCTGGATGCGGTGATGGTGATGCCCCGTTCCTGCTCCTGGTCCATCCAGTCCATGGTTGCCGAACCGTCATGGACTTCGCCCATTTTATGGATTTCACCGGTATAGAACAGGATCCGTTCGGAGACCGTGGTCTTGCCGGCATCGATGTGCGAGATGATGCCCAGATTGCGGATGCTGTCGAGTGCAGGTCGGCTCATGGTGTGATCTTGGGTCGGTTAGGGGTTCAGCCCCTTGCGGATCTGGTTGAGTTGTTCCGGGTCGAGGTCGTTGATCTCGAAATATTCCCGTTCGAGTTCCTCGACATAGAAGCGGTCGAGACCGCTGTTGTCGAGAAAATCCTCGCGCAGCGAACTGTCCCCGGACGCGACGATCTCCGGCAGCAGGTTGTGCAGGTAGATCGCTTCTTTCTTGATGTTGACGACGACGTTGCGGAACAGTGATTTGGGGATCTCGTCATGCACCAGGTTCTTGTGGCTCAACTCGTCGAAGACCTCCTGGCGCAGGGCATCCTGTTCGGCGCGGGTGTTGTAGCGTGAGTAGAAATTGCGAATGCGTTCCTTGACGTGGTCGAGCAGGACCTGGTGGAGGCGCTCTTCAGCGGCGATCTCGTTCTGGCTATTGAGCAGTTCGGCAATGGTCATCCGCCCGTCTTCAATCGCTTTGAGCCCTTTTTGCAGGGTCAGGACCTTCTGCCGGCCGTATTTGCCGAGGTATTTGTTTTCGATGATGCCGGTAAAGAACAGGCGGTCGAAGAGCCCGGGCGAGAGCGCCTCGAAGGCTTTGCGGTTGCCGAGCAGGCTGCGGACCAGTTCCTCGGTAAAATGGATATTCACCATGAAGGAGAGCTGGTTGATGTTGGCCGAGGTGGTGTCGTAGCGGTCGAAAAAAGTGACGATGTAGGAGAAGTTCTCGAGGATCGAGATGTCGGCTCCGTCGCGGATCTTCTCGTCGCAGGCCTTGCCGGTTTCGAGCAGGAGCTGCTCGAAGTTGTGGTCGCGGTTGTCGCTCGCCTTGTGCTTGGCTTGCAGCAGCTTGACCATGTCTTCGCTGTTGACGCTGGCGTCAATCTGTCGTTCGTGCAGCAGGATCCCTTCGAGGATCTGCCGGGTTTCGGCCAGGTAGTCCTGCTCTTCGAGGTGCAGCAGCTTGTCGTGTTTGAGCATCTCGTCAAGGGTGTAGAAGAGCGCCGCGGGAATCTTGTTGCGCACCGAGAGGGTTTTCAGCCGGGTCAGCCGGGCATTCTCGGCCATGGTGATCTGGCCGCGCCGATTGCAGTCGATGAGAATGTTCTTGTACTCGTCGACGATCCGACGGTTGTCGGAGTGCTTGTACATGACGTCGATACGGATTCGCTCCTGCTGGTAGCGATCGATGTTAAAATCGATCGCCAGTTGCTGGAGCTTGTCGAACTCGTCATCGGGGATGGTCTTGCCGGCGAAGTAGAGTTTCCTGAAGGTGTCGTGGTACTGCTTGTGTTTTTTGTGCACCAGTTTGATCAGGTAGAGGGCGCTACGATGTCCAAGCAGGCTGAACATTTCGTCGGTCAGTTCGGAATCGTCTGCGGAACCGACCAGTTCGGTCCGCTTGAAGGTCTTGCCGAGCAGGCGGAGGATCTCTTCCTGCTGGGCATTGCGGCTGCCGGAGACCGAGCCGGTGATAAAAAAGAAGTAGTTGCAGACGGCGTTGCCATCAAAAAAGATTTTATCGTAGCGCAGGTTGCCGTCGGTTTTCTCGGAAAAACTCAACTCTCCATTGCTCTGGTAACTGGCACCGTAGAGAACCAGGCGATTACGCACGTCACCCTTGGCCAGGTCGGCCAGCGGCTGATCGACGCCGAACATGTAATCACAGAACGACCCGCCGTTGCCGCGATGACGAACACCGTCGGCCTGCAGGATGAATTCGTTGCCAGGGGAAAAGAACCGCAGCTCCTGGTCATCTGCCTCGTAAAAATAGCAGCGGTAGGCATCACGGGCAGCCACCGTCGCGAAGTATTCGATCGTTTCGTTAATGTGCCCGTGTAGGCGGATTTCCTGATGCATGGCGTCCAGTCAGCTTTGGGCAAGAATTTCCATATTAAAACCGAATCCGCAGTTGTTTCAAGATAATCCTGTATTTATCGGCAGTTGAATCTGCAGGCCATCATAGGCGAAGGCGACCCCGGGGGGGAGCTGCCGGCCGTGGCGCTGGTGGGAAATCTCGTGGTTGAGATGGGTCAGCCAGGTCTGCTCGGCGCCGATCCGCTTGGCTGCCACCACCGCTTCTGGGACATTGAAGTGGGTGATATGCGGGCGGAAACGCAGGCCGTCGATGACCAGAGTGGTCACGCCGGACAGCAGTTTATAGGATGCCTTGGGGATGGCGCTGCAGTCGGTCAGGTAGGCAAAAGAGCCGAGGCGGAAGCCGTAAGACATGCCCCGGCCATGCTGCAGCGGGATCGGGACGATCTGTTCGCCGAACAGCATGAAGGGGCCGGCGAAACAGCGAGTCTCCAGCTGTGGGCGATAGCCTTCTCCGAGGTCGTCGGTGAAAATGTAGGGGAATACCCGCTGCAGATGGACGATATCCGGGGCTGCGGCGTAGATTGGAATCGGGCCATCGACATGCCGGTTGAAAGGGCGGAGATCGTCGATGCCGTGCAGGTGGTCGGCGTGGGTGTGGGTCAACAGGACTGCATCTATTTTTTGTAGCTGCTCACGCAGGGCCTGCTGACGCAAGTCGGTGGCCATGTCGATCAGCACGTTGCGTTCGGCATAGCTGAGCAGGGCGCTGCAACGGGTTCGTTGATCAAGGGGATCGGTCGAATGGCAGACATCGCAAGCGCAGCCCGGCATGGGGACTCCGGGGGAGCCACCCGAGCCGAGAATGGTGACTATCAGGGTTGACTGGCTCATGCTTTGAATGCTCCGCCCCAGTTCACGAGGA
>DATFMT010000185.1:0-11695 GCA_035266745.1 Geothermobacteraceae bacterium | reverse complement strand
GGCATGGGATGACTTTGGACGCACGGAGCCAAAATAACCAACTTTTCACCACAGAGAAGCCTGGGTGACGTCTATCCAGACCATCGTCCTTTTGTGGTCGGTATTACCCAGATCTGAATCCAGCAAGGAGCAAGAACTATGTACAAAGATAGATTGTTGAAAAATCAGCGCGGCTTCACACTGATCGAGATCCTGGTGGTCGTCGTCATCCTCGGTATCCTGGCGGCGGTGGTCGTTCCGAACTTCCTCGACAAGCCGGATGAGGCCAAGGTGACCAAGGCCAAGGTCGACATGAAAGCGATCGACAGTGCGCTGGCGATGTACAAGCTGCATAACGGCTTTTTCCCAACCACCGAGCAGGGTCTCGAGGCACTGACGACCAAACCGACCACCGGCCGAATCCCGACCAAGTTCCAGGACGGCGGTTACCTGAAAAAAACCCCGCTGGACCCTTGGGGGAACGCCTATATCTATCTGTCGCCCGGGGTGCATGATCGTTATGACCTGATCTCCTACGGTGCCGATGGCGAATCCGGCGGCGAAGGGTTCAATGCCGACATCAACAGCTGGGAAATTGACTGAGTCACCGACCGCCCCTGGCAGGAGACGGTTCAATCAGCGCGGTTTCACACTGATCGAACTGGCGATCGTAGTGGTGCTGCTCGCCCTGGTCGCCGGCCTGACCCTGCCGCTGATCAGCAACTGGGGGCAGGACGACCTGCTCAGCGCGGCCCGCCGACTGGCGGGAACGGTGCGTTATCTCTACAATGAGGCGGCCCTGACCCGCAACGAGCACCAGTTGATTTTCAACCTTGAAGAAGGTAGCTATCGGGCCAAAATGCTGGACCGGGATGGTGAACTCAAACCGGTCGATGGCGCCGGCAGCAGCCGGAACCTGCCGGGTGCGGTCCGGTTCGAGGACATCGTCGTCACCTCCCGCGGCAGCTTCACCACCGGCGAGGTGACGACGCTGTTTCATCCCTCCGGCTGGCTGGACGAAACCATCATCCATTTAAAGGACGATGAGGACCGCAAACTGTCGCTGCGCTTCAACCCGCTGACCGGAGCTATGGACCTGGTGGAAGGCTACGCGCGGTTTACTGATTAGGCCGTTGGCAGGAACTATGATCAATAAGCAAGTTAAGAAGGGGTGACGACAGAAGACCATGTTGACGGAACGAGGATGTTTGCTTCAGGGCAGGAAAGGCAAGAACCGGCTAGCGAAGAGTGGCAGAGCTACGCTGAGAGCCGCCGGCGTGGAGCAAAAAGACCGTTCCCAACAAGGGTTTACTCTGCTCGAGGTAATGATCGCCCTGGCCATCGTCGGTACCACGCTGATTGCCATGTTGTCGCTCGGTAACCGGACCATCGCCACCAACGACCACTTGCAGCGACTGACCCAGGCGACCCTGCTGGCCCAGGAGAAAATGACCGAGATCGAGCAAAGCGCTGCAGCCAACCGCAGCCTCGAGTTGCAGAACGGCCAGGGAGAATTTGCCGAGCCCTTCAACGACTTCAGCTGGCAGACAGCTTTCTCGGCAACGCCGATTGCTCAGGTGCAACAGGTCGTGGTGACCGTCCGCTGGGGTGAAACCAGTCGCAACGAGCTGGTCGATCTGACCTCTTTCGTGTTCCGATAAAGTCGTGGCGATGCAAGCGAACCGTGGCTTTACGCTGATTGAAATTCTGGTGGCAATAGCAATTGCCAGCCTTTTACTGCTCGGCATCTACGGGGTGTTCGGCAGTCTCAGCTCGGCACGCAACCAGATCGAAGCGAGTGGTGCCGCCTACCACCAGGCCCGGGTGCTGTTCGATCGGATTGGCCGGGAGTTGCACAGTCTGACGCCCCCGGCGAACAATAAGACAACCCTGCACGGCGGGACCGACCAGCGCGGCCGATCTTATCTTGAACTGATCTCGACTGCGACAACGCCCATGGCAGGTGTGCCGGGTGGGACCGCGACGATCCGCTATCTGCGCAACGAGGATCAAACTCCGGGCAGCTCTGAACAGGCGTTGTATCGCCAGGAACGCCCCTGGTGGGAAACCGACGACGGGCAGCTGGGACAGCGATTGCTCGCCGCGGTGGCCGAATTCAAGGTCCGTTTTTCCGACGGCAGCCAATGGCTCGATGAATGGGTGCCCGGCGCTGGAGACCTGCCAGATGCGATTGAAATCAATCTGGTGCTGGTTAGTGACGGCGAGAGAATTCCGTTTCGTTCGGCCTTTGATCTGCCACTGCTGGTGACGCCGTGAATACCGTGAAGAATGAAAGGGGCATGGTGCTGCTGGTGGTGCTGATGATCATCACCCTGCTGGCGGTGTTGCTGACCGAGTTTTCGTTTTCGACCCTGGTCGATCTGCGCCTGACCGAAACTTTCCGCGATTCGACCAGGGCCTACTATCTGGCCCGTGGCGGCGTCACCGTCGGCCGGATATTTTTGAAAATGGATACCAATGGTTACGATGCCCCGCACGACCCCGCAGAGCTCTGGAGCCAAGGGCTGCCGAGCTATCCGGTCGGTGGCGGGTACGTATCGATCCAGGTCGAAGATCTCGGCGGCAAACTCGCCCTCAACCGGCTGATTAATGCCCAGGGCAATGTTGACGAAGTTGAAAAGAACCGGTTTAAGCTACTGTGCGAACTGCTCGACCTGGCCGAACCGCAGGTCCTGACTGACAGCCTGATCGACTGGTTGGACAGTGATGACCAACCGCGGGCAGAGGGTGCCGAGGCTGATTACTATTTACAGCAGAAAAAGCCCTACCCGGCAAAAAACGCTAAACTGGATACATTGTCCGAACTGGAACTGGTCAGGGGCTTCACTCCCGAGGTAAGGCAGAAGTTGGAACCACATGTAACTCTTTACGGCGATGGCAAAATCAATATCAACTCGGTTTCGCCGGAGGTCCTCGCCGCCGTGTTTGCCGCTGGAGATACGGTCTCCCTAAGCGAGGCGGAAAGTGCCGCAGCGGTCGTCATCGCCCAGCGTGACGAATTGCCGATTAAAAACCAGCAGGCGTTAGACCAGTTGAAAGAGCTGCCGGAACTGGAAAATCTCGGCTACATCGTCAATACTTACCTGGACATCCAGAGCGGTTACTTCACAATCCGCTCAGATGCTGAGGTCAACGACGGGGTCCGGACGGTTACGGCACTGGTCGACAGCCAGGATCGACTCCTCCAGCAAAGGGTTCTATAGCACTTATGAGCAAACGTTTTATCGGAATCGACATTGCAGCAGACACCTTGCACATTGCCATCGCCGATGGCGACAAGAAGCAGGTACGGCTGCAGCAAGTCTCCAGTCATCCGCTGCCTGAGCATGACGCGCTGCCGAACTTGCTGGCCGAGCTTCTCGGCCCGGTTGCCGGCTTCGGCGACCGCCTGATTATCGCCTTGCCGGTCCGACACTGCTACCTGCGCTGGCTGAATTTTCCGTTTCGTGACGCCAAGAAACTCGCCTCCGCCATCGAACTGGAGCTTTCCGTTCAACTGCCGATTGACATCGAGCAGTACCAGCTGGCTCACCGGTCGCTGCAGGATTCGGATCAGCCGGGGCGAATTGTCGCCGCAGCAGTCCCCAACCAGCTGCTGGACGAAACCCTCTCTCACTTTGACGAAACGAGCTGGCCGGCCCACCTTGTCGAACTGACCCCGTTTGCTCTCGCCGCCGGACTCTCCGGCTGCCGCGACGACGACCTGCTCATTGTTGTTGATGAGCATGAAACAGTGGTCTGCCGCCTGCAGCAGCGGGTCCCTTCTAGCCTCGCGGTGCTGCCGGCGGTGGCGGAGCAGGACGCCGCTGAAGTCACCGCCTTCGTCTGCCGCCAGGCACGCATGCTGCTCGGCGCCGGCGAACCGGGCAGTATCAGAACCTGGCTGATCGCGCCGCACCACGCCGAACCCCTGCAGCAAACATTGCAGCAATTCGGTTTCCAGATTGCCGTACCGACGGTTCCCGGCCAACCCACCTCCGCAGCGTTGCCCGGGCTCAAAGCCGCCCTGCTGGCCCTGTGCGCCGCCAACCAAGACAAGCAGCAGGGGTTCAACCTCCGTCAGGGCCGCTATGCCCTACGCGGCGAGTGGCAGAAACTGCGGCGCAGTTTTATCGCGGTCGCACTGCTCGCTGGCTTGCTGGTCGGCAGCTGGGGGACAACGGCCTGGCTCAAGCACGCCGAACTCAAAGGACAGGCTGACCAACTTAGCCGCCAGATGGAACAGGTCTTCCGCGCAAACTTCTCCAAAAGCGATCCGATCGTCGATATTCCGCGCCAGATTGAGGTCAAGCTGGCCGAGATGCGCCGCAAGACCGAACTGCTCGGGCTCTCTTCCCAAGGATCAGCGTTGCGGATCCTCGAAGAGATTTCCAGCCGGCTGCCGGTCGACCTGCCGATTGAGATCAAGGAGCTGAATTATTCCGCTGACAATCTGCGGCTAAGCGGTTTCACCAGTAGTTTCGACGCCGTCAACCAGGCCGCCGACAAGCTGAAGGCCTCTCCACTGTTTGCCGATGCCAAGATAGCCGATGCCAAAATGAGCCTCGACGGATCGCGAGTCGACTTTCAACTGCAACTCAACTACCGCAGCGGAGGGACACAATGATAGGCAGCAATCTGCAGCGCCGCGAACGGTTGTTTCTGCTTGGCGGTGCCATCGTTCTAGTCGTGCTGCTGGTCTACATCGGCATCGTCAAACCCTATCGGCGCAGTATCGAGCGCCTTGAGACCCGGATCAGCGCCCGCGAGCACCAGTTGCAGGAGGTTCATGCGCTGCAGCAGGAATTTCTCCAACTCAAGCAGCAGACAGCGGAGATTGAAAAACGCGTCGCCGACAGAGGCCGGTTTTCCCTGATAGCGTTTCTTGAAGAGACAGCCCTGGAGATTGCCTCGCGGGACAACTTGGTCTACCTGCGCCCGCAGGCAAAAGCACAGCTTGATGAACTGGCGGAAGAATCGCTCGAGATCAAGCTGGAAAAAATTCGCCTCGATCAACTGGTCAAGCTGCTCTACGCAACCGAAACCGCCGACACCCTGCTGAAGATCAAGTCTCTGCGCAGCAAGGCACGTTTTGACGACCCGACCCTGCTCGACGTGGTGCTGGTGATTGCTGCTTACGGAAAGGCCTCATGAGTTTATTCAAGTCGATCTCGACAAAACTGAAAAATCCTACTCCCGGCTGGTTCAAACGGCTTAAACGAAGCTACCTGCTCTGGGGTCTGTGCGGCTTTATCATCGCCTTCGTCCTTGGATTCGCCCTGTTTTTCCCCCTCGATCCCGTCGCCCGCCAGGTTGAACAATTAGCCAGTGAACGTGGCAACCTGACCTTGAACATCAGCAACCCCGGATGGGCCCTTCCGCTCGGCATCAGCGCCGAACAGTTAAACATCTCGGCTCCTGCCCTGCAGGGGGAGACCATTCAGCTCGGGCAGCTGCGCGTGACCCCCTTCTGGGGCAGTCTGCTGAGTGCCGACCCCGGTATCAACATCAGCGGTGAGCTATTTTCCGGGGAGTTGGAAGCAACCGCCCGCAAACAGGGCGAACTGGTTTTGAAACTCAGGGGTGCCAGCCTGGCCGGGCAGAAACTGAGCCCGCAGTTATCGCTGTTGCTTTCGGGGAGCAACGGCAACCTCGACTTCACCGGCACCCTGCCACTCGGCGGGAATAACCAGAGCCAGGCCGGATTGACACTGGAACAGATCGAAGTCAGCGGCATGTCGGCCCTCGGCTCCGGTAAGGACACCTTGTCCGCCGGCAACTTGCAAGTCAAGATTGATATCAAAGGTTCGAACGCTACTATTGAAACCCTCGACCTGAGCGGTGGCGACCTCGACCTGAACGGCAGCGGATCTCTGCGGCTCGGTTCGCGCCCTCAGCTGAGCCGGTTGAACCTGAGCCTGGTTCTCAAGCCGGGATCCGGTCTCGATCCGCAACTGCGAGACCTGCTCGGCCTGCTGGCCAAGCCGGAAGCGGACGGGTCGATCAAGTTCCGCCTGCTCGGCTCGCTCGCCGCCCCGCAATTGCGTTGAACCTCCGCTTAACATTCCCGAATAGCTCGTTAAACTTCAACGAGCACCCCGAGCCGGGTTGACAACCCGGACGGGACTGATTAATTTTCCTTTCCGTGTCCCCACGCCACCCGATCCGGAATTGCGGAGGAGCCTCATGGCCAACAGGAAACAACCCGATCTCGACCCGGAACAAACCGAAAACCCGACCGACGAAGCGAACACGGCACCGGAACCGGCCGCTGATGCCGCCGAGCTGGTCCTGGCTGCCGATATCCTGCCCAATGGCTTGCCGATCATCGTCATCCGCCCCCGACCTGCCTTCCCCGGTCTGTTGATCCCGCTGGCCGTGTCCGGCCCCGAGCAGATCGAAGCGGTCCGACAGGCGATGGAGTCCCCTTCGCATGCCGTCGGCCTGGTGTTGGCCCGCGACCCGGAGAACGATGACTCCCCTGACAACCTGCACCGGATCGGGGTCGCCTGCAAAATTGTCAAGCTGATTCATATCGAGGATGACGAGGCCCAGTTTCTGGCCAACTGCCTGGAACGTTTCGAGATCCTCCAGGTCGAGCAGACCAAACACGGCTTTTTCGCCCAGGTCAGGTATCACTACACTGCCGAATTTTCCGCCAACCAGGAACTCAAGGCCTATTCGATGGCGATCATCTCGACCCTCAAGGAGTTGGTCCAGATCAATCCCCTTTACAGCGAGGAAATCAAGCTGTTTCTCAATCGCTCCTCGCTGGATGATCCTGGCCGCCTCGCCGACTTTGCCGCCAATCTGACCAGCGCCGACGGCCAGGAACTGCAGCAGATCCTCGAAGCCTTCGACGTCCTCAAGCGGATCGACCGGGTCCTGGTGTTGCTGAAAAAAGAGCTCGAGGTCTCTAGGCTGCAGACCAGAATTTCGCGCAAGATCGAGGAAAAAGTCTCGACCCAGCAGCGGGAGTTTTTCCTGCGCGAACAGCTCAAGGCGATCAAGAAAGAGTTGGGCCTGGAAAAGGAAGGCAAAACCACCGAGGTGGAAAAATTCCAGGAGCGGCTCGCCGGTCTCAAGCTTAGCAGCGAAGCAGAAACAGCGATCAACGAAGAGCTGGAGAAGTTCCAGCTGCTCGAGCCTTCCTCCCCGGAGTATAATGTTACCCGCGCCTATCTCGACTGGCTGACCATCCTCCCCTGGGGTAAACACAGCCGCGATGCCTTCGGCCTGAAGCGGGCCCGGCGGATACTCGACCGGGATCATTACGGACTGCAGGACGTCAAGGAACGGATTCTCGAATTCATTGCCGTCGGCAAGCTGAAAGGGGATATCTCCGGTTCGATCCTCTGTCTGGTCGGCCCGCCGGGAGTCGGCAAAACCTCCATCGGCCACAGCATCGCCGCGGCCCTGAACCGTAAATTTTTCCGCTTTTCCCTCGGCGGCATGCGTGACGAGGCCGAAATCAAAGGTCACCGGCGGACCTATATCGGGGCCATGCCGGGCAAGTTCATCCAGGCGATGAAAACCGCTGGCACCGCCAACCCGGTGCTGATGCTCGACGAGATCGACAAGATTGGCGCTTCCTTCCAGGGCGACCCGGCTTCGGCGCTGCTGGAAGTCCTCGATCCCGAGCAGAACTCGAGCTTCCGCGATCACTATCTCGATGTTCCTTTCGACCTCTCCAACGTGCTGTTCATTGCCACCGCCAATCAGCTCGACACCATCCCCGCGCCGCTGATCGACCGGATGGAGGTCATCCGCCTGTCGGGTTATATCCTCGAGGAGAAGCTCGAGATCGCCAAACGCTACCTGATCCCCAAGGTGCTCGCCACACATGGCCTGCAACGCAACCAGGTCAGCATCCCAAAACCGACCCTGGAGGCCCTGATTGACGGTTACGCCCGCGAGGCCGGCGTCCGAACCCTGGAAAACCGCATCAAGCAGCTGATGCGCAAGGCGGCGATGCAGTTCGCCGACGGCCGGACCGAGAAGTTGGTGATCCGCAAGTCGGACCTGGCCGGGCAGTTGGGCAAGCCGGTCTTCACCGGCGACGAGATCTTCGCCGGCTCACCCGGTGTCGTCACCGGACTGGCCTGGACCAGCATGGGGGGCGCCACCCTGCAAATCGAGGCGACCGCGGTGCGCAGCAAGAACAAGGGGTTCAAACAGACCGGCCAGCTCGGTAACGTCATGGTCGAGAGCTCGGAGATCGCCTACAGCTACATCATGGGTCAACTGGAGAGTTACTCCGCACCGAAAGACTTTTTCGATCGACATTTCGTCCACCTGCATGTCCCGGCCGGAGCCACCCCGAAGGATGGCCCATCAGCCGGCATCACCATGGCCACCGCCCTGCTCTCACTGATCCTCAACCGACCGGTCATCGACAAGCTGGGCATGACCGGCGAGTTGACCCTGACCGGCAGGGTCCTGCCCATCGGTGGCCTCCGGGAAAAAACCATCGCCGCCCGGCGTAGCGGTCTGACCGAACTGATCTTTCCGGAAGCTAACCGCAAGGACTACGAAGAGCTCCCCGACTACCTCAAGACCGGTCTGACGGCATACTTCGTCAGCAACTTCAGCGAAGTCGCCAAGCTTGCTTTCGACTCAGAGGACTGATACAAAGCCGTTGCCGCGCCAAAACAGACTGGACGTTTCTGTCCAGTCATGGTTTGATTGGCGATCTTAACTGACTTTGTCCAAGGAGTATCTGTATCGTGACTATTGAAGAATTGAAAACAGCTGTACTCGCACTTGATCCCGAGGCCAAGAAGACTTTTATCCTCGCCACCCTGCCCGAACTCGGTCGCGAGGCCGTCAAAGACCCGGCTTTTTTACCGCAACTGCTGCCGATCATGCTCGGCCTGATCCGGGAGAGCGGGCTCGACATGGCCCAGCTGCTGCAGCTGGCCAACCTGTTCGCAGCCAACCAAGCCCCCAGCAACGATTGATGATTGACGCTCCAGCAGCGACTTGTTAATTTGTCACGAATTCATAGTCCGACGATCAACTGTCAATGGTGGCGACCCCGCCGCCTTGTTCGTGGAGTAACTTAATGCGCGTACTGTCCGGCATCCAACCAAGCGGTTCCCTGCACCTGGGAAACTGGTTCGGCATGATGCAAAAAATGATTGCTTACCAGCAGCACGAAGAGCTGTTCTGCTTTATCGCCAACTATCATGCCCAGACCTCCGTCAGCGACGGCAAGCAACTGGCCAAGGGAACCCTGGAAGCGGCGGCCAACTTCCTGGCGCTCGGCATGGACCCGGAGAAAAGCACCTTCTGGGTGCAGTCCGACCTGGTCGAAATCCAGGAGCTGACCTGGGTGTTATCGAACTTTACCCCGATGGGGCTGCTGGAGCGCTGTCACAGCTACAAGGACAAGGTTGCCCAAGGGCTCAAGCCGAACCACGGTCTGTTTGCCTACCCGGTGCTGATGACCGCAGATATCCTGATGTTCCAGAGCGAGAAGGTGCCGGTCGGCAAGGACCAGAAGCAGCATCTCGAGGTCGCTCGCGACATCGCGATCAAGTTCAACAACGAATACGGCGAGGTCTTCACTGTTCCCGAACCGGAAATCGATGAGGATGTTGCAACCATTCCGGGACTCGATGGACGTAAGATGAGCAAGAGCTACGGCAACACCATCGACCTGTTTCAGGATGACAAGGCGCTGCGCAAGCAGGTGATGAAGATCGTCACCGATCCGACCCCGGTCGATGAACCGAAAAATCCCGACTCCTGCAACGTCTTCCAGATCTACCGCTTGTTCCTCGACAAGTCACAGCAGGAAGAGTTGCGCGGACGCTACCTTGCGGGTGGGCTCGGTTACGGTGAGGTGAAACAGGAGTTATTCGAGACGATACGCGACTTCTTCGCCCCGTTTGCCGAACGCCGCCAAGCACTGCTCGCCGACAACGATGGGCTGCGAAAGGTCCTCGCCCAGGGCGCCGACAAGGCCCGCTACGTGGCCAACAAGACCTTGCGCAAGGTCCGCAAGAAAACCGGGCTGGCTTACTGATCCAACCGTGGCTTGCGCACGAAGATGATAAAGGCCATCGCCGGCCGGCGGCTGCCCTCGTGCATGGCAAACCTGATACTGTCGAGTTGCCAGCCGCGCGCAACCCAGGTATTCAGCTCCTGTTCCAGTGTTTCATCGGTCACGGTGGTCAGTTCAACGACCTTGTAGCGGTCCGGCTGTTCCATTGCTGTGCCTCCAATTCCACTCAAGTCTCTGATGCCGCTGCTCGGCGGAGGGATATTTCGCCTGATTCTGCCATAATCCTGGCGAACCTGCAGCATTGTCGTCCGCCAACCACAGGTTTCGTCTCTGGCCACCCGGTAGCGAACGACCCATTTCGACATTTTTCAACTAAGCTTCAACACAGCGTTTCAAAAATAATCCCATATCACATCATTTTTCCCAGATAAAGCAAAACAGCATTTTAAACCCACCATCAAGTATTTTTTCCCACGACTTATTTCCCAAGCATTTCCGTATACTTCATGCTTTTCAATCCTCGAAACAGCAATTTCGCTGAAAGTTTTTTATTGACACCATTTTATAACAACGTATTATGTTGCGAAATTTTAGACACAAAATAGGGCATTTTTTACCATACCAAGATTGGGATTATATTACCACATCTTAACTCTATTTCATTTTTGTCCTGAATCGGGACAGCTCGGCAACCAACCAAAGAGAGGAACGGGGCAAGGATTCCATTCCACATCATGTCATGTCCGCTGAGCGGACGCATTTAACTGAAGTTTTTTCAACAGAGAGAACAGTCAACCAAAAGGAGAGAGCACCATGGGACACGGACCAGCAGTCAAGCTCGGCAAAGATAACGCCGCCGGGTACAAAATGAAAATCGGCATCTCAATGTTTGTCATCTACACCCTGGTCTATGCCGGCTTCGTTGCCATCAATGCCATCAAGCCGTCACTGATGCAAACCATCGTCTTCGGCCAGACCCTCGCCGTCACCTACGGTTTCGGGCTACTGATCTTCGCCCTGATCCTGGCGGTTGTCTATAACCGGCTCTGCAACGCTGCAGAAGCCCGCCTGAACGGTTAAGGAGAGGCCACCATGATTTATCAGACTTCCCCGTTGGCCATCGGCCTGTTCTTCTGTTTTGTCGCTTTTGTGCTCGGGCTGTCGTTCTACCTGGCCCGCCGCACCACCTCGTCCGACAGCTACTACGCGGCCGGCGGGAATATTCACTGGTTCACCAACGGCATCGCCTTCGCCGGCGACTATCTCTCGGCTGCCTCGTTCCTCGGTATCTGCGGCATGATCGCCACCGCCGGCTATGACGGCTGGATGTACGCCATCGGCTACCTGGCTGGCTGGATGGTCGCGCTGTTCCTGGTTGCCGAGCCGATGAAGCGCCTCGGCAAGTACACCTTCACCGACGCCCTCGACTCCAAGTTCAACTCCAAGGGGATCCAGCTGATGGCGGCGATCTCCACCCTCTGCGTCTCGGTCTTCTACCTGATCCCGCAGATGGTCGGCGCCGGAGTACTGGTCAAGCCGTTGCTTGGTATGCCGCACTGGGTCGGCGTCTGTATCGTCGGCGTGGTCGTCACCATCATTGTCGCCACCGCCGGTATGGCGTCCACTACCTACGTTCAGTTCTTCAAGGGATCCCTGCTGCTGATCGTCTCGACCGTCGTCGTGATCTGCCTCTTCTCCCGCGGCCTC
>DATFMT010000184.1:0-2162 GCA_035266745.1 Geothermobacteraceae bacterium | reverse complement strand
GTGCTCGAGACCGTCCTGCGGCAGGTAGCCGAAGGTGGTGCCCCGCGCAATCTGCAGTTCGCCGGCATCGGGTGCAACCTTGCCGGCGAGCATTTTAAGTAGCGTGGTCTTGCCGGCGCCGTTTTCGCCGCAGAGGCCGATCCGATCGGTCGGCCGGATATGCAGGCTGATCTCCGCAAACAGCCGACGATCGGCGAAATATTTGTCGATTTTTCGAATTTGCAACATTCGCACTTTATAACACAGGAGATGGGGCGCGGGGAATATCCTCGCACAGGCGATTTTCACCGTCTCCTGCAAGAATATGTGGTCCGATTTGTCCGAAATTTGGCAAAACTTAGAATTTTTAGAAACTTACAGGCAGATTCACTGTTCACACGAGGGAGACTCTGGTATAGTTGCGGCAGAATTCCCGTTACAGTCGCGTAGCGGAGAGAGAATTTGATCCGAAACGGGATGCCGGTCGAGCCAGGCTCCCCCATCCTGTTTTGTGACGCCACACATAACATCTGCATCAAGCAGACCAACCAATTTAAGGTTATCCTGCGGGGTAACCGGAAGGATTTGTATGATCAAGAAAATGCTGGTGAACGCCACCCATCCGGAAGAAAACCGGGTGGCCATCGTCGAGGATGGCATCCTTTCCGAGCTCGATATCGAAGTCGCCGGTAAAGAGCAAACCAAGGGCAACATCTACAAGGCCACTGTCATCCGGATCGAACAGGGGTTGCAGGCGGCCTTTGTCGATTACGGAGCGGAGCGGCTCGGTTTTTTACAGATGGGAGAGATCCATCCGGCGCTGTTCCCTAAGGCGGCCGGCGAAGAGGCCAAAAGTCGCCCGCGCATCAACGATGCCCTCCACCGCGGCCAGGAGCTGCTGGTCCAGGTCACCAAGGAGGAACGTGGCAACAAGGGCGCTGCCCTGACCACTTTCCTCTCCCTTCCCGGCCGCTACATGGTGCTGATGCCGGGTGACAAAACCCGCGGCATGTCCCGCAAAATCCCCGACGGCGCCGAGCGCAAGCAGCTCAAGGAGTCGATCCAGCAGTTCGATCTACCCGATGAAATGGGCTATATCATCCGTACCGCTGCGATCGGCCAGACGGCTGAAGAGCTGACCCGCGACCTGCAATACCTGCTGCGCGTCTACAACAACATTCTCGAGCTAAGCCGCAAGGTCAAGAGCCCGGCGCTGACCTACCGTGAATCGAACTTGATGATCCGCTCGATTCGCGACTACTTCACCCCGGACATGGATGAAGTCCTGGTCGACGATCCGGCAGTCCTCAAGGAAGCCCAGGATTTTTTCCAGCAGGTCATGCCCGAATACGCCAGGCTGGTCAAACTGCATCAGGAGCGGCGACCGATCTTCTCCAAGTACCAGATTGAGGACCAGATCGAAACCATTTCGCAAAAACAGGTATTCATGCCCGGCGGTGGCTCCGTCGTCATCGATTCGACCGAGGCCCTGGTGGCCATTGATGTCAACTCGGGGAAAATGGCCGGCGAAACCGGAGTCGAGGGTACCGCTTATAAGACCAACCTCGAGGCGGCCAGCGAAGTTGCCCGCCAACTACGACTGCGTGACCTTGGCGGGCTGGTGGTCATCGACTTTATCGACATGCGCGACCGCAAGCATATTCGCGAGGTGGAAAAACGTCTCAAGGAGGCGCTCAAGCCCGACAAGGCACGGGTTACGGTCGGTCGCATCAGCCAGTTCGGCCTGCTGGAAATGAGTCGCCAGCGCATCAAGGCAGCCCTCGCCGAAGGCTCATACCTCTCCTGCCCCAATTGCCAGGGAACCGGTCGGGTCCGCAGCATCGAAGCCCAGGCCGTTGCCTTTCTCCGCAAGCTTCATGCCGCGGTCGCTCGTGGCCAACTGGATAGAATCGAGGGCGAGGTTCCCCTGGCGGTCAGCCATTACCTGCTCAACAACAAACGCGAAGAGCTGGTCGACATGGAACGGCGTTACCAGACCAGCATCAGTATCCGCGGCCGCAAGTCGTTCGTCGCCGACCAGACCGAGCTGACTCTGGTCAAGCGGGAAAGGGATGAGAAAAAAGTATCCGAGGTCAATGCACCCGTTACGGCCGCCACCGCACTGGCCGACCAGCACGAAGAGCGTCAGGAAGTGGCCAACGGAGATGCTATAACGGACAAAC
>DATFMT010000183.1:0-10244 GCA_035266745.1 Geothermobacteraceae bacterium | reverse complement strand
GAGCCGACTGCCGGTCTCGACCGGGAGACCTTACCGATATTTGAACGCTGCCTGGTCGAGCTCCCCGGGCAGGGAACCACCGTGGTCATCGCCGGCCATGACACCGACCAGCCGCGCCGACTATCCGGAACCGTTTTGGAGCTCGACCGTGGCCGGCTGGTCCGACCGGCTGATGAACCACGCCCCGTGTTAAAGGAGACTGTCTAGATGCCGATTCAGTTTGAAGACGCCCGCAACCTGATTCTCGATGCGACCGGAACCCTTGAGCCCGAACAGGCCCAGCTGCTTGATGCCGTCGGCCGGGTGCTGGCCGAGGATTTTCACGCCCCCTGGGACCTGCCACTCTGGGATAATTCAGCGATGGACGGTTTTGCCGTCCAGGCCGCCGATGCCGCCACCGGCAAGGAGTTGGAGATCACCGGCTACATCCCTGCCGGCGGAGCCGAGTTGCCGCCGGTGGCGCCTGGCTGTGCGGTGAAAATTATGACCGGGGCACCGATCCCGCCGGGCTGCGAGCTGGTGGTGCCGGTCGAGGAGACCGAGGAGCGGGACGGCAAGGTTAAGCTGCTGGCTGATCTGCGGGTCCGCGAGCATATCCGTTTCAAAGGTGAGGATGTCGCGACCGGCGACAAGGTGCTGGCGGCAGGGACCCTGTTGCGACCTCCGGAAATCAGCCTGCTCGCCTCTTTCGGTCAATCGCTGGTGCAGGTACACCGGCGGCCACGGGTGGCGATTCTTTCGACCGGCGATGAGTTAATCGACCTCGGCATGGTGCCTGGCCCCGGGCAGATTATCAATAGCAACATCTATTCGCTGGCCGCGGCGGTTCGAGATGCCGGAGGTGAGCCGCAACTGCTCGGGATTGCCCGCGACAACCTGGAGAGCCACCGGGAAAAACTCACTCGCGGACTCAAGGCCGACGTGTTGATTACCTCGGCCGGCGTCTCGGCCGGTGACCGCGACCTGGTGCGCGACGTGCTGGAGGAGCTCGGGGTCGAGCAGAAGTTCTGGAAGATCGCCATCAAGCCGGGTCGGCCGACCGCTTTTGGCGTTAGGGGAGAGACCCTGGTCTTTTCTCTGCCGGGCAACCCGGTCTCGACCATGGTCACCTTCGAAATGTTCGTTCGTCCGGCGCTACGCAAGTTGCAGGGGGTGACCCCGGCAGTCCAGCCGTTTGCCAAGGCTCGCCTCGCCGAGACGGTCCGCAAGCGACCCGAACGGGTGCAGTTTCTACGGGTCCAAGTCCGTATTGAAGAAGGCCGGCTGATCGCCTCCAGTTCAGGCGATCAGAATACCGGCATCGTGCGGACCATGGTGCGCGCCAACGGTATCGTTGTGCTACCGGCCGAGCGGGATCGCTTCGAGGCCGGCAGCGAGGTTGAAGTCCTTTTGCTCGACTGATCGGTTCCGCAGTGCGAGCCGGATAATCTTGGTCTGAAATAATCGTCCTATGAAATCATCTCATGAAGGAAGGGAAAGCTCCATGAAACAGAGTAAAATTGTATTGCTGTTGGCCATGGCCTGCAGCCTGGCCCTGGCCGCCTCACCGGCGGTCGCAGACGTCTCCGATGGCCCCTATCGTCTTGGAGAAGTGGTGATCTCGGCGGCGATGGGCGGGGTTGAAAAGGCCGGCAGTGTTCACACCGTAACCGCCGATGAAATCGAAGCACGCGGGGCACGCACCCTCGACGAAGCCCTGACTCTGGTTCCCGGGCTGGTGATGCGCACCGCCAATGCCGGGACGCCGCGCATCGATATCCGAGGCCTGCGTACCCGCCATGTCACCCTGCTGCTGGATGGGGTGCCGATCAATTCGACCTTTGACGGTCAGTTCGATCCGAGTACCTTCGGGGTTGAGAACATCGCAGCGATCAAGGTGACGACCGGTGGTGGCTCAGTGCTGTACGGCGAGGGCGGCAACGCCGGGGTCATTAACATCATCACCAAAAAAGGGGAGCCGGGGCTGCATGGGGCACTGCGTAGCGAGCTGGCTGAAAACGACGCCTACCTCGAACGCTTCACCCTGACCGGCGGGAGTGACAAGGTCGACGCCTTCGTCAGCGGCAGCGTTTATGACCGCGACAGCTTCCCGCTCTCCGACGATTTTGTTGCGACTGCTGAAGAAGACGGCGATGCCCGCTTTAACAGCGATCGCAAGCGCCGCAACCTGTTTGCCAATCTTGGCTGGAATCCGAGCGAAAAAACCCAGCTCGGCCTCAGCCTGCAGTACCGCAAGGACCAGTTCGGCATTCCGCCGATCACCAATGCCAAAGTCGACTCCTTTGCCAAGAACATCAAATACGACCGGGTTGACGATCTCGAAGGAACCGCGCTGCAATTCGCCTTCGACCAGCAGCTGTCGGCCGTCTTCAGCAGTCGCGGCTGGGTCACATTCAATCGCCTGAAGATGTTGGAAAACCGTTATGACGACGCAACCCTCAGCAGCCAGACCGCTAACGGGTCATACCGTAGCGATTCGACCACCAACACCCTCGGCGCCAATCTGCAGCTTAAGGGAGATTGGCAGGAGCATGGTGTGACCACCCTGGCGCTGCTCGCCGAGAACAGCGACTGGAATGCCGAGGGCTTCGAGGTCGCGTCTTCCGGCGGCGGCGGTGGCGGCGGTGGCGGCGGTGGCGGTGGTGGCGGTGGTGGCGGTGGTGGCGGTACGACCACCTCGACCTTCGATACGCAACGCGACCTGCAACTCTTTACCGTCGCCCTGCAGCATGAAATTGAGCCGCTGCCGAAATTTGGCCTGGTTATGGGGGCCGGGGCGCATCTGCAGCGCCGCGACAATGGCGATTCGGACGATGACTACTCCTACATGGTTGGACTTAGCTACGATCTGCGCGCAGGGACCCGGCTCCACGCCAACCACGCCCGCAAGGTGCGTTTTCCCTCGATCCGCCAGTTCTACGATGTCAACTCCGGTAACGAAGGGCTGACCGCTGAGCGGACCCTGCATTACGAGGCAGGTGTCGAGCAGCAGTTGCCGGCAGACACGTCCGTGGCGCTGACCGGTTTTCTGACCGACGCCAAGGACTTCATCGAAAAGAATAACGTGACCGATCGTTTCGAAAATTTCGAGGAGTACCGGTTTAAAGGTGTCGAGCTAAGTGCCGAAAACCGCTCTATCGAGTCTCTGCTGGTCCGGGTCAGCTACAGCTACCTCGACAGCGAGGATCGCTCCACTGGCAGCGAAAAGGACGAGTTACAGTATCGGCCACGTGACAAAGCGACCGTCGAAGTGCGTTATCTCTGTCCCTTCGGCCTGACGATCGACGCTTCGTTGCTCTATGTCGGTCATCAATTCCTGTACGACGATGGCACACCGCTATTGAAGAAGCAGTTGAACGACTACACTCTGGTCGACCTGAAGCTAAACCAGAATCTGTTCAAGCAGCGGCTGAATCTCTACGCCGGGGCCAACAACCTGTTCGACGAGGATTACGAACAGAGCTATGGTCTGCCGCAGCCCGGGCGGACTCTCTACGCCGGTCTGGAGTACCGCTTCTGAGCGAACGAGACGCAAAGATGACGGCGGCCTCGCTGGAGGATTTCTCTTACGCCTGGCCCGATGCCGAGGACTGGACCCTGCGGGAGCTCTCGTTGGAGCTCCCGCAGGGGGAGTGTCATTGCCTGACCGGCGCTACCGGCAGCGGCAAGACCACCCTGGCCCTCGCTTTCAAGGAGCTGCTTCCCTCGGGCCGGCGGGCCGGATGCCTTCGCTGTCCCGCCCACCCGGGGGAAGCGGGTACCGCCGTTGGGCTGGTGCTGCAGAATCCGGCCACCCAGATTCTCACCGAGACCTTAGGGGCCGAGGTCGCCTTCGGACTCGAAAACCTCTGTCTGCCGCCGGAGCAGATGCCGGAGCGGGTCCGGACCGCCCTCGATGCGGTCGGCCTGGACCTGCCGTTCGACCATCCGACCGCCCGGTTGTCGATGGGGGAAAAGTACCGGTTGCTGGCTGCCGCTCAGCTGGTGCTGGAACCGGCGCTGCTGATCCTCGATGAACCGGCCGGGCAACTCGACGGCGCTGGCCTGCAACGGTTGGCCGAGATTATCGCGCGGCTCAAGCACCGCGGACTCGCCGTGCTGCTCTGCGAACATCGCCCCAGTCCGTTGACGGCGGTGATCGATCGTCACTGGCATCTCGATGCTGAAGGAAGGTTGCGGGAAGGGGAGGCGTTCTCTGCGCCGAAGGGGGTGATCTTCGCCGCCCGGATGATGCCGGCGGACGAACCGCCGGTGGTCGAGGTGAAAGGTTTGAGCGTCGCTGCCGACGATGCCACCCCTGCCTGGCAGGAAGCACAGCTGGTGCTGCGGCGGGGCGAGCGGGTGTTGCTCTGTGCTCCCAACGGGACCGGCAAGACCACCTTGCTGCGTTGCCTGGCCGGTTTTCTGACACCCGAGCGCGGCACGGTACGGGTCTTCGGCCAGCAGCCGCAACCCAGGAAGCTGCGCGGCCGGGTCGGTTTTCTGTTTCAGAATCCCCGCCGGCAGCTGTTCGAAACCACGGTCTTTGCCGAGGTCGCCTTCTCCTTGCGCCGCCTTGGCATTCCGCGGGCGCAGCTGGAAGCGCGGGTGCTGCGCAGTCTCGAATGCTGCGGCATCGTGAGATTGGCCTGGCAGTCGCCGCATCAGCTCAGCTATGGCCAGCAGCACCTGGTCGCCCTGGCCGCGGTGCTGGCGGCCGAACCTGAGCTGCTGCTGCTCGACGATCCGCTGGCCGGTCTCGACCCGACGACGTCCGCGGTCGTGTGCGAGGCACTGGTCGCAGCCAGCGAGCAGCACGGCACGGCGATCCTCTGGACCAGCCATCATCCGCCCAACGGACAGCTCTGGTCACATCGGGTATTGAGGATCGAGGGAGGTGCACTTGTTGTCGCTTGACCGTTCGCTGCAGCGACCCACCCACCGGCGCAGCTCGCCGCTGCCGGCCGGGGTGTCGCTGCTGCTCTGCTTCGTCCTCTCGCTGGGGGCGATTCTGGGTCGTTCTTCCGTGTTGTTGGGTGGGCTGTCCCTGGCCAACGCGGGTTTGTTACTGCTGTATCGTTGTCGCCGCCCCCTGTTGCTGCGCTTGGCGCGCTTGTTTCTCTGGCAGGGCGGGGTGGTCACCGGCCTCTACACGTTGCGCTATGGCGTGGACGAGGGGCTGTTGTCAGGACTGCGTACCAGCTGGCAGTTGACGCTGGTCTTCATCCCAGGGCTGATCCTGCTGCACGGCACCTCGTCTACCCAGCTGGCCAAGGCGCTGAGCCGCTTGCTGCCGGCACGCAGTGCCTTCGTGTTGGCGACATCGCTGAAATTTTTGCCGTTACTGCTGACGGAGACCAGCGCCATCTACGAAGCCCAGCTGTTGCGGGGGGCGCGCATCCTGCCGCGCGATCTGTGGTCGCCACGCAACTGGCCAGATCTGTTTCATTGCCTGATCGCGCCGTCGGTGGTGCAGGCCCTGGAGCTGGCGGACAACATCGCCTGCGCCGCCAAGGCGCGGGAGTTCGGACGCTCGTCCCGGCGAACCTGCTGGCCGGGTGACCAGGAACTGGAATCATGACTAAACTGCCTTTGAAGGAATCGTTGTTTCTCGGCTTCTGCGCCGCATTGCTGGTGATTACCAAGGCCGCCCTGCGCTGGCACCTCGGAATCTCCGGGCACGCCATGCTGCTGGCGGTCTTTTTTCTGCTGCTGGCCCGCGGTTGTGTGCCGTTTCGCACGGCGGCCAGCGTCACCGGGCTGCTGGCCGGGATTTCTGCGGCCATGCTGGGGATGGGGAAGGGGGGACCGCTGGTGATCGGCAAGTTCCTGCTGCCGGCGCTGGGAGTCGATTTCGGCGCCCTGGTGCTCCCCTGGCTGTTTGAAAGTTACCTGCTCTGCGCCCTGGTCGGGATGCTGGCAGGCGCAACTAAATTTTTCGGTTCCATTGCCATCGATCTGCTGGTCGGCATGGAACCCGCCATCGCCTGGCGGCACTCGCTGCTCGAAGCCGCCGCTGCCATGGTCTTCGGCGCGGTCGGCGGGCTCTGCGTGCCGCCGGTGCTGCGCAGGCTGCGCGCCTACGGCGTTATTTCACCACAACTGCAAAAGGAATCATCATGAATATTCTGGTCTGTATTGACGATACCGACAACCTTGAAAGTCGCGGCACCGGAGAGCTCGCTTCGTTGCTGTCTGGAGCTCTGGAAGAATTCGGCTGGGGGAAGAGCAGCTTCATTACCCGCCATCAGCTGCTGGTGCATCCCGACATCCCCTATACCTCGCACAACAGCTCCATGTGTTTTACCGCGCGGCTGGAGAGAAGCTGCCCGCCGGCTCGTTTCATCGATTATGCCGCTGAGTTTCTGCAGCGAGAGTCCGCAACCGGTTCAGATCCGGGCCTCTGCGTGGTGTTGCCGGACTTGCTGCCGGATCCGGATGCGCTGATCGACTACGGTCGCGAGGCCAAGCAACGGGTTCTCGACAAGAAGTCCGCTTATGGTCTGGCCCAAGAACTCGGCGTGCACCTATCGGAGCACGGCGGTAGCGGCCAGGGAGTGGTCGGGGCGTTGGCCGGGGTCGGCCTGCGCCTGGGCGGTAACGACGGCCGGCTGAAAGGTCAGCTGGCGTTCGGCATGCCGGGGGAGACCCGGAGCATCGGTCTGCTGCTGGAACATCCGCTGGTCGATGCGGTCCGCGGTCTGGATGGTACGCAGCCGACAGTTTCTGAGCAGGTCGAGTTGGGCGAGAAGATCAAAACCGTGCTGCTGGAAGGACAATCGGTGTTGCTGCTGGAACGGAGCGAGACTGAGGAAATCCCCTGGAGGACCTGTTCCCGGCGACGGTTGAAAGATTATTAACCACCATCCTGCATTTGTTTTGGATTAGCCGGAACTCGCAGCCTTCAAGATTCTTGAGTTGGATGCATGACGGTCAAAGTCGTTTCCTTCGTTGACAATCCCAGAATAACTGGGAAGTTTAATAATGTCATTTCATCTGCACTGAGGAGGACATGATGCGCAGTTACCCTAAGCATTATATCAATGGTCGTTGGGCCCCCTCCAACGGCCCGCAATCCATCGCTGTTGTAAATCCGACCACCGAGACGATCGTGGCCCAGGTTTCCTGCGGTACGGCCGGAGATATCGATCTTGCCGTTGCCGCCGCAAAACAGGCTCTGCCGCACTGGGCGGAACGGCCTGCTGCAGACAGGGCTGATTATTTGCGGACGTTGCATCAGGGCCTGGTGGATCGGGCCGATGTGATCGCCCTGACGATCACCGAGGAAGTCGGCATGCCCATCAAGCTGGCCAAGCGCATTCAGGCCGGCTTGCCGGCCGCGGTCATGGCCAGCTATGCCGAGCTGCTCGAGAGTTTTTCGTTTGAAACCCGGATCGGCAATTCGCTGGTGCTCCGGGAGCCGGTCGGCGTTGTCGGCTGCATTACCCCCTGGAATTATCCACTCCATCAGGCGATCGCCAAAGTCGCCGCCGCCCTGGCGGCTGGCTGCACCGTGGTGCTTAAGCCGAGCGAGCTGGCGCCATCCTGTATCTTTATCCTCGCGGAAATTGTTGCATCAGCGGGGTTTCCGGACGGGGTCTTCAACTTGGTGTCCGGCAATGGAAAAGTGACCGGGGAGGCATTGGCGCGGCATCAAGATGTCGCCATGCTGTCCTTTACCGGTTCGACCCGAGTCGGCAGGCATATTGCTGAACTCGCCGCGGGCGGAGTCAAGCGGACCGCCCTTGAATTGGGAGGAAAATCGGCTTCGGTGGTTCTGGACGATGCCGATCTGGCTAGGGCGGTTAAGGGAACGGTCGCATCCTGTTTTTTGAACTCCGGTCAGACCTGCACTGCACTGACCCGGCTCCTGGTACCGGCAGGCCTTTATCCACAGGCCGCCCGGCTCGCGGTCGAGATCGCCGGCGGCTATGCTCCCGGCGACCCGGGTCTGGAACAGACCCGACTCGGGCCGCTGATCAGTGCTGACCAGAAGGACCGGGTCTGCAGCTTTATTGAAAAGGGGCTTGCCGAGGGCGCAGAACTGCTTTGCGGCGGCCCGGAACCTCCGGCTGGACTCGATGTCGGTTTTTTTGTAAGCCCGACGATCTTCGGCCGGGTCAACCCGGAAATGAGCATCGCTCGGGAGGAGATTTTCGGGCCGGTTCTTTCCATTATCAGCTATGACACGGAAGACGACGCCCTGCAGATAGCGAACAGTACACCTTACGGCCTGTCCGGCGCGGTCTGGTCGGCCGATCAGGAGCGAGCACTGATTTTCGCCAAACGGATGCGCAGCGGTCAGGTCGATATCAATGGCGCCCCGTTCAATATTCTGGCGCCGTTCGGCGGGGTCGGCCAGTCCGGTTACGGCAGGGAATTGGGAGCCTTCGGACTCGATGAGTTTCTCGAGTATAAATCGATCCAACTGCCTCAAAAATAGTCATAAGGCTCAATTGGTGGCTACGACGGTAATTACGGGTAAGTGATGAACGTGACCTGCCGTTAATCCACTTCAATGTGCAGGGGCGGGCGACCATGGTTGGCATCTGCGACAATCAAACAACCGCGTAGACTGCGGTTGCCAGTCCTCTGGTCCGGATGCGGCCGAAGCTATTACGGGTCTAGATTAATACGATGGCACTGCCTTTGAGTGTTGGGAAAAAGAGCGAGCCCTTACAGCGAGAGGAATCAATATGAAGGCTGCAATCCTAACTTTGAGTGACAAGGGGTCCCGAGGCGAAAGGGTCGACTTGAGCGGCCCGGCATTAAGGGATTGGTTGTCCGGGAAATCGGTCAAGGTGGTGCATTGCGAGATGATGCCCGATGAACAGGATCAAATTGAAGCATTGCTCTGCAACTGGGTCTACAACCTGAGGCCGGATCTGATATTGACCACCGGAGGAACCGGGGTTTCGCCACGGGACGTGACTCCCGAAGCGACCCGGCGGGTGCTGGACCGAGAGCTCCCCGGGTTTGGTGAACTGATGCGTCTAAGAAGTCTAGACAAGACACCCCACGCAATTGTCTCGCGAGCCATTGCAGGGATTCGAGGTCGAACCTTGATCGTTAATCTTCCCGGTAGCCCCAAGGGCGCGGTAGAAAACCTTGAGGCAATCTGGTTGGCAATACCTCACACGGTCGCTAAATTACAGGGTGATCAAAGCGATTGTGCAATTAGTTAGGTCCTGAAATTATTTGTGAGTTATCGCCAAGGGGTTTGCGAAATGTCGCAAACCCCTTTTGCTTTGCCTGCGAGACCGAGCCCGTGGTGGAGCCGATTTTCAGCTCTGGCCACACGCCGGGTTGGTCATCGGTACCTTGCCGGGCTAGAAACGCCTGAAGCCTTGCCATTGTTAAGATTTACCCTCAGCCGCTTCAGATGGCCGGGCGGAAGTCGAACCCGATGGAACGGAGGTTTCGACTGGCCTCTTTACGTGACCTCAGGCGTGATCGGGGTACAGGTGGCTGGCAAAGAATAATTGGCGGCCAGTGATCCTGACCGGTTCAGCACGCTTTGTCGTGCTTGTTGTAAGATATTAGCAGAAGGCACAAGGAGCTGGATTATGAATTACGAACAAGCACTGTTGGACCCGGCAAGTTACTTCAGCAATCCGGAGGCTGTTTACAGCGAGTCATCCTTGACCCGCACGCAAAAACTTCAGTTGCTCCAGCGTTGGGAGTACGATGCCCGCGAATTGGAAGTCGCCGAGGAGGAGAATATGGCTGGTGGGCCTCCGAGCAGGCTCCGGGAAATCTCACTGTTGCTGCAACGGCTCGAGGCATCCCATGATCTGGACCACGTACCACCGACCAAGCAGGGTGGGAGCTAATAGGCTGCAAACCCTGGTCGGGGAAAGGAACTGGCTGATTGAGGCCCTGGAGATGAGCTGCGTTGCCTGCGTGGTGAGGGTAGCGTTGTCGGTAGGGGGGGGGCGGAAATATCGACCAAGGGGGCTGCCTGATGTGCAGCCCCCTTGGTCGGGCTGACTAGAGGATTCGTTTATTATGTATCTACCTGCTAACGAATGATTTTCCAAGTGCCGTCCGGCTGGCGGCAGGCGGTGCCATAAGCCTGCTGCTCCTGACCAGCAATCCAGACCGTCTGATGGTACTCGCGGCAGTATTCGCCACTGGATGTCTGATAGGTTTCGACCGGGGTAATCTGCCCGCTGTTGCCGGTGTCAGGATTGCGCCATGGGGTTGAGGTGTTGGTCGGTGCGTTCTCCAGGGCATACTGAGCGTTTTGCTGCATGGCTATCTGG
>DATFMT010000182.1:0-14580 GCA_035266745.1 Geothermobacteraceae bacterium | reverse complement strand
CCTCCAGGCGGCCGACCTGCTCGATTTCCGCGACAACCTGGTCCCCCGAGAGGATGGGGCTCACTCCGGCCGGGGTCCCGGTGAGCAGGATGTCACCGGGTTGCAGGGTGAAGATCGCCGACACTTCGCTGATAAACCGAGGGATCGTTCGCATCATCAAGCGAGTGTTGCCATCCTGACGGATCTCGCCGTTCACTTTAATCGTCAACTGCAGCTGGTGCGGGTCGTCGACCTCGGTCGCTGGAACGAAATCTGACAGCGGACAGGCGGTGTCGAAACCCTTGGCGATCTCCCACGGCAGCCCCTTCTCCTTCAACCGGTTCTGAACATCACGCAGGGTCAGGTCGATGGCTACCCCGTAGCCGGCGACGACGCTCATCGCCTCGGCATCCGTCAAATGGCTGCCGGTCTTACCGATCAGTACCGCCAGCTCGACCTCATGGTGACAGTCGGACGAATAGTCCGGTATCCGGATCTGTTCCCCGGAGAGAATGATGCTCGAAGCCGGCTTGATGAAAATGACCGGACTGCTCGGGATCTCGTTGCCGAGTTCCTTGATGTGATCAACGTAATTGCGCCCGAGGCAGACAATCTTGCCGACCTGGACTGGTTCGCTTTGGCCTTTAAGGTGAATCTGGTTCATCAATGAACTCCTTGGTTTAAATCAATTCTGTTGCCCGATAGTTGTTGGCCGTTGGTTTTAACTATGACTCTAAGCTTGCCATTTATTCCGCTTTCGGCAGGTTCCAACGGCGTTTGATCGCCAGCAGGCGAATGCCGATTACAGCCAGTGCCGCCAGTAATGCCGGCAGCCAGGCGGGCAGGGGCGCCTGGAGCAGCAACGCCAGCAGGATGGAACCGGCCAGGCAGGCCGAGGCATAAATCTCCCGCTGCAGGATCAGCGGCACCCTGCCCGAAAGGAGATCCCGAATGACTCCGCCTGCCGTGGCGGTCATGGTGCCGAGGATCACGGCCCCGAGGATGCCGGTGCCAAATTCCAGCGCCTTGCTGGTGCCGATGACGACGAAGGTGCCAAGCCCGATGGCATCGAAGATCAGCAACGGATGCTGGAGAACCTGTAACTGACGGTGACAGACAAAGACCAGCAGGGATACAATAATCGACAGATAAAGGTAGCTTTCATCCTGGAGCGCAAAAGGCGGGACCGAACCAAGCAGAATATCCCGCAATGTGCCGCCGCCGATGGCGGTGACCAGACCGAGCACCACGACGCCGAACAAATCCATCTCCCGGCGCACCCCGGCCCAGGCTCCCGAGGCGGCGAAGGCGGCGGTTCCGATCAGGTCGAGGGTGTAGAGCAGGGTCATATGATCTCTCCGGGTCGTCAAGAGAATACCGAGCCGCAGTCGCGAATGCAAGCGACTGCGGATTTGCCGGGGGTCGGAAGTCGTCAGGAATATTGTAAACTGTAAAAGGCAATAGCTGCACAGGTTGATTCGGCAATGACGAGGGTACTGTGGCCTCTGGGAACAGGCAGTCGCGACTGATTAAATATTCTCCCGCTGAGGAGCTGGCAAACCGCATTTCGCATGCCGTTGCGTTTATTGCCAGCCTGGTCGGGTTGGTGCTGCTGGTTGCCGTTGCAACCCGTAGCGGAGGCCCTTGGCGGATTGCCAGTTGTACGATATTTGCGTCGTCGATGCTATTTTTCTACGCGGCGTCAACCCTCTATCACTCGGTGCGCAGCGACCGGGCTCGCTATCTGTTTCGCATCCTCGATCATGCCGGCATCTACCTGCTGATCGCCGGGACCTACACCCCGATTACCCTGGTGACCCTGAGCGGCAAGGTCGGCTGGTGGTTGTTCGGTTCGGTTTGGTCGTTAGCGATCGGCGGGATCGTCTTCAAGTCGATGATGGTCCACCGGCTCAAGTTTCTCGCGCCGTTTCTGTATATCGTCCTTGGCTGGCTGATCATCTTCGCCTTCGAACCGCTCCTGGAGGCCATGCCGTTGCCTGGCGTCAACCTGCTGATCACCGGGGGGGTCATCTATACGGTTGGCATCCTGTTTTACGCCATCGATAAAATCCCCTTCAACCATGCCATCTGGCACCTGTTTGTGATTGGCGGTAGTTTTTTTCACTACCTGGCGATTTACCAGTATGTTGCACGGGGGTGACCTTGAATGAGATCAATTATGCTGAAAATGACTCCGATTTCGACCGCGATAGCTATCAAGGCAAGCCTGGTCCCGGAGGTACTGAATGAAGATCAAGGGAGTTCTCCTCGACCTGAGCGGCACCCTTTACCAGGGGCGTGAGGCGATCCCGGGGGCACTTGAGGCGATTGCTGATCTGGTCAGGTCCGGATTGCCGATCCGCTATGTCACCAACACTTCGCGCGTTCCTGCCAACACCGTCTGGCAGAAACTCTCTAAGCTCGGTTTTTCAATCGATCCAGACGATATTTTCACCGCGCCCCAGGCCGTCAAACGGTACCTGGCCGAGCGGCAGTTACGTCCGTATCTGCTGATTCATCCGGAGCTTGAAGTGGAATTTTCCGATCTGCCACAGGCCCGTCCCGATTCCGTCGTCGTCGCCGATGCCGCCGAGGCCTTCAGCTACTCCAATCTTAACCAGGCGTTTCGTTTGCTGCTTGATGGCGCACAATTAGTGGCGGTGGGGGACAACCGCTATTTTCGTGATGAACACGGGATGAACCTCGATGCCGGCCCGTTTATCCGGGCCCTTGAATACGCCGTCGGCTGCCAGGCGACCTATCTGGGCAAACCGGCACCGGCGTTTTTCCTCGCCGCGCTGAGCGATTTCGGTTGCCGTCCCGATGAGGTCCTGATGGTCGGTGACGATGTCTTCGCCGATGTCAACGGCGCCCTCAAGGCCGGTCTGCAGGGCGCTCTGGTGAAAACCGGAAAGTACCGTGCCGGCGATGAACGGCACTTGTCCGGCGATGCCATGGTCGCCGCTGACCTGCGGCAGGTCGTTGCCAGATTGCTCGGATGAGGCACCGCTTGCGTTCCAGTATGTTTTTGTTTAAGGTTCCAGCTGTTCACAGCTTTGGCTGCCGATTTGCAGCGCGGCTATTCATGAACCTGTCCAACGGGGCGTAGGGGCGGCAGTGACAATTTCACCAGGAATCCCGAAGTTCGAAGCTTGAGGTCTCGATGTTTCTCCCTATAGGTGATACCCCCAACCCGCCAGGTCGGCCGTTGGTGACCTGGGCGCTGATCGCGATCAATGTCATCGTCTTTGTCCTAGTGACCTTGCCGCTGTCCGGGGCGGCACCTGACCTGAATAATCCGCTGCTGCTCGATTACCTGCGGGCGATGGGGGTGCAGGGGAGCGTCCCGGTTGATGAGATCCTGCGACGGGTCAGCGCTTATGATCTGTTTGTCTTCGAATACGGCTACCGCCCGGCGGTTGCCGCGCTGCCGACCTTGTTCTCGTCGATGTTCCTGCACTCCGGCTGGATGCACCTGCTCGGCAATATGCTGTTTCTTTATATTTTCGGCGACAATGTTGAGCACCGCCTCGGCGGCCTCTGGTATCTGCTGAGCTACCTGGCCACCGGTGTCGCGGCGGCGCTGTTCTTCGCTTTGTTTGCCCCGGGTTCGCAGATTCCGATGATCGGCGCTTCGGGAGCGATTTCCGGTGTGCTCGGCCTGTACTTCCTCTGGTTCCCGCGCAACCGGGTGAAAACTTTTGTGTTCTTTTTCCCGTTTATCATGCAGACCCTGCTGATCCCCTGTCGATATGTGCTCGGCTTCTTTCTGATCGTCGATAATCTGCTGCCGTTTTTGCTTAGCGGTTCGGAGGGCGGCGGGGTGGCGCATGGCGCGCATATCGGCGGATTTGTTGCCGGGCTCGGGATCGCCTGGGCCGGTGACCAGCTCAGCCTGAAGAAGAATGTCCACAGGCCGGATCGATCACGCCAGCGGGCTACAGTCAGCGAAATGCCGCGTCGCGAGGCAGCATCGCTCAGTGGTTTGCAGCAAGCGGTCGCCGCTGGCCGTTTCGGTGAAGCGGCGGCGCTCTACGCCCGGCTGCCCGCCCGCCAGCAACGGCTGGAGGTCGATCGCGAGGCGCTGCTGGCGATCGGCGAGTTCCTGCTCGGCCAGTCCGACTGGGATGGAGCGCTGGCGCTGTTCCGGCGCTTTATCGCCGAACACCCGTCCGACCCCCGGATTGCCGAGGCCTATCTCGGCGCCGGCCAGGCTTTGATGCACAAGCCCCGCTGCCTGACCAGTGCCTACCACTACCTGCTTTCGGCGCTCGACACGGCGCAGAGCATTCGGCAACAGGATGAAATCCGCCGGCTGCTGCGTCTGGTCGAACAGCGCAAGGATAGTTGATCAAGTTTATTTTAAAAAAATGCCCTCCTTCACTTGACGGTTGAGATAAGTAAGCTTTAATGATTTTCAATCGTCTGGTCGGCAGCATCGCTGTCGGCCGACTGTCAGACCGAACAGGTATTTATCATGCCGGAAAGGAGGGGGGCTCATTTCCGGTCTGGCAGTGCATTCACATCAACCATATATCCCGAATTGGAGGGAACCTATGAAGAAACTTGCATTAGTTTTGGCTGTTGCCCTGTTTGCTCTGCCGAGCTTCACCTTCGCCAGCTCGCCGGCCACTGCAACTGAAACTGTCGCCAGTGCGCCGCTCAACATCAACCAGGCGACGGCCAAGGAACTGGTCAAGCTTCCGGGCATCGGCAAGGTGACTGCCGAGCGAATCATCGTTTTCCGTGAGGCCAACGGGCCGTTCGTCTCGATCGATGACCTGCTCAAGGTCGATGGCATGGGCCAAAAGACTCTGGCCAAAATTCGCGATCAGATTTCGCTGAACTGAACACAGTAGAAAAGCCCGCCTGGCAACAGGCGGGCTTTGTTTGTTAGTGTTACCAGCGAATCCAATCCATTCTCACAGCATATTTATTGCAGATGACCCAGAGCACACAGAGGTAAAATACTGTGACTTGTTACTAGCCACCATCCACTGATCCACCTTATTCACCGCGTTCTCGACGGACTTGAGAGAACTTGGCGAACGGGTGGTGAGAATAGTTCACCCAACGATCTTTCAAGATTCGCAGTTCGCATTTCATTTGTGTTAACTGCAGCTGCCCCTTTGTTTATCGCGCAAAATAGTGTAATAAATAGCTCTGGTTCCCATGGGCTGTAACTCTGATCCAGAGGAAAGCAACTATGAGCAAAATTCTCGTCACCGGCGCAGCCGGTTTTATCGGTTACCATCTTTCGCTGCGTCTGCTCGAACGGGGCGACGAGGTGGTTGGCCTCGATAACCTGAACGATTACTATGACGTGCAACTGAAAAAGGATCGTCTTGCTCAGTTACTCAAGCTTCCCGGTTTTCGCTTCGTTGATATGGACCTGGCCGACCGCCAGCGGATGCCGGAACTGTTCGCCGCTGAGAAGTTCGACAAGGTGGTCAACCTGGCAGCCCAAGCCGGGGTACGCTATTCGCTGGAAAACCCCCACGCCTACGTCGACGCCAACCTGGTCGGTTTTGTCAACGTCCTCGAAGGGTGCCGCCACAGCGGAGTCAAACACCTGGTCTTCGCTTCGTCTTCTTCGGTCTACGGCGCCAACACCCGGATGCCGTTTTCGATCCACCACAATGTCGACCACCCGGTCTCGCTGTATGCCGCAACCAAGAAAGCCAACGAGTTGATGGCCCACACCTACAGTCATCTCTACCAGCTCCCCTGCACCGGGTTGCGCTTCTTTACCGTCTACGGACCCTGGGGACGTCCCGACATGGCGATGTTCCTGTTCACCCGGGCGATCCTCGCCGGCGAGCCGATCAAGATCTTCAACCACGGTAAGATGCAGCGCGATTTCACCTATATCGACGATATCGTCGAGGGAGTGATTCGGGTCACCGACAACATCGCGGCCGGCAATCCTGCCTGGCGTGGCGACAGTCCCGATCCCGGTACCAGTTATGCCCCCTATCGCAACTACAACATCGGCAACAACAACCCGGTCGAGCTGATGCGCTTGGTGGCGACCATCGAACAGGCGATTGGTAAAACCGCGCAGAAAGAGTTCCTCCCCCTGCAGGCCGGTGATGTCCCGGCGACCTACGCCGATGTTGATGACCTGGTCGCTGATGTCGGCTTCAAGCCATCGACCTCAATTGAAGATGGCGTGACGTATTTCGTGGCCTGGTATCGGGAGTATTACAATTGCTGAGCACCGAGCAACGTGAAGTACGAGCGAGAAGTAAGCAGCGCAATATCCGCGTTTCGCACCTCACGCCTTGCAGGTTCAACGGTCAGTCAGCCATTTTTTTCACAAAAAACCCCTAAATATGTCGACAAAAATCGTCTCCCGGCAATAATGTGAGAAAAATGTAAGATCGCGACGGTATAAAGGGGGTATTCGATGAGAACGGGTTGGACTGATTTGCCGGGGGCGACTAGGGAGCCCTGTCAGGTCGGATTGATCCGGAGGGGGCGTAGGCCGCGGTTTACCGGAGGGGGAATCGCGGCCTATGTTTATCCAGTTCCCATATCATTCCTTGCGAGCGGCGCCAATTTGATCTAAAAAGGGTTGTTGCATCCGTTTCATCTCTACGTATTTCGGAACTCAAAATCTACAAGGCTGACCAATGTCCATTCTCGTAACGGGCGGAACCGGGTTTATCGGCTCCCACACGGTGGTCGAACTGCTCCGGGCCAATCAGCAGGTGGTGATTATCGACAACCTCTGCAACAGCTCACCGCGGGCACTTAAGCGGATCGCTGCGATCGCCGGGCATGAGCCCGCTTTTGTCCAGGCCGATATCCGCGATCGTGCAGCCCTGCGGAAGGTCTTTGCCGCCTACCGTTTCGAAGCGGTGGTGCACTTTGCCGGGCTCAAGGCGGTCGGCGAATCGGTGGCCATGCCGCTGGCCTATTACCAGAACAATGTCGGCGGGACGTCGACCCTCTGCGAGGTCATGGTTGAGGCAGGGGTCAAGAACCTGGTCTTCAGCTCCTCGGCGACCGTCTATGGCGATCCGGCCAGCAACCCGATTCGCGAGGATTTTCCGACCGGTGCGACCAATCCCTATGGCCGCAGCAAGCTGATGATCGAAGAGATATTACGCGATTTGCAGTATTCAGACTCCGAGTGGCGGATCGCCCTGCTGCGCTATTTCAATCCGGTTGGCGCCCATCCTTCCGGCTTGATCGGTGAGGATCCGCAGGGGATTCCCAATAATTTGTTTCCCTTCGTCACCCAGGTGGCAATCGGTGCCCGCGCGCAGCTTCAGGTCTTCGGTGACGATTACCCGACCCCGGACGGGACCGGTGTGCGCGATTATATTCATGTCGTCGACCTGGCGCTCGGCCATCTCAAGGCCCTCGAATGGACCGCCCGGCAAGCGGGGCTGCTTTGCTGCAATCTCGGTACCGGCCAGGGCTACAGCGTGCTGGAGATGGTCAATACCTTCTGCCGGGTCAACAGCTGCCAGGTTCCCTACCAGGTGGTCGACCGGCGCCCCGGTGACATCGCCGCCTGTTATGCCGATCCGGCCCTAGCCGAGCGCGAACTGGATTGGCGAGCCGAACGTGGTCTCGAAGAAATGTGCCGCGATGGCTGGAACTGGCAGACGAATAACCCGCAAGGATATGGGAGTTAGATATGCAAGGTGAGATCAGTCGCACTTCGCAACGTCCTCCGCAGTATTTGGCACAACGGTTAACTACTATTGATTCGCAAGGACACTGAAGTTGCTAAGAAAGTACGAAAATAAAATACAAATAATTGTAATGTGACTCATCTATAAATCAGCAATTCGAATTTGCTTTTCTCTGTCTTGTCGAGCGGACGAAACGAACGGGCGGTGAAGATCGGAATAAATTTTGGTTTGGGTAGAATTCCGTAACTGACAACTGACAACTGACAACTGACAACTGACAACTGACAACTGACAACTGACAACTGACAACTATATTATGGGGTTCCACAACAATGGTCACACTTGAATCGATTACCAGCCGCCAGGATAAAATCGCCGTCGTCGGCCTTGGTTATGTCGGCCTGCCGCTGGCGGTCGCTTTTGCCCGCCAGGCCGAGGTGATCGGCTTTGACATCAGTGCCAGGAAGATCGCCGAACTTCGCCAGGGGTTCGATGTCACCGGCGAGGTCAGCAAGGCCCAACTGCAGGCGGTGCAGATGAGCTACAGCGATGACTCGGCGCAGCTCGCCGCGGCGCGATTCATCATCGTCACCGTGCCGACGCCGATCGACCCGGCCCGCAAGCCCGACCTGCGTCCGGTCGAGTCCGCCTCCAGGTGCATCGGCCGGCAACTGCAACGCGGCAGCATCGTCGTTTACGAGTCGACCGTCTACCCCGGGGTTACCGAGGAGGTCTGCGTCCCGATCCTCGAGGCCGAATCGGGGCTCAAATGCGGTGTCGACTTCAAGGTCGGTTACTCCCCCGAGCGGATCAACCCCGGTGACAAGGTCCACACCGTCGACAAGATTGTCAAGGTTGTCTCCGGTCAGGATGCCGAGACCCTGGAGACTGTTGCGCAGGTCTACGAGCTGGTTGTCAGCGCCGGGGTGCACCGCGCTTCAAGTATCCAGGTCGCCGAAGCGGCCAAGGTTATCGAGAACACCCAGCGCGACCTCAACATCGCGCTGATGAACGAGCTGGCAATCATCTTCGGCAAGCTCGACATCCCGACTCACGAAGTCCTCGCCGCGGCCGGCACCAAGTGGAATTTTCTCCCTTTTGTCCCCGGGCTGGTCGGCGGCCACTGCATCGGTGTCGATCCCTACTATCTGACCCACAAGGCCGAGATGATCGGCTATCACCCGCAGGTCATCCTCGCCGGGCGCAAGATCAACGACGGCATGGGCAAGTTTGTTGCCGAGCAGACGGTCAAGAAGCTGATCCAGGCCGACAAGTTGGTCAAGGGGGCGCGGGTGCTGGTGCTCGGCCTGACCTTCAAGGAGGATGTCCCGGACATCCGTAACACCAAGGTGGTCGATATCCTCGCCGAGCTGGCAGAATACGGCGTGATTACGCTGGTCCACGATCCGCACGCCGATCCGGAGGAAACCCGTCACGAGTATAACCTTGAGCTGGTTGACCTTGCTCCGGAAGTAACCTATGATGCGGTCATTTTAGCCGTTAACCATCGGGAGTTCGTCGACCTCGATGTCGCCCGGCTCAAAACCTTGACCGGTAACGGCACCGGGCGGGGTGTGGTGATCGATGTCAAAGCGCTGCACGATCGCCGGGCGGTCGAAGCGGCCGGAATGATGTATTGGAGTCTTTAACAACAACTCGTGGTTCAGAGTCTGTCCACAAATCTTGACTACTGACCAAATAGAAGGAAATCCCATGTCGCAAAAAGTCGCACTCATCACCGGTATCACCGGTCAGGATGGTTCCTACCTGGCTGAATTTCTGCTCAAGAAGGGCTACCAGGTCCACGGCATCAAGCGGCGTGCGTCGCTGTTCAACACCGAACGGGTTGACCACATCTACGAAGACCCGCATGTCGAGGGGGCGCATTTTCATCTTCACTACGGTGACCTCACCGACAGCTCCAACCTGACCCGGATTATCCAGGAGGTGCAACCCGACGAGATCTACAACCTCGGGGCGATGAGCCATGTCGCGGTCTCCTTCGAGTCGCCGGAGTATACCGCCGACGTCGATGCGCTCGGCACCCTGCGGTTGCTCGAGGCGATTCGCTTCCTCGGTCTGACCGACAAGACCCGCTTTTACCAGGCCTCGACGTCCGAGCTCTACGGACTAGTCCAGGAAACCCCGCAGAAGGAGACCACCCCGTTCTATCCCCGTTCGCCTTACGCGGTAGCCAAGCTCTACGCCTACTGGATTACGGTCAACTTCCGCGAGGCCTACGGTCTCTACGCCTGCAACGGGATCCTTTTTAACCACGAGTCACCGCGCCGCGGCGAAACCTTCGTTACCCGCAAAATCACGCGCGGCATTGCCAACATCGCCCAAGGGTTGGAGGATTGTCTCTACCTCGGCAATATGGATGCGCTGCGCGACTGGGGGCACGCCAAGGATTACGTCGAAATGCAGTGGCTGATGCTGCAACAGGAGCAGCCGGACGATTTCGTCATTGCCACCGGGGTTCAGTACTCGGTCCGCCAGTTTGTTGAGATGGCCGCCGGCGAGCTTGGCATCGCCCTGCGCTGGGAAGGCGAGGGGATCAACGAAACCGGTATCGTCGCCGCCCTTAGCGATGACGCCAGGGTGGTCAGCCGCGAGCTGCTCGGAAAGACCATCGTCCGTGTCGACCCGCGCTATTTCCGCCCGGCCGAAGTTGAAACCCTGCTCGGCGATCCGACCAAAGCCAAGGAAAAACTCGGCTGGACTCCCCAAACCACCCTGCAGGAGATGGTCAGCGAGATGGTGCTGGCCGATCTCGAAATCGCGCAGAAGAACTGCCTGCTCAATGGCCATGGGTATAAGGTTTCTGTGGCAAAAGAGTAGGATCGACAGCTTGTTAGTCGACAGTTGAAAGTGGGTTGTCACTGGTCCTTGTGTAAAAAATCATTATAACTTTATATCTCCGAACCACGGACCATGTATTTCAGGTGATTACCAATGGAACTTAATGCAAAAATTTTCATCGCCGGCTCAAACGGCCTGGTCGGATCAGCCTTGGTGCGGCGTTTCAAGGCCGGTGGTTACACTAATCTGCTGACTCCGGAGATCGACCAGCTCGATTTGACCAACCAGGCGGCGGTTCGCGACTTTTTTCAGCAGGAGCGTCCTGAGTACGTTGTCCTGGCTGCGGCCAGGGTTGGCGGTATTCACGCCAACAACACCTACCCGGCCGAGTTCATCTATCTCAACCTGATGATCCAGAACAATGTCATCCATTCGGCGTATGAGGTCGGCGTCAAGCGGTTGCTGTTTCTCGGTTCCTCCTGCATCTACCCGAAGCTGGCGCCGCAGCCAATGCGGGAAGAGCACCTGCTGACCGGTTTGCTCGAGCCGACCAACGAGCCCTACGCCATCGCCAAGATCGCCGGCATCAAGCTCTGCGAGTCCTACAACCGTCAGTACGGCACCCGGTTTGTCGCGGTGATGCCGACCAATCTCTACGGGGTCGGGGACAACTTCCACCCGGAAAATTCCCACGTCATGCCGGCGTTGATCCGCCGCTTCCATGAGGCGAAACTGGCCGCTTCCGACGAAGTTGTGGTCTGGGGAACCGGCACGCCGATGCGCGAATTCCTCTTTGTCGACGACATGGCCGACGGCTGCGTTTTCGTCCTGAATCTTGAAGACGCACTGCTCAAGGAGCATCTGCTCAGCTACCCGAAACCCTGCTTCGTCAACCTCGGCACCGGCATCGATGTCACCATCCGCGAACTCGCCGAAACCGTCCGCGAGGTGGTCGGCTACCAGGGTCGGCTCGAATTCGATCCGACCAAGCCTGACGGCACCCCGCGCAAGCTGCAGGACGTCTCGCGGATGAAAGCACTCGGCTGGGAAGCGAAGATCATGCTGCGCGAGGGGATCGAGCGGACCTACGCGTGGTTCCTGGAGAACCAGGAGAGTTTCAGGAAATAATTTCTACCACTGAGGCCGACGAGACGCAGAGGGTCAAGGGTACCTTCAAACGCATTGTTCCAACCAAAGAATATCTATTCCCCATCCTCCGCGTCCTCAAGTGAGCGAAGCAAATGGTTTGGTGAAAAAGTTTCTGTTACTTATGCAACTGCAACCCGACATTTTCCAGGCCATTGTCACCCACACCCCGCTGGTCTCAATCGATCTGATCGTACATGACCGGCAGGGACGTGTGCTGCTCGGCTGGCGGCGTAACCGGCCGGCGCAGGGGTGCTGGTTTGTTCCCGGAGGGCGAGTCAACAAGGATGAATCACTCGCGGCCGCCTTCCGGCGTCTGAGCCGGGTTGAACTCGGGGTTGAGTTGAACAGGGACACGGCGAGTTTTCGCGGCGTCTTCGAGCATTTCTATTCCGACTGTTTTGCCGGTGGGCAGACCTCGACTCACTACGTGGTGCTCGCCCACGACCTGCTGGTCGACGGGCTCGCGCAACTACCGCTTGCGCAGCACAGCGATTTTCGCTGGTTCTCCCCGGAAGAACTGATTGCCGATCCGCAGGTGCATGAGAATGTGAAGGTTTATTTCAGTTGAAGATTGTTTTTAACCGTTTTCATCGTTGATTGCCAGAGATGGAGTCAGTGTTTTGATGGGATATGTTTTTTGTTTTAGCCAGTTGTCAAATCATAAATGTTCGGACCAAGGACCAATAGGGTAAAATTATGATCATTCCAGTTATTCTCTCCGGCGGCGCCGGCACCCGGCTCTGGCCGCTGTCGCGTGAACTCTATCCCAAGCAGCTGCTACCGCTCTGCAGTGAGCGAACCATGCTGCAGGAGACCGCCGCCCGGCTCGCCGGGCTGGCAGAGGTCTCTGCACCGCTGGTGGTCTGCAACGAGGAGCACCGGTTCCTGGTCGCCGAGCAGCTCCGTCAACTCGGGTCTGGTAACTCGGGAATTATCCTTGAGCCCTGTGGCCGCAACACCGCTCCGGCGGTCGCCGTGGCTGCGCTACAGGCGTTGGACGACGTCAGCGACCCACTCCTGTTGGTTCTTCCTGCCGATCATGTCATTCGCGATATTATGGTCTTTCAGACGGCGGTTCAAGCTGGCTGCGAACTGGCCGAAGCAGGCAAACTGGTCACCTTTGGGATTGTCCCGGACCATCCCGAGACCGGGTATGGGTACATTCGCGCGGACAAAGATCGTCCTTTGTCGGTTAGCGGTGGTTCTTTGTCCGCCGGCATGACAGCGGACCTCGAATCTGGGACCAAGGACGCGACAGCATTTGACGTTGCCGAATTCGTCGAAAAACCCGACTCTGCCACCGCCCAGACCTACCTCGACTCCGGCGACTACTACTGGAACAGCGGCATGTTCCTGTTCCGCGCCTCGGTGTTCCTGGATGAACTGGAAAAATTCAATCCAACCATGCTCGCCGCCTGCCGTAAGGCGCACAGCTCGCTGCAGGCCGATCTTGACTTTTTGCGGCTTGACGCCACGGCGTTCGCCGCCTGTCCGTCCGACTCGATCGACTACGCGGTGATGGAAAAGACCGCCAGCGCCGCCGTCATCCCTCTGGCCGCCGGCTGGAACGATGTCGGCTCCTTCTCCGCCCTCTGGGAAGTCGGCACGCAGGATGAAGACGGTAACGTCAACCACGGTGATGTCCTCAGCGAAGGGGCCCGCGATTGCTTCTTGCATGCCGGCAGCCGGATGCTCGCCGCGGTCGGGACCCACAACCTTGTGGTGGTTGAGACCGCCGACGCGGTGCTGGTCGCTGACAAGGACCGCGTCCAGGACGTCAAACTGATCGCCGCCCGCCTCAAGCAGGAGCAGCGCAGCGAAGCGCTGTTGCACCGCCGGGTCAGCCGCCCCTGGGGGAGCTACGAAGGAGTCGATGCAGGAGAACGCTTCCAGGTGAAGCGGATCGTCGTCCATCCCGGCGCCAGCCTCTCGTTGCAGAAACACCATCACCGCGCCGAACACTGGGTGGTCGTTTCCGGCACTGCACGCGTTACCTGCGGCGACCAGGTCATCACCCTCAGCGAAAACCAGTCGACCTATATCCCCCTCGGCGAGGTCCACCGCCTGGAAAACCCCGGTCAGATCCCGCTGCAGATCATCGAAGTGCAGTCCGGAAGCTACCTCGGCGAGGATGATATTGTGCGGATTGAGGACGAGTATGGTCGCTAGGTAAGGACGATGGCAGTTGGTGTTGACCAAAATCTCAATAGGAGTTGGTTGGAGGCGAAGCTGATTCATTGCTGAATTTCAATGTTAATTTCCTGGGACCAGGGCTCATGAGGATTTCCTGTAAGTACTTTTCGTCCAGGTTGTCTCGGTGGCCCCGGTGCCCTCAATGGTGAATTGTATGAGCTTAAATTGTTTTAAAGCCTACGACATCCGCGGCCAGCTAGGCATCGAACTCAATGTCGACATCGCTTACCGCATTGGACGTGCCTACGCCGCTTTCCTGCAGCCCAAATCGGTGGCGGTCGGGCGTGATGTGCGGCTCTCCTCGGAAGAGTTATGTGCGGCGCTCTCTCGTGGACTGTGCGACGCCGGGGCCGACGTATTCGACATCGGCCTGTGCGGCACCGAGGAGATCTACCACGCCGCTTTTTCGCAGCCGGTCGACGGCGGCATCATGGTCACAGCCAGTCATAACCCGATGGATTACAACGGCATGAAGCTGGTCCGCGAAGGGTCGCGGCCGATCAGTGGCGACACAGGGCTCGGAGCGATCCGCAAGCTGGCTGAAACGGAGGAGTTCCCCGCCGCTTCACGTGCCGGCAGCGTCCGTCAGCTTGACCTGAAAGAGCAGTATGTCGGGCATCTGCTCGGATATCTCGATGCCCCCACGCTCAAACCGTTCAAGGTCGTCGTCAATGCCGGCAATGGCTGCGCCGGACCGATCATCGACCTGCTCGAAAGCCGTCTGCCGATCGAGTTCATCAAGATTCACCATCAGCCGGACGGCAACTTCCCCAATGGCATCCCCAACCCGTTGTTGCCGGAGAACCGT
>DATFMT010000181.1:0-2872 GCA_035266745.1 Geothermobacteraceae bacterium | reverse complement strand
GCCTTGACCAGGTCGTTGTTGGTGATATGGCTCCCCATCCAGGAGCCGCCCATCATCGACGGCGGCACTTTGATGGTCCGGTCGACCTTCGGCAGGTAGTTCCAGACCTCCTGGTCGATCTTGAGGGTCGCCACACCCTTTTCCTTGGCCGGTTCGAGGATCCTTACCAGGAAGTAATCGCGCCCCAGCGACCAGGCTTCCATGCGGGTGGTCCGCTGCCAATGCTCGGTGCTGACAGCCATCGTCATCTCGGCCACCGACGAGCGTCCCATGTGCTGGTCCTCGGTCTCGCGGATCAGCTGGCGAAGGTCAAGTGCCTGGGCCGGGGCGGATAGAACGAGCAACAGCAGCAATGCCATGGAATAACTTCGCATAGATTTCCTCAATCCGGGAGATTTCCGTTCATTATAACCAAGTCTGGCTGTCAGCCAAGCCTTGAGGATGGTGGTTCCAGAACCTGGGAACCAAGACCGGCTTGACCATTTCGTGCGGCTGCTTTACATTGTCCCCCCATCCCGCATTTCGAGGAGCACCGAAGACGCATGACCAGGATCAATCTTCCCCGCGAAAAAAAAGTCGCTCATCTGACGCTGCATCGCCAGCCGAGTACCATCAGCAGCCGTGATTTCAATCGGCTCAGCCAGGAGGAGCAGCTCGAGGTGCTGCAAACGGTGGGTGGTCGCCGCAAGTACGATCTGCTGATCGAGTCTGCCGACGCTCGCCAGCTGGTTCAGCAGCTGCCGGCCCAGGAAGTTTACCTGCTGGCCAGGGAACTGGGGAGCGAGGATGTCCCGGAACTGGTCGCGATGGCCAGTGCCGAACAGGTCACCGCGATTATCGATCTCGATTGCTGGAACGCTGATCAGCTCGACCGGGAAGCCGCTCTGCGCTGGCTGACCCTGTTGCTCGATGCGGACGATGAGCGGCTGATCGAGACCCTGTCCGGGATAGAGATCGAGCTGCTGACTGCGGTTCTGCAGCAGTGGGTCGTGGTGCTGTCCGGACCGGAGGATCTCGAGGATGACGACGCCCGGGCCGAAGCGATGAATCGCAGCGGCGGCTACGCCATCGAATACAGCGACGGGGAGGCGGCCAAGCCGATCGGCCAGCTGTTGAACGTGTTGCTGAAAAACGACTATGAGCTGTTCCGGCAGCTGGTGGAGTCAATCCGTCAGGAGTTGCCCTCCCAGCTCGAAGAAGACATCTATCGCTTGCGCAGCGGCCGGCTTGAGGATTTCGGCTTTTCGACGCCACACCAGGCGAAAAGTCTCTACAGCTGGCTCGACCCGCAGAAATTCAGGATTGAGGACTATCAGCGGGACGGCGCGGTCTATGTGCCGCGCTCGACCCAACCCCCCGGCTATTTGCTGTCCGGGGTTTCGCCCAAGCCTTTGCTGGCGGAAATTCTCGCCAGGGGGCTGTCCCAGGATAGCGCATGGGAACTGACCTATCTGCTCAACAAGCTGATGATGGCCGACCGGGTCGATCCGGGCGACCGCGAGCAGGTCTCCGCGGCGATCGAGAGACTGTACGGCACCCTGAACCTGGCCCTCGAGTTTCTGGCAGGACAGGATCTCGAACAGGCCGGGGAGTTGTTTGATTCGGTCTATTTCGAGTACCTGTTCCGGCTCGGCTTCAGCCTGACCCTGCAGCTGGGGCGCCGCGCCGGGAAGATCGTCGCAGCACCGCTCGGTCGTTTCCTCGACGCGCCCCTGCGTCCGGCGGTCGAGGCTTTGTGCCAGGACCGCCCGCAATTTTACCTGCCGCTGGAGGGCGGCAACCGTGCGGCGACCCGGCAGTTCAGTACATTGCAGGAGATAAAACTGGTCGAGCAACTGCTCGAACGTCTCGAGTTGCAGATCGGACTTATCGAGCGGCATTTCCCGCAGCTGCTGCCGGACCCGGAGCAGTTCGACCTGACCGGCTGCGAACCGGCTCAGCTCGACGATCTGAGCATCTGCGATCTGTTCCTGACCGCGCTGGCCAACCAGCTGCTGGGGCGGGATTTCGCCCCCAATCCTGTACCCCTGGCCGAGGTCACTTTGCTGCATCAGCAGATCAGCAGTGGCGGTGTGCTGAAACCGGAGTTGCTGAAGCAAACCCGCGATTGGCTCGAATCCCTCGAAAACGGAGGCGGTCGGCTTGCCGACTGGTGTCTCGGTGTCTGGGACGAGGAGTTCTGCAGCTTAAGGGTGGAGGATCTGAATCCGCGCTACATTTCTGGTCTGATCATCCGCCTTTGATATCAGGGTGGAAGAAATTCCCATCATGATTTATTAAACAACGAAACCCCGCTTGGTTCGCCACTTGCTGGTCGGTTAATCTGTTGATAGCGAAACCGAAAAAAGGCCACCACTCTTGTAAAGGTGGTGGCCTTTTTACTGAGCCTGAATACGTCGCGTGGGGCCTATTTGTAAACTTCTCGACGATGGCCGATTTTTACCACCAGGATGACCAGGTAGTTGTCCCGAATCTCGCAGATCACTCGGCAATCACCGATCCTGTAGCGCCACAAGTCCCCCAAGGGTCCGGTTAGCCGCTTCCCCATGCTACGTGGGTCGTCGTTGAGAGCCACCCGTTCATCCATGTCGTCAGGAATGCGCCGAGCAACCTGCTTGTCAAGCTTACGAAGTTGTGATTCGGCCGAACGGGTATAGTCAAACGTCCAGGTCAAGGGACTTCCTTACGTCGGCGGAGGATCGCACGTCTTCTTCGCCTTTTCTTACCCGTTCCAGTACCTCTGCAGCCAGATAACAGTCTTCAAGATCTTCCAGCCCGCGCTCGATGAGTTCTCGCAAGTAAAAAGCCTTGGTCCTGCCGGTTTGAGCGGCAAGGAAATCAATCCGTTATTCTATTTCCGGCTCGAGGCGAA
>DATFMT010000180.1:0-7378 GCA_035266745.1 Geothermobacteraceae bacterium | reverse complement strand
GGCATCGGTAAACGAGCCCTTTTCATGCCCCATCAGTTCGCTTTCGAGCAGGGTCTCGGGCATGGCGGCACAGTTGATCGCCATGAACGGCTTGTCGGCCCGGGCACTTTCGTAGTGAATCGCCTTGGCGACCAGTTCCTTACCGGTGCCGCTCTCCCCCTGAATCAGCACGGTACTGGCGTCGCTCTGGGCGATCTTGCGGATCATCTCCTTGACCGCCCCCATGTGTTTGCTGTCACCGATGATGTTGTCGATTCCGTATTTATTGGTCTGTTCGGAACGAAGGTGCGCCACTTCGCGGCGCAGTTCGCGGGTCTCGAGGGCTTTTTTGACGATAATCGACAGCTCGTCAAGGTTGAATGGTTTGTTGATGTAATCGAAGGCACCAAGCCGCATCGCCTTGACCGCGGTTTCGAGGACGCCGAGCGCGGTGACCATGATGACGATGACCTCCTCCTCGAACTCCTTGACCTTCTCCAGCACTTCGATGCCGTTCATTCCGGGCAGTTGGATATCGAGCAGCATCAAATCCGGCGATTCCTCCTTGGCCAGTTTCAGGGCATCTTCCCCAGATCCGGCGGTCACCACCTCATAGCCCTGCTTCTGCAGATGCTTTTCCAGCGACCAGCGGATCAGCTGTTCGTCATCCACGATCAGTATTTTCGGTTTCGCCACGTTTAGACCTCACTCAGGTTAGTTTCGAGCCCCTTCTGGGCCGGAAGTTCAATAGTAAACAGGGTGCCATCTCCGAGCCGGCTGTCAACCTCGATACGCCCACCATGCTGATCGATCAGCTGGCGACAAATCGGCAGACCGAGTCCGGTGCCCTGGTTTTTCGTGGTATGGAACGGGGCAAAGATCTTGCCCAGTTGTTCAGCCGCTATCCCCGTGCCGGTATCCTGGATCTGAATGCGGAGAAAATCGCGTTCGTCACGACTGACCAGTTCGGTCATCACCGAGAGGGTTCCCCCCTCTTCCATCGCCTGGATGGCATTAATAATAATATTAAACAGCACCTGCTGAATCTGCTTGGCATCGGCCCAGGCCGGCGGCAGATCACGGGTCAGTTCCTTGACCCGGTGGATATTACGCGCCTCGGGATGCTGGGCGATAAAAAACAGCGTGTCCTTGACCAGGGCATTAATGTCGACGAAGGTGAATTCCGGCTTGCCCGGCTTGCCAAAATAGAGCAGGTCGGTCGCAGTCTTGTTGAGCCGGGCGATCTGGTCGAGCACCTGGCCGATCACCTCCTTGCGCGGATCGTCGGCTTCGAAATCATCCGCCAGTACCGAGATCGCGCCGCTGATGCCAGCCAGCGGATTTTTAATCTCGTGGGCAATGCCGGTGGCCATTTCACCGATCGAAGCCAGGCGGTCGGCCCGCTCCATCTGCTGGTAATGGTACTTCTCCAGTTCGCGCTTGGTGGTTTCCAGGCGATCAACCATCGAGTTGAAGCTGTGAATCAGGCTGCCCATTTCATCGGCATACTTGGCCTCGATCCTGACCGAAAGGTCGCCAGCTTCGACCTGGGCCATGGTCTTGGCCATGGCTTCGATGGGACGCTTGACGAAACGAAACAGGATGAACGAGGTGCCTGCGGAGAGGATGACGATCAACACCACCATGTGCAGCATGAAGAACTGGTAAGACTCCCAGATCTGCGCGGTCATCTCATCGAGATTGAAGTTGAGGTCGAGGACCCCGACGACCTTATTGCCGGGGCCGTGGCACAGAAAGCAGCGCTCGTCGGAAACGATCGGCTTGACCATGCCGAGGACGTCCTGGCCATCGACGCGGAACACCGCCTCGCTGCGATGGTTCTGGAACAGGATCAGATCCATGCCGCGCAACTGCCGGCCGATCTCTTCGGGCCTGGCCGATTTGAGAATGGTGCCGTCAGGATGAAATATCCGTACATTGGCCAGACGGTGGCTACTCCCGACCATCTCGAGAATCGCCTGGACATCATGGCTGTTGCCGACCCGCATGGAATTGAAGATCGACTTTTCGACGGTCGAAAGGAGCAGTTTGGCGCTCTCCTTGGTCGAATTGATCAGGTGCTGCTCTTCACGGCGGATATGAAACAAGGTGAACGCGCCGATTACGATGGTCATCAACAGGACGATCAGGATAATGACTCGTATGATCAGGCTCTTGAATATCAACTAGCGCAACTCCCGGTTTAGAACAGACAAATTGTCAAGAACTTCACAGTCCTGCTTGGTTGCGCTGCCGGCCCGCGTGAGAAGACCGGCCCGCCGGGACTTACTTGCGCTGTAAAACCCGCTCGGCCGCTTCGACCAGGTGCGCCGCAGTGAGTCCGTAATAACTCAACAGCTCTTCTGCGGTTCCGGATTGACCGAACTGGTCACGCAAGCCAACTCGCTCGACCGGCGTTGGGCAGCCTTCGGCGAGGGTTTCGCAAACGGCTCCGCCGAGCCCGCCGATCACCGAATGCTCCTCGGCGGTCACTACCGCCCCGGTCTCCCGGGCGGCCAGGAGCACCGCGTCGACATCGAGCGGCTTGATCGAGCCGTGATGCACAACCCGGGCAGAGATCCGATTCTCCTGCAGAATCTCCGCGGCGGCCAGAGCCTCGGCCGTCATCAGGCCGGTGGTCATGAAGGTCAGATCCGAACCGTCGCGCAGGGTTGTCGCCTTGCCGATCCGGAACCTGCAGTCAGCACTGAACACGCTGGGGACCTTGGCCCGTCCCAGCCGGACAAACACCGGCCCGTCGTGGGCTGCGGCGGCCTTGATCGCGGCAGCCGTCTCTGGGCCGTCCGCAGGGCAGAGCACCGTCATGTTCGGCAGGGCACGCATGATCGCCAGATCCTCCACCGACTGGTGCGACCCGCCATCTTCACCGACTGTAACGCCGGCGTGAGTGGCGACGATCTTGACATTCAGTTTCGCATAGGCGACCGAATTGCGGATCTGCTCAAAGGCCCGACCGGCGGCAAACACCGCAAAGGTCGATGCGAACGGGACCATGCCACCGGCCGCGAGACCGGCCGCCATGGTGACCATATTGGCTTCGGCAATGCCGACGTTGAAAAACCGCTCCGGAAATTCCTTGCCAAACAGGGCGGTCTTGGTCGATCCGGACAGGTCGGCATCGAGAACGACAATCCGCTGGTCGGCGTGGCCCAATTCAACCAACGCCTTACCGTAGGCGTCTCGGGTAGCTATCTTCTCTGCCACGTGCTTTAATTCCTTATCTGTTCAGTCGCTGACATGCAGCAGTGATGGTCAGTCATGGTTAGCCTCCGCATACGACTAGGAATGACCCAGGTGCTCCAGGGCCCGGTCAAGCTCCTCATCGCTGGGGGGAACACCGTGATAACTCGCTTTGTGCTCAAAGAACGGCACCCCCTTGCCCTTGACGGTTCGGGCGATGATCATGGTCGGCTGGTCGGTGACGCTCTCAGCATCGGCGAGCGCCCGGGCAATCGCATCGAGATCGTGCCCGTCGACTTCAAGGACGTGCCAGTTGAAGGCGAGAAACTTGGGCCCGAGCGGAGCGACGTTCATGACCTTGGCGACCTCACCGTCGATCTGCAGGGCGTTGGCATCGAGAATCGCGCAGAGGTTGCCGAGTTGGTAATGCGCAGCGGCCATGGCCGCTTCCCAGACCTGACCTTCCTGGACTTCACCATCACCGAGCAGGGTGTAGATTCGACTGCTCCGCCCCTGCAGACGGGCTGCCAGCGCCAGACCGACGGCCTGGGACAATCCCTGGCCGAGTGACCCGGTACAGACCTCGACGCCAGGCGTCTTGTTCATGTCCGGGTGCCCCTGCAGATGGCTGCCGAGCCGGCGCAGGGTTTTCAGGTCATCACGCGAAAAATACCCCGCTTCGGCGAGACAGGCATAGAGAGCCGGTGCGGCGTGCCCCTTGGACAGGACGAAACGGTCCCGTTCCGGCCAGTTCGGATTGCTCGGGTCATGGCGCATCTGGTGAAAAAACAGCAATGTCATGACATCAAGGGCGGACAGACTCCCGCCGGTATGCCCCGAGCGGGCGGTATTAAGCATCTTCAAAACTTCGACCCGGAGTTGCCGGGCCGTCTGTTCCAGTTCAAGTCTGGTGTCCTGATTTAACATCGAAGGTGATGGCTCCTTGTAAAAGATCAACAGGATATGTGCGGTACGGCAGGTCGGTTGCAACCGACCTAATTAGTCGTCACCGACCAGGTAAGAGAGAATGATATCGTCCAGCCCCAGTTCAACGGCCGGTTCCTCGGCTGGCTTCTCAGCAGGCGCTGGGATCGGTTTTTCAGCGACGGTGGGCACGGCTTCGACAGGTTCCGGCGCTGGCGCAACCGGTTGGGGAGCGGGGACAGCCGGCGACGTAACGGATTCCCCGCTGCTGGCCATGGCGCCGGGGCGCCGCGCTTCGATCACATCGTCAAACTCACCATCCTTGAGACGACGTAGCATCTCCTTGTGCTGCTCCTTCATCAATTCCTCGACGACCTGGTCGAGGTTGGCGGTTTTGGTGATGTCTGCGTAAGAGGTTTTCTTCGACGCAAGGATGGTTCCGCCGCGATAGAGCAGCGTAATGATATTGGGGAATTTCAGTCCGCCGTCTTCGGTCTGGACATGAAACACCTCATTTTTATAGCGAAAATTGTGGTTGAAGCCTACGACCATAACACCCTGCCAAACCCTCCGAATTATCGAGGCATTGTTACCATACTCCGCGAAATGACGCAAGCAATTCACGCAGGACAACACATTCGTTCCGCTGATCTATCAAGCCGTCAAACGATCAGCCAGGGTTACCCGAAAATCCCGCATAGCTTCAACGTGGCGGTTGGTTCTCTGATGTTGGCTCCGCTGTAGGGGCTCGTTCGGCGTTTTCTTCGAAGAGTTGCAGCGGCAGGCTGTTGAGCGGCTCGCTGGAGCGGGTGTAACGAAAATCGGCACCGACCGGTGAGCGCAGATCAACGTGCCCCTTGATCGTTTCGAGCGGTTTACCATCGACCAGAATCCGCAGTTGCCGGACGTAAGGAAAATTGACGGCCAGACTGTCGACCAGGCTATAAACGGTCAACAATTCTGAGAGACTACCGCCGGGGTGGCTGTTGACAAGGTCTTTACTGAAATCGACCAGAACCAGGTCACTTTCAACGCTGATCTGGCGCAACAGCGTCTGACGCGGCAGAACCGGCACAAGGTTGCCGCTCGGCCCGTCGATCAGCGCCTGGACCGTGCTGCGCAGACACTCCTCCTCGATCTCGCAATCGGCTATATTGCGCCTTTCTGCTACGAGATAAACACCTCCGGGATCACCAAAATAGAGTAGTACCTCACGCTGACTGACGGAAACATCCGGACTCGGTTCAATCACGATCGGTCCCTCGGGAGCCTGCTCCTGCAGAACCTTGCGCGCCAGCAGCAACCCGAACACCAGCAGGATGATGATAAAGCTTATCAACAGGTAGTGATCTTTCATGGACAACCCCTCTGATTCAAAAAAGTCCGCTTACAACTGCAAGAGAGCAGTTCGCAAGAGCCATCCGTCAGCGGTCGATCTCAACCTGTTCGACATGAACAAGTTCTGCTCCGAGAAACGCCCCACCCACCCGGCAAAAACGCCTGGGCACATCGGTGACGAAAAAACGAACCGAACCGGTCGCACCTTCCTGTTTCATCCGGGTGTCGTCAAGCAGAGAAACGACCTTGCGCGCCGTTGCTTCGGCCGAATCGATCAGGGCAACTTCGGAACCGAGCACCTGCCGGAGAACCTGCTTGAGCAACGGATAGTGGGTGCAGCCGAGCACCAGAGTATCGATATCGTGCGCCATCAAATTGCGCAGGTACTCTTCGGCGCACATCCTGGCGACCGCGTGTTCGGCCCATCCCTCTTCCGCCAGGGGCACGAACAGCGGGCAGGGTTGCCCCCAGACCTCGACCTGCGCATCAAGTTGCCGGATGGCCTGCGGGTAGGCCCCGCTCTGAATCGTCCCCTCGGTGCCGACGACGCCAACCCGCTTGTTCCTGGTCGCCGCAATTGCCTGTTCGGCGCCCGGCTCGATAACTCCGACGACCGGCACCGGAAATGTCTCACGCAAGGTGTCCAGGGCAACGGAGGACGCCGTGTTACAGGCGACCACCAGCATTTCAACCTTCTGCTGTACCAGAAATTCGGCAGCCTGCAGCGCATAGCGCTTGACGGTTTCCGGACTTTTGGTGCCATACGGGACCCGTGCCGTATCGCCTAGATAGACCAGATCCTTCCCGGGCAGAAGGTTGCGGGTCGCATGCAGAACCGTCAGTCCGCCAACCCCAGAATCGAAAATGCCGATTGCGCCGTTTGCCACGATCACTCCGTTTTTCAGGCTCCCGCGACAGGCTGAAGCCCCCGCTGCATGCGGGAAATGTATGCTAGGTGAGGGTCCGGTAAATGTCAAGGAACACTGCTGCATCAACCGGCTTTTCCTTGCGGAGATGGCCGGAATGATTTACTATCCGAAAATCTGTTGGCTGGGGTTGGCACCAGGTGTACCCGTGGGGTTATGAATGAACGAATTCTTGAAGCTTTTTGAAAACCTCCAAACCGAGCGGGTCGTTGCCTTCCTGCAATCGATGCAGATCGGCGACCTGATCCACAATCCGTATTTCCTCGGCGGCGTCGCCGCATTTGCGGTCATTGCGCTGCTCATGAAATGGCGTCTTCTGCTCGCCCTCTGTCTGGGCATGTCCGGGTTTGTCTACCTGATCTCCTATACCATGCAAAAGGGGACACAGCTAGAAGGCCTGTCCAATCCTACCCTGCTGGTCTTCGTCGGCGGCGGTGCCGTCATCATCGGACTGGTCATTTACCTGTTGTTCATCAAATCTGATTAACGTCCGCAACCGAGAGGATGCAAGTCAATGGTCGGCCTGACACACCCCATCCCGCTTGAAATTCCGTTTGCCCCGAAGCAGCAGGCTCAGGATCTGCATCGACTGTCTCTTGACGACTCGAATTCCCAGGGGCTATATGAAGAAGCTGAGCTGGCCGGCTTTCCGCAGCAGGGCTGCAACGTGATCAAGGGAATCTCCGGCGCGGCGTTGCGCCATGGCATCCTCCACAGTCCGACAACGTCCTGTTCCGGCCAGGCCGAAGATTTACATTTCCGTCAGCAGTTGAAGCTCCCCCTGCTGACGTTGCGGACTGACCCGGTCGGCCCGCTAGACACCTCCAGCAGAATGCTGGTCACTGATTTCAACAACCGGCTGCAGGAGCAGGCCCACAGATGAGAGAATCTGGAGGCCGCTGCCCCCCAGGCACCTTCCGGATTTAGCAAAAGAGGTTTTTATGGCGATCAAGAAACGCGACTGGATACTCCTCGGAATCGTCGCTGTCATCGTAGCCGTGCTCTGGGCG
>DATFMT010000179.1:0-8037 GCA_035266745.1 Geothermobacteraceae bacterium | reverse complement strand
AGGCCGGTCGTCGGCTCATCCATGACCAGGATGTTCGGTGCCATCGACAGTACCGAAGCAATCGCCACGGCGCGCTTCTCACCGCCGGAGAGCCGGTGCGGCGGTCGGTCCTTGAGATGCAGGGCGTCGACCTGCTCGAGGGCCGCGGTGACCTTTTCCCTGACGATCTCTTCCGGGAGGTTCAGGTTGCGTGGTCCGAAGGCGACGTCATCCATGACCGTCGGCATGAACAACTGGTCATCAGGATCCTGGAAGACCATGCCGACGGTGCGGCGGACCTCCGGCAGGGTTTTCTTGGTCACCGGGAAGTCGCCGATCTGGACCGTTCCGTGTTGCGGAGTATGGTAGCCGTTCAGGTGCAGCAGCAGGGTCGATTTCCCAGCACCGTTGGCGCCGACAATCGCGACCGATTCACCGTGATGAATCATGAAGTTGATGCCATTGAGGGCATGGGTTCCATCCGGGTACTGATACTCGAGTTCAGTGACGGCAACGATATGGTGGCTCATTGAAAAAGTCCTAGGGTCCAGGCCCCGATCTGCTGGGGGATATTGATGCTTCTGAACAAGATGAAAAGCAGCGACCAGCCAAGTGTGAAAACTACATCCGGGAGGCCGATCTGCAACTTACGGCCGAGATGAATCTCGCCGGTGAATCCACGACAGAGCATGGCCAGGTGAATTCGTTGGGCACGGTCCATGGTGCGCAGCAGCAACTGGCCGATCAGTGGTGAGTAGCTTTTGATACCAAGACCGCGCCCGTGAAAAGAGCGTAGCGACCTGGCCTTGACCAGGCGCACGGCCTGTTCGATCAGCACGAACAGGTAGCGGTAGAGAAAAAGCAGTTGCAGCACAAAGACTCGGGGGGCGAGAAATTTCTCCAAGGCATAGCAGATTCCGTGAAAACTGGTCGTGGCGACCAGGATCAGCGCGGTTCCGACAGTCAGGGTGAAGCGGAGCATGATCGAGCCGAAGGACAACCAGCCACCCGATACGGAGAGGGGGCCAAGTTGCAGGATGATGTCGCGATCTATAAATGGGTTGAACACGCCGATGAATAAGGCGAAGGGTGCGACCAGCAACAGCTTCTTGCCGAGGTAGCCGACTGGAAGATTGGCCAGGATCAACAGCGAAGCCGGAAAGATCAGGTAAGGGAGCAAGGCGGCAATCTCATACCTGCCGTGCGAGACCACCGTTATGATAAACACCAGGGTCGTCAGCAGTTTGGCCCGCGGGTCAAGGCGATGGACGACACTGTCTCGATAAGCGAGCAGGTCAAGGGTGTCGAGATCGAATACGGCACTGTCGATTCTGGCCATCTGCTCACGGCTCTCTACGCGAATGGGGGAGATGCAACCTTGGGTCTGACACAAGCTTCATGCCGCAGGATTTATTCATGAACCAGCGGGCCATTGGTCGATTGGTGACCGGAACCTACCGGTTGCCTCTTCGTTTTGCGGCTTCAAGATAAAAACATGTCGCACGAATATATAAATCGTGCTACTGTTAGCGCAGGTCTTGTCCGGTCGTGCTCGTGACCAGTTTGCCGTGCTTGACCCCCTTAGTACCGATCAGTTCGTCTGCCAGTCGTTTGACTTGGCGTGCCTTGCCACGCACGACGACCACTTCAAGGCAATGGTGTGCATCCAGATGGACATGCAGGGCCGAGACGATTTCGTCATGATGAGAGTGTTGATGTTCGGTCAGTCTCTCAGACAAGTCGCGGGTGTGATGATCGTAAACCAGCGTCACCGTGCCGACAATCTCCTGATCATCGCGGGCCCATTCCTCTTCGACCAAAGCACTGCGAATCAGGTCGCGAATCGCCTCAGAGCGGTTGACGTAACCTTTATCTTCGATCAGCTTATCAAAGCGGTCCAATAGTCGTGCGTCGATGGAAATTCCAAAGCGGGTCAGGTCGGCCATGGCGTACTCCGGTAAAAAGTTCGTGATTCTTTGTTCAGAGACTTAACACAGTTGGTTGGGTACGACAAGTCAAACCAGGCAAATCGTGGCACGAAGTATGCGTTAAGTAGCAACGAACAAGACCCGGGGAGGATATTTGGATTATGCACATGGCAGACGCGCTCCTATCACCAGCGGTTGGCGGAACAATGTGGGCTGTCGCGGCCGGTTCGATTGGACACTGTTCCAGAAGAGTCAGACGCGAACTCGATGACCACAAGATCCCCTTGATGGGCGTCCTTGGCGCATTTATATTTGCCGCTCAGATGATCAATTTTACGATTCCCGGCACCGGATCCAGCGGACATTTGGGCGGCGGGATAATTCTTGCCATCCTGCTAGGGCCCAATGCAGCTTTTTTGGTGATGGGCTCGGTCTTAATGGTTCAATCACTGTTTTTCGCCGACGGTGGGCTGCTTGCCCTTGGTTGTAATGTTTTTAATCTCGGCGTGTTCCCCTGTTTTATCGCTTATCCTCTGATTTATAAACCCTTGGCAGGTTCGCGTCCTGGTGTCGCGCGGCTCTGGGTTGGTTCGCTGCTTGCCGCAGTAGTTGGACTACAGCTGGGCGCATTTGGCGTCGTGATGGAGACATTGCTGTCGGGTATTTCCGCGCTTCACTTCACGACGTTCACCATGTTAATGCAGCCAATTCACCTGGCGATCGGGCTGGTGGAAGGGGTGGTGACTGCGACCGTCGTCAGTTTCGTCTGGAGCGCCCGTCCCGGGATTCTTGCAGCCGCGGCTGAAGGGACGACCATCGGCAAGGTTTCGATCCGTCCGGTTCTGTTAAGCTTGTTTCTAGCCGCCCTGGTCATCGGTGGCGGGCTTTCCTGGTTTGCCTCGAGCCATCCTGATGGGCTTGAGTGGGCGATATACAAGGCTTCAGGGAGTGAAGAACTGGAGGCCCCTGAAGATGAAATCCATCACGTTCTGTCGGAGATTCAGGAAAAAATCGCGCTGCTGCCCGGATACAATTATCCGGCGGGACCGGTATTGGCCGGGCCGGTGGACCATGCCGATTCAACGATCGATGCCGGCACCAGCATTGCCGGATTCGTTGGAGGGCTGGTTACGCTGATGATCGCGAGTGTCCTTGGCTGGTTACTACGGTCCCGTCAGGATAAGTAGCTTGCATCATTCCGAAAATTGCAAGCTGGGTCCGATTAAGTTCGGATCGGATTGGGCTGCGGCAGGCCGTTGCACCTTGACCGCGCTGGATCAATATCAGACCCTTCCCGAAAAGTTTGAAGCGAGACGCCGGCTGTGCCAAAACGGCTGGAAGCGCAGATTCGGGCGACGTGGCCCTGGCGACGGATTACGGTCGGTTCAATCACAGGCCATCATTGCCGAATATCTCTCCGGCAACTCGGCGCTTGGGCAGGCATCGCCTGCTTTGAGCGGGCAACTGGCATACGAATTCCAAAATCGCAGCGACCGCTGCTTTGACAACCTTGAGGCGGGACCAACTGATGTTGTTCCCGCCTCAAGAATTTTCGGTCCTGTCTGGCTCAAATAGCCGGAGATGCGACAGGGCGGTTGGGATTTACTTCGTGGTCTAAACTGGTACTCTTAGGATAACTGCCTATTCTTAATGAATGTGATTTTTGTAGAATGACGAGGGTCCTGTGGCCAGGTTGAGCCTTAAAATTCGACTCATCATCGGCGTTGCTGTATCGATGCTGCCCCTCCTGCTCGTCATCCTGGTCTCCTATGTTGCCTTCAATGAGCTGATATCAACGCTGGAGGACGTTGTCCAGGAATCGATTGAAGAGGCGGCACCGGTTGCCGATCTGGAAGATCTGCTTGAACTGGCGGAAAAGCATCTCCACGATGGCATATGGCATGCCGACAAATTTGACTTCCAGGCTTATTCAGAGTTGGTGCCGATGATTGACCGGGGCTTTGTGCTGGCTGGCGAGCTCCCTTTCGGCCGGGCGGAAGAATTCAGCGGCGTCGGGAAGAGCCACGAACTTTGGCTGGAGGCGCGTGACCTCTGGATGACACTATCGGCACCAGACTTGGATTGGGAAGCCCGACAGGATGTCGCCCAGAAGATAGAAGCCAACATGCGCTCGGCAGTCATAACCCTCGAGCGGATCAGGACCGTCGCGCTTGACGAGGTGGTCGCTGGCCGCACGGAAGAGCTTCGCTGGCGCAACACTCTGAATCTGTTTCTGCCACTGGTGCTGGTGGTCGCTGTCGGAATTGCCTGCGTCATGGCAAGTACTCTGATCAAGGCCGTTATCGAGCCGGTCAGGGCCTTGGAACGGGGGGCACAGCAACTCGCCGCGGGGGAGTTGTCTTACCGGGTCGGAGAATTGTCCCAGGATGAATTGGGCGATCTGGCCCGCTCGTTTAATGTCATGGCGCAAAAGCTGGAGCAAAGCCACCAAACTCTGGAGAGTCTGTCTACCCTGGATTATCTGACCGGCCTCGCCAATGTCAGGGAATTCTACCGCTTGTTTCACGATGAAATCCGCCGCGCCGAGCGTTACCAGCATCCGTTCTCCCTGATTATCCTCGATGTCGATACGTTTAAGCAGGTCAATGACACGCTCGGGCATCAGGCCGGAGATTTGGTCCTGCAGGAAGTAGGGCGCAAGCTGAGCGAACTGGTGCGGAATATTGATCATGTCGCCCGGATCGGTGGTGATGAGTTTGCGATCCTGTTTCCGGAAACCAACCAGGCTCAGGCGCGGGAACTGGCAGAAAGAATCCAGAAATATTTCGCCAGTCACCTGGTTGAGTCAGTGCAGTACCCGGTTGCCCCATTACGGATCACCATCAGCCTCGGACTCGGCACCTATCCTGATGATGCGACCCAGGCCAACGAGCTGTATGCCATGACCGACCAGGCGCTTTATCGGGCCAAGCGCGAAGGGCGCAATCGACTTTGCCTGGCCGATAAAGCCGATCAGTAACTCCCCTCGCCACTATGCATGGTTCATGGATGCTGCGCCGCTTGGTCAATGCGGCAATCATGCTCGGCACGACCGACGACTCGACTGAACCTGGGAAATGAGGGACGGATGGTGTGGGTTGATTTTCGAGATCAGGGTGCCGGCAGCCCGGATGAGATTCGGCACAGAATTCCCCCCGTACTTTTCAAGCCGAATAACGAGGGGGCCGGCCCGGGTTCGTCACTCGCCCAGAGCATGGGAGCCCACAATGGCTGGATGTTGATCGATTCCAGGGGGGAGCGTCTTCGCTTGAGTCACGTTTGTTCCCGGCCATTGGCAGTGAACCGCTTCGCGGCAACCACCTCCTGAACAGATGATCCTCGCAACTGGCCAGAGGCTCACTTCGGAGTCAAGGCCTGAAAACTCCGCACCCTAGATTGTCCGTGACCATCCTGGTTGTATAAAGCCAATACTTTCCAACTGTTCGCCTGTCTGCCTGATGCTTCGTCCACAGCTTGTCCACTCCTTGTTCACAATATGTAGTGGTTGTCTGTCAATTAAAAGCCCAGATATAGTGTTTTTGTCCTTGACAGGCCGAGCCGCTGTGCTAGATTGGCAGACAGTGTTGAATTGCAATGAAGGAGGGTGCTGAGATGTTGGAGTATATCCGCAAGCGTGATGGCCGGCTGACCCCGTTCGAGGGCGAGAAGATATCCAGCGCAATCGCCAAGGCAGTTCTGGCGGTCGGTGGTGCCGACATGGACAAGGCCGAGCAGATCGGTCGCCAGGTTATCGGTATTCTCGAAGTCATCTACAAGGATGGCCGGGTGCCGACGGTGGAAAATGTTCAGGACCTGGTGGAAAAATGCCTGATCGAAAACGGCCACGCCAAAACCGCGAAGTCGTTCATCCTCTACCGTCAGCAACATGCGACCCTGCGCCGCACCCGGCAGTTCATGAAGGAGTCGATCGAGGCGATCGATTCCTACCTGACCCAGGAAGACTGGCGGGTCAATGAAAACGCCAACATGGGGTACTCCCTGCAAGGCCTGAACAACCACATTGCCGCCAATATCACCAGTAACTACTGGCTCAGCAAGATCTACCCGCAGCCGATTGCCGATGCCCACCGGAATGGCGATTTTCATATTCACGACCTGGGGATGCTCTCGGTTTACTGCTGCGGCTGGGACCTCAAGGACCTGCTGCTCAAGGGTTTTACCGGGGCTTACGGCAAGGTCCAGAGCGGACCGCCGAAACATTTCCGCACCGCTCTTGGCCAGGCCGTCAACTTCTTCTACACCCTGCAGGGGGAGGCGGCCGGCGCCCAGGCCTTCGCCAGCTTCGATACCCTGCTGGCTCCCTTCATCCGCTACGACAACTTGAGCTACGCGGAGGTCAAGCAGTCGTTACAGGAATTCATCTTCAATATGAACGTCCCGACCCGGGTCGGTTTCCAGACCCCCTTCACCAACATCACCATGGACCTGATCCCGCCCTCCAACATGGCCAGCGAGGCGGTGGTGATCGGTGGCGGGATGATGGAGGAATGCTACGGCGAATTCCAGGTCGAGATGGACCTGTTTAACCGGGCCTTCTGCGAAGTGATGATGGAAGGGGATGCTTCGGGGCGGATCTTCTCCTTCCCGATCCCGACCTACAACATTACCCGCGACATCGACTGGGAGAGCGACCGCCTCAAGCCGGTCTGGGAGATGACCGCCAAGTACGGTATCCCCTATTTTTCCAATTTCATCAATTCCGACATGGACCCGGAAGACGCCCGTTCGATGTGCTGCCGCCTGCGTCTCGACAATCGCGAACTGCGCCGCCGTGGGGGCGGCCTGTTCGGCTCCAATCCGCTGACCGGTTCGATCGGCGTGGTGACCATCAATCTGCCGCGGGCGGCCTACCTGGCCGACAGCATGACCACGTTTTTCAGCCGGATTGCCGATCTGATGCGGCTCGGCTTCGAATCACTGGAGCTCAAACGTAAACAGCTGGAACGTTTCACCGACGAGGGGCTCTATCCCTACAGCAAGTTTTACCTGTCCGGGATCAAGCAGCGCAGCGGCCGCTACTGGGACAACCATTTCTCGACCATCGGTCTGCTCGGCATGAACGAGGCCAGCCTCAACCTGCTTGGGGTCGGCATCGACAGCGACGAGGGAGGGAAATTCGCCGAGGCGACCCTGCGTTTCATGCGGACCCAGCTGGAGGCTTACCAGGAAGATACCGGTCATCTGTACAATCTTGAAGCGACTCCGGCCGAGGGGACCAGTTACCGGATTGCTCGGCTCGACCGGGAGCGCTATCCGGATATCATTACCGCCGGTGCTGATCAGCCCTACTATACCAATTCCAGCCAGCTGCCGGTTGGCAGCACCGAAGATATTTTTGCGGCCCTGCAGCATCAGGACAAACTGCAGACGCTGTATACCGGCGGCACGGTGTTTCATGGTTTCCTCGGCGAGCGGCTCGAGGACTGGCAGAGCGCCCGATTGCTGGTGCGGCGGATTGCCGAGAATTTCCACCTGCCCTATTTCACCATCAGCCCGACTTTTACCATCTGTCCGGAGCATGGCTATATCCCGGGCGAACATTTTGCCTGTCCGCACCACGGCCACGCCGCCTGAGGCGATTGAAATGACATGCTTTATTTCACCAGAGGAGTTTGATATGGCGACCAAGTGTGACGCAAAAACCGAAGTCTACTCACGAGTCTGTGGTTTTTTTCGGCCGGTTCAGCAATGGAACAAGGGCAAGAAGGAAGAGTTCAAGGACCGCCAGGAATACTCGGTCGGGCAGAAAGAAACCGATCGGAACTGATTGTGCCGATCAAGGGATACCAGGGGACCAGCCTGCTCGACTTCCCCGGTAGGATCGCTTCTCTGGTCTTTTTCTCGGGGTGTAATCTCAGTTGTCCGTTCTGCCATAATCCCGACCTGCTGTTTGATGTCGATCAGTTGCCGGACATTCCCCCGGACGACCTGCTTGCCGACCTGCAGACACGGCGGAATTTCATCGATGGGGTTGTCGTCACCGGCGGTGAGCCGACCCTCGATCCGGAACTGGAGCCGTTTCTGCGTCAGGTCAAGGAGCTTGGCCTGCTGACCAAGCTTGATACCAACGGATTGGCGCCGCTGGTTCTTGAACGGTTGCTAGGTGACG
>DATFMT010000178.1:0-6927 GCA_035266745.1 Geothermobacteraceae bacterium | reverse complement strand
CACCGAGTGCCGTCAACTGCTTTGGGATGACCTCGCGGGCCAGGTCGGCACGTGGATAGAGAACTCTTTGACCGTCGACGCCCCGCTGCTTGAGGCAGGCAATCACCCCCTCGGCATGATACTCGGCCGGCACCAGGTCGGGTTTGAGCCCGAACTCGGCAAACGCCGCCGCCGTCTTCGGTCCGACCGCCACCAGCTCGACGCCTTGCAGGGCGCGAGCGTCAAGCCCGCGTTCAGCGAGGCGGCGGAAAAACCACTGTACGGCGTTGACCGAGGTGAGGATCAACAGGTCGGTTGCGGCGAGCCGGTCGATGGCGGCATCGAGCGGGACGGGATCGTCCGGCGGGGCGATGGCGATCAGCGGGCAGACCAGCGTTTCGGCGCCGGCATCGGTCAGCAGGCGCACCAGCGGCGCCGCTTGCTGAGCGGCCCGGGTCACCAGGATCCGTTTGCCGAACAGCGGCCGGTTTTCGAACCAGTTCAGTTCGTTGCGCAAGCTCACCACCTCCCCGACGATGATCAGCGCCGGCGGTTTGATCGAGGTCTGTTGCAGTCGGTCCTGCACGGTTGCCAGGGTCGCGACCAGGGTCTGCTGGCGGGCAGTGCTGGCCCAGTAGACAACCGCCACCGGTGTCTCGGACGAGCGCCCGTGTAGCAGCAGGTTGGTGACGAGCGCCGCCAGGTTGGTCATCCCCATGTAGAAGACCAGGGTGCCGACACCGGTCGCCAGCTTCGCCCAGTCGATATTCGTATCGGCTTTTCCCGATCGGGCATGGCCGGTCACCAGGGCAACACTGGAGGTAAGATCGCGATGGGTCAGCGGGACGCCGCTGAAGGCAGCGGCCGCCGAGGCCGCAGTCACGCCCGGCACCACCTCGAACGGAATTCCGGCGGCATGCAGCACCTGCGCTTCCTCGCCACCGCGTCCGAACAGGTAAGGGTCGCCGCCTTTGAGTCGGACCACGGTCTTGCCCCGGCGCGCATAGTCGACTAGCAGTTGGTTGATCTCCTCCTGCGGGGTCGGATGGCAGCCGCGGGTCTTGCCGACAAAAACTCGTTCGGCATCAACCGGCGCAAAGTCGAGCAGTACCGCGTTGGCCAGGTAATCGCTGACCACCACGTCGGCCCGTTCCAGGCACTCCTTGCCGCGTAGCGTCAACAGTCCCGGACCGCCGGGCCCGGCTCCGACCAGGTAGACGGTGCCGGGTTTGTTTGACGCAGTTGCCGTCATGATATTGTCCATCCAAACTTGAAGGGCTCAACCTGATTATGCAAGTAAAAGACCTTGAACCAATCAACCCCAAGGGCTGTCTCACGCGACGACGTAACGCTAAGACCCGATCTTGAAGTTCGTTGCGGCGTCGCGGCGTTGCGTGAGGCCAGGGTTTTGGCTTGTAACCGCCTGAGATTTAGACGTCTTCTTTCTCAGAGTTAAAAGTCTCCGATTGATACACCTCATTGAGAATTCGCCCGGCACCCTTGATCAGCAGATCATCGGCCAGCGATGTCCCCATCGCTTCACAGCTGTCAACATGTCCGCTGATGGTCTTCTTAAGGCACTCCTTGCCGTCGCAGTCGGAGACGAAGCCGGTCAGCGAGAGCTGGTCGCCGTTGACGACACCGTGACAGGCGATCGGCACCTGGCAGCCCCCCTCAAGGCGCTTCAAAAAGGCCCGCTCGGCGCGGACCGCCCAGGCGGTTTCGGGGTGGTTGAAAAAGTCGATCATGCCGTTGATCTCGTCGTCATCGATGCGGCTTTCCAGCCCGAGCGCGCCCTGACCGATGGCCGGTATCGAGACGTCGACCGACAGGTACTCACTGATCTGCTTTTCGAAGCCGAGTCGCTTCATGCCGGCGGCGGCGAGGATCACCGCGTCGAGGTTATCCTCGGTCAGTTTGCGGATGCGGGTTTCGACGTTGCCGCGGATATCGACCATCTGTAGGTCGGGGCGCAGGTGCAGCAGCTGCGACTTGCGGCGCAGCGCACTGGTACCGATGCGGGCCCCCTGCGGCAGCTCCTGCCAGCTGGCGACCCCGGGACGCAGGATGACGATGTCGCGGACATCTTCACGCTCGGTGATGCAGCGCAGCCCGAGGCCTTCGGGAAAATAGGTCGGGACATCCTTCATCGAGTGGACCGCGATGTCGGTCTCGCCGCGCAGCATCGCTTCCTGCAACTCCTTGACGAACAGACCCTTGCCGCCGACCATGGCCAGCGGGACATCGAGGATCTTGTCGCCCTGGGTCTTGATCTTGACCAGGCTGACTTCGAGGCCGGGATAGCGTTTTTCCAGTTCGGACTTGACCCAGTTGGCCTGCCAGAGGGCCAGTTGGCTGGCGCGGGTACCGATACGCAGAGTTTTTCTCATGGTGAATGTGACTCCTTCTATGTGTTATTCGAGCTCTTCGTCCAGGGGAGGGAGATCATCGGCAGCGGCCGTGGTCTCAAGGCCGAACAGGGTACGAACCGCGTCGACGTAGCTATCTTCGGAACTGTCGTGCTGGGCCTGTTTCAGGGTGCTGATCGGCAGGTGCATGATCTTGTTGATGATCGCCGCGGTCAGTGACTCGACCGACTTGCGTTCCTTGTCGCCGAGCCCCTTGAGGTATTTCAGCGATTTTTCCAGTTCGCCGCGGCGGATCTCTTCGAGCTTCTGGCGCAGGGCGACAATGGTCGGCTTGACTTCCAGGGTCGCCAGCCAGATGTGGAACTGGCCGATCTCCTGATCGATGATCGCCTCGGCCTTTTTGGCTTCCTTGTGGCGCTCCTTGAGGTTGGCCTGCACCACCCCCTGCAGGTCGTCGACATCGTAGAGGTAGATATTCTCCAGTTTGTTGACCTTGGGGTCGATGTCGCGCGGCACGGCGATGTCGATGAAGAACATAGGCTTGTTCTTGCGCAGCTTGAGGACCTCTTCGACCTTCGGTTTTTCAAGGATGAAGTTCGGCGCCCCGGTCGAGGTGAGGACGATGTCGACCTGGTGCAGCTGGTTGGGAAATTCGTCAAACGCGACCGGAAAGCCCTGGAACTCGGCGGCGAGTTTCTCGGCCCTGGCAAAGGTCCGGTTGGTCACCAGCACCTTGGAAACGCCGTTGTTGATGAAATGCCGGGCGGCCAGTTCGCACATCTCGCCGGCGCCGATCAGCAGCACGGTCTTGTTCTCCAGGGTACCGAAGATCTTGCGTGCCAGTTCGACGGCGGCGAACGAAACCGAGACCGCATTGCCGGCGATATTAGTCTCGGTGCGGATCCGCTTGGCAACCGAGAAGGCCTTGTGCATGAAGCGGTTGAGGATCAGACCGACGGTCTTGAATTCGGTCGCGTAGCCGTAGGCGGTCTTGATCTGGCCGAGGATCTGCGGTTCGCCGATGACCATCGAATCGAGACTCGAGGAGACCCGGAAGACGTGCCGGATCGCTTCTTCGCCCTGGTAGTCGTAGAGGTGCTGTTCCAGCTCCTCGAGGGTCAGGCTGTGGTAGTTGGCCATGAAGCGGCGCAGCTGGACGATCGCCGCATCCGGGTCGCGGGTGGTCGCGTAAAATTCGACCCGGTTGCAGGTCGAGACGATCATCCCCTCGATAATCGCCGGCAGGGCCTGGCATTCGTGGAGCGGACGTTCCATGGCGGTCGGCGCGAAGGCGACCCGTTCACGGATTTCCACCGGGGCGGTTTTATGACTTAATCCAACAACAATAATATTCATGGTCTTGGTTGTCCCTTTGTCTACTGGCCCCGCATGGCCTTGAAGCTGTGCACGTCACTGAGCAGGAAATTCACCCCCAGGAAACTGAACAGCAGACAGAGGAATCCGATAATGGCAAAGATGGCGGCGCGCCGGCCACGCCAGCCGATGGTCAGACGGCCGTGCAGCAAGGCGGCGTAAAGAAACCAGGTGATCAGGGCCCAGGTTTCCTTCGGGTCCCAACGCCAGTAGCCACCCCATGCCGAGTTGGCCCACATCGCGCCGGAGATAATGCCCATGGTCATCAACGGGAAGCCGAAGCTGAGGCACTGGTAATTGATATGATCGAGAGTCTCCAGTGATGGCAGGCGGAAATAGAGTCCGGAGAACTTCTTGCTCTTGAGCATCCGTTCCTGTAACAGGTACATCAGGCCGGCGACAAACGACAGGGCAAAGACGGCATAGCCGAGAAATGCCAGGGTGACATGCACCGGGAACCACCAGCTGTCGAGGGCCGGGTTGATGGTCGGCTCGGGAGCAGAGGTCGCGGCGCCGATGATCATCATCCCCAGCGCCAGCGGGCAGCTGAAGGCGCCGAGGATCGTCAGGTGGTGCTTGAGGTCGAAAAGCAGGAAGATACCGATGATCAGCAGGGAGAAAAAAGAAAGTGATTCCGGCAGGGTCGCTATCGGGATATGGCCGGTTTGCAGGTAGCGGACCAGCAGCGTGACACAGTGGAGCGCAAAACCGCCGACCAGAACCCAGCGGCCTATTTGGCCGGCTTTTTCGCGGCGGGCGATGACATCGACCAGATAAAGGATAGTTGCGACAAAATAAACCAGCAACGTGACTTTATACAGCAGAACGTTAGCGATCATAGTCCCTCGGGAGGTTAAGGCCCAGAGCTGCCAGAGTGCAATCGGCGCCACAGGATTCCTGGAGCAGCTGGTCGACCCGCTCATAGCGGCGAGTTGAAAGCATCTCGATCAACCCCTGGTCGATCAGTTGGCGCAAAATAGATCGATTATAGGCGTTTTGTTCCGGATGTGTCAATTGCCAAACCCGCAGCGCCGCGGCAAGCTCGAGGGCAGTCTTCCAGGCGGGTTCCAGTGTGTTGAGCAAATGGTCGGCTGCCAGCCCGGACAGGGCAGGACTCTTGCCTGCGGAAGAAACCGCCAGACGCAGGTCTCCGAGCTGGCGAACGGCGGGCAGGGTAAAATCACTGGCGGCGCTGCCGTCGGCGACGCAGACCAATAGGCCAAGGCGGTGGGCGTCTGTCGCCACCCGACGGTTGACCACGGGGCGGTCGGTGGCGGCGACCACCAGCAGGGCCCCTTCAAGGTCGCTTGAACGGTAGGCATGGCAGCGGATTTCCAGGTGTTCGTGCTGTTCCCTGGCATCGGCTCCCGGATCGATCAGCCGGACCGTGGCCCCGGCAGCAAGAAACAGCCGGCTTTTGCGGCGACCGGTGTGGCCGGCACCGACCACGACGCAGAGTTTTCCTTCGAGCTGCAGGTTGATGGAACAGTCGGCGGGCAAGGGCTCAGATCCCGAACAGGTCGTTTTCAACCATTTCGCACAGCAGCTGACCGAAGAAGATGGCCGCCTGGGCGGTTTCCGCCGGCACCTGGGTGTTCATGGAAAAGACCATGTCGGCCAGCAGCGAGCCCTCGCTGCGGTCAGGGGCGAGGGCGACCGTCAGGCACTCCTTGTTTTTGGCGGAATCGAGCAGCAGATCAAAGGCGGGGTCGTGCTGACCGTCGGCCAGCAGCAGCAGGATGTCACCCGCCTCGGCAACCACCTGGAACTGGCGGGAGAAGGCTTCCTGGGCAGCACCGTCGCGCGCCAGCGCGAAGGCCAGGGCCGCGTCCTGGCCCAGCGACACGGCCGGCAGGGACGGGCGTTCGAGACGCAGTCGGTAAAAAAACAGGTTGGCGTTCAGGTGGGCGATTGGGGCCAGCAGGCCGTTGCCGGCAAAGATCAGCTTGTGACCGTTATTGAAAGCATGGACGGTCAAATCGGCAAGCCGTTCCAGGTCGTCTAGCTGCTGTTGAAACAGGCTTGACATCAGGCTGCTTTGCCGACTGATCGCAGTGAGAATTTTGTCCTGGCGCATGATAGAAACCCCTGATTTTATTTACCTCGAATGATAGGGATGCGCTGCCCGGGTGTCAAGAACCGGGAGGCGCCAAGGGCAATTAATCCCTTGATTTTTCTGCAGGCTGATTTATGATGAAACCATTCTTTGCACCACATATACAAATTATCCCTGCGAATAAAATGAGCTAAAGGAGATATGACTATGGCAAGCGACAAAGTCCTTGAACTGACAGATGATTCATTTGACAGCGATGTGCTGCAATCTTCCGTTCCGGTTCTGGTCGATTTTTGGGCCTCCTGGTGCGCTCCGTGCAAAGCGATTGCCCCGGTGGTGGATGGCCTCGCTGACGAGTATGATGGCCAGGTCAAGGTTGCCAAGCTCAATGTCGATGAGAACCCGGCTACGCCAGGCCAGTTCGGTGTCCGCGGGATTCCGACCCTGATCCTGTTCAAGGATGGCAAGGTGGTTGATCAGGTGGTCGGTGCCGTGCCGAAGAACCAGCTTGAAGGGCTGATCAAAAAGGCCCTGTAAGGCTCTGCCACGCCAGACAATGCACAGCCCCGGCCGGACAGGTCGGGGCTGTTCTTGTTTTACCTCTTCCATCCGTCCCCGCCGAGGTTTGGTATACTTCAAGTGCGCTTACAAAGGGGACAGAGCATGATCGAACAAGACAAGCCAGATGGGAAGCTGAACCGTTCCGAATTGGTGACCGCCCTGTCCCATTATTACCGGGCCGAGGTGCAGCGTAGCCTGGCCTGGCGGGAGCGACTCGATCGGACCACCAACTGGGCGGTGGCGAGCACCGCGGTGTTCCTCGGCTACAGCTATTCGCATCCGGAAATTCATCATTCGATCTTCCTGTTTTCCTGTGCCATTATCTACACCCTGCTGCTGGTCGAATCCCGGCGCTACCGGTTTTACGACGCCTACGAGTACCGGGTGCGGCTGATGAACCAACACTTTGCCTATGGGATTTTGGCCGAGGGAGTGCTGGCCGAAGATCTGGAACTGGATGGAAAAACCTACTGGCGGGCCGAGATTGCCGCCGATCTACGCTATCCGCAATACAAGATGGATCTCTGGCAGGCGCTCGGACGTCGAATTTATGCCAATTACTTCCCGCTTTTTGCTATCCTGCTGGCT
>DATFMT010000177.1:0-9068 GCA_035266745.1 Geothermobacteraceae bacterium | reverse complement strand
CAGCAGGATGCCGCAGTTGTCGCCGGCCTGACCCTGATCGAGCAGCTTGCGGAACATCTCGACACCGGTGACGACGGTCTTGCTGGTCGCCTTCATGCCGACGATCTCGATCTCGTCCTGTACCTTGACGATGCCGCGCTCAACACGACCGGTGGCGACGGTACCACGCCCGGAGATGGAGAAGACGTCTTCGACCGGCATCAGGAACGGCTTGTCGATGGCACGCTCAGGCTCGGGAATGTAGCTGTCGACGGCGGCCATCAGCTCGAGAACCTTCTCTTTGCCGATCGCGTCGTCGCGCCCTTCGAGGGCGGCCAGCGCGCTGCCGGCAATGATCGGAATATCGTCGCCCGGGAAATCATAGCTCGAGAGCAGCTCGCGAACTTCCAGTTCGACCAGCTCCATCAGCTCTTCGTCGTCAACCATGTCGGCCTTGTTCAAAAAGACGACCATGGCCGGAACGCCGACCTGACGAGCGAGCAGGATGTGCTCGCGGGTCTGCGGCATCGGACCGTCAGCGGCCGAACAAACCAGAATCGCACCGTCCATCTGGGCGGCACCGGTGATCATGTTCTTGACGTAGTCGGCATGGCCCGGGCAGTCAACGTGAGCATAGTGACGGTTCTCGGTCTCATACTCAACGTGGGCGGTGGCGATGGTGATACCACGCTCGCGCTCTTCCGGGGCGTTGTCGATCTGGTCAAAGGCCTTGACTTCACCTGAACCACTCTGCTCAGCCAGAACCTTGGTAATCGCTGCGGTCAAAGTTGTCTTCCCATGGTCAACGTGACCGATGGTCCCGATGTTGACATGAGGCTTTGTTCTCTCGAATTTTGCTTTGGACATTGCGTCTCTCCCTTTAACCCTTCACCTTGGCGATGATCTCTTCAGCTATCGCCTTGGGAACTTGTTCGTAATGATCAAACACCATGGTGTAAGTTGCGCGGCCCTGGGTCGCGCTGCGCAGGTCAGTCGAATAACCGAACATGTTGGCCAGCGGTACATGAGCATTGATAACCTGGGCAGTTCCACGGGAATCCATCCCCATGACCTTGCCGCGGCGGCTACTGAGGTCACCCATGACGTCACCCATATATTCCTCGGGGACGACGACCTCGACGGCCATGGTCGGCTCAAGCAGAGCCGGAGAAGCCTTGGCTGCACCCGCCTTGAAACCCATGGAACCGGCGATCTTGAAGGCCATCTCCGATGAGTCGACGTCATGGTAGGAGCCATCATAGCAGGTAACCCGGATATCCTCGATCGGGAAGCCGGCCAGCGGCCCGGTCTCAGCGGCCTCTTCAGCCCCCTTACCAACTGCGGGGATGTATTCCTTGGGGATCACCCCTCCCTTGATGGCGTCAACAAACTCGAAACCGGCACCCGGCTCGAGCGGCTCGATCCGCAGCCAGCAGTCGCCGTACTGACCGCGACCACCCGACTGGCGGACAAACTTACCCTGCACTTCAACGGTCTTGGTCAGGCTCTCGCGGTAGGCAACCTGCGGCGCGCCGATATTCGACTCGACCTTGAACTCACGCTTGAGACGGTCGATGATGATATCGAGGTGCAGTTCGCCCATCCCGGAGAGGATCGTCTGGCCGGTCTCCTCATCAGTGCGGCAACGCAGCGACGGATCCTCGGAGAGGAGCTTCTGCAGGCCGGTGCCGAGCTTGTCCTGGTCGGCCTTGGTTTTCGGCTCGACTGCGATGTGGATAACCGGCTCGGGAAACTCCATCGACTCGAGCAGACTCGGTGCCTTCTCATCACAGAGGGTGTCACCGGTGGTGGTATACTTGAGCCCGACCGCGGCGGCAATGTCGCCGGACCAGACTTCTTTGATCTCCTCGCGCTTGTTGGCGTGCATCTTCAACAAGCGACCGAAGCGCTCTTTTTTGCCCTTGGTCGAGTTGAGCACCGAGGCTCCCGACTCGACAAAACCGGAATAAACCCGAAAGAAGGTCAGCTGACCGACAAACGGGTCAGTCATGATCTTAAAGGCCAAGGCGGCAAACGGCGCCTTATCGTCGGCCGGGCGGGTCAACTCTTCGTTGGTATCGGGGTTGATGCCGGGAATCGCCGGAACATCCAGCGGTGACGGCATATAATCGATCACCGCGTCAAGCAGGGTCTGAACCCCCTTGTTCTTGAAAGCCGTCCCGCAAAGAACCGGGTTGATATGCAGCCCGATGGTCGCCTTGCGAATCCCGGACTTGATCTCGTCGATCGAGAGTTCCTCGCCGCCGAGATATTTGTCCATCAGCTCTTCATCCTGCGAGCAGATCTCTTCGAGCATCGCTTCGCGTGCCGCTTCGGCATCCGCAAGCATGTCCGCGGGGATATCGGTGACGTCATACTGGGCGCCAAGCGATTCATCATTCCAAACGACCGCCGTCATCTGTACTAGGTCGATGATCCCCTTGAAGTCCTCTTCCTTGCCAATCGGCAACTGAATCGGCACCGGGTTGGCACCCAGCCGGTCACGCATCATGTTGACACCGCGCTGAAAGTCGGCACCGATACGGTCCATCTTGTTGATAAACGCAATGCGGGGAACCTTGTATTTATCAGCTTGGCGCCAGACGGTTTCAGACTGGGGCTCAACGCCACCAACTGAACAGAATACCGCGACCGAGCCGTCGAGAACCTTCAAGGAACGCTCAACTTCAATAGTGAAGTCAACGTGACCCGGAGTATCAATAATGTTAACCCGGTGATCCTGCCAGAAACAGGTCGTCGCAGCCGAGGTGATGGTGATCCCACGCTCCTGCTCCTGTGCCATCCAGTCCATGGTGGCGGCGCCATCATGGACCTCACCAATCTTGTGCGAAACCCCGGTGTAATAGAGGATCCGCTCGGTGGTGGTGGTCTTGCCGGCATCGATATGAGCCATGATGCCGATATTCCGGGTTTTTTCGAGAGCTACCTTACGTGCCACGACTTCTCAACCTCCAGGGGACATGACGCCCCCAAATAAGCTACCAGCGGTAGTGCGCAAAGGCCTTATTCGCTTCGGCCATCTTGTGCGTATCTTCACGTTTCTTGACGGCCGTACCGCGATTGTTCGCGGCATCCAGGATCTCACCGGCCAAGCGCTCCCGCATGGTTTTTTCACCACGCTTGCGCGAGTAGGTAATGATCCAGCGCAGCGCCAGGGCGTTACGCCGGTCCGAGCGGACCTCGACCGGGACCTGATAGGTCGAACCACCGACGCGGCGTGACTTGACCTCGAGCATCGGCCGGACGTTTTCGATCGCCTTCTTGAAGGCCTCGAGAGCGTCTTCACCGCTACGCTCAGCGATCAGATCGAAAGCGCCGTAGACAATCGCCTCGGCAGTGCTTTTTTTACCGTCAAGCATGATCGCGTTGACAAACTTCGCCAGCAAACGGTCATGATATTTAGGATCGGGCAGTATGACCCGCTTGGGTACTTCTCTTCTTCTTGGCATGACGTCCTCTCAACCTAAATTATTTCGGGCGTTTAGCCCCGTACTTGGAGCGTGCCTGCATCCGGTCCTTAACCCCAGCGAGGTCGAGGGTTCCGCGAACAATGTGGTAACGAACACCAGGAAGGTCTTTCACCCTGCCGCCACGGATCAGAACCACGGAGTGCTCCTGAAGGTTGTGACCGACACCTGGAATGTAAGACGTTACGACAATTCCATTGGTCAAACGTACACGGGCAACCTTCCGCAGGGCCGAATTCGGCTTCTTCGGAGTCGTCGTGTAAACACGCGTGCAGACTCCACGCTTCTGCGGATTACACTGCAGAGCGGGTGCAGTCGATTTTTTAACCTTCGCCTTACGACCCTTGCGGATCAGCTGATTGATTGTCGGCATCCAATTAACTCCCGGTTTTCTAAATCTTTTTAAAGCCAATATTCAGACAAATTTTACGGCCAATATTCAGGGGAAAAACCCGCTGAATGTATCAAGCGGGTTCTTCCTTGTCAAGCGCTATTTAGAGCTAAAACGTTTTTTTTGAAACTGGCAAAAACGCCCTATTCTGCTGTTTCTCCCTGGCTTTCCAACGACGTATCATCGGTCTCGTCGAGCATATCCTCGTCGAAAACTTCCGGCTCCTCGAGCACTTCCTCGGGGTCTTCGATCATCAGCTGGACCCCGCGATACTTCGAGACCCCGGTTCCGGCCGGGATCAGGCGGCCCATGATGACGTTCTCCTTGAGACCGCGCAGGTAATCGACCTTGCCTTCGATGGCAGCCTGGGTCAGCACTTTGGTCGTTTCCTGGAACGAGGCTGCCGAGATGAAGGACTCGGTCGACAGAGACGCCTTGGTGATACCAAGCATCAACGGCTCACCGACGGCAGGCTGACCGCCATCGGCCAGCACCCGCTGGTTTTCCTGTTCGAAGTCGGTCCGCTCGACCTGGTCGTCAAGCAGGAACATGGTGTCGCCGACCTCCTTGATCCGGACCCGGCGCAGCATCTGCCTGACGATCGTCTCGATATGTTTGTCGTTGATCTTGACCCCCTGCAGGCGGTAGACCTCCTGCACCTCGTCGACCAGGTATTTGGAAAGCTCCTTTTCACCGAGCACGCGCAGGATATCGTGCGGATTGCTCGAGCCATCCATCAGCGCCTCGCCGGCCTTGACAAAGTCTCCGTCGTGAACCGAGATGTGCTTGCCTTTCGGGATCAGGTATTCCTTGGCCTCACCCAGTTCCGGGGTGACGACGACTTTGCGCTTGCCCTTGGAGTCCTTGCCGAAGGCGACGACACCGTCGATTTCAGAGATGACCGCGAACTCCTTCGGTTTGCGTGCCTCGAAAAGCTCGGCAACCCGGGGCAAGCCACCGGTGATATCCTTGGTCTTAGTGGTTTCCCGCGGTATTTTGGCCAGAACCTCACCCGCACCGACTTCCTGGTCTTCCTGGATGACGATATTGGCGCCGACCGGCAGCATATAGCGTGCCGGTGAACCATTCGGCAGCTTGGCGGTCTTGCCCGTTTCGTCTTTCAGGGTCAGGCGGGGACGCTTGTCAGCGCTCTTCGATTCGATGATAACCTTCCGGGTCAGGCCGGTCACATCGTCAAGCTGCTCCTCCATGGTCAAGCCGGCCAGGATGTCGCCGAATTTGACCATACCCTTGATCTCGGTGAGGATCGGCATGGTGTACGGGTCCCATTCGGCCAGCAAGGCTCCGGCGGCCACGTCGCCATCCGGGGCGACATTGAGCCGGGCGCCATAAACAACGCCATAGCGCTCGCGTTCACGACCGGTCTCATCGACAACGGCAACCTCACCGTTACGGTTCATGACGACATGGAAACCATCCTTGTCGACAACGGTATTGAGGTTCAGGTATTTGACCTTACCGTCAAAACGGGCTTCGAGCGAGGTCTGCTCAGCGCGGCGTGAGGCGGTACCACCGATGTGGAAGGTCCGCATGGTCAGCTGGGTTCCCGGCTCGCCGATCGACTGGGCGGCAATAACACCAACCGCTTCACCGAGGTTGACCATGTGCCCGCGGGCCAGGTCGCGACCGTAGCAGGTGGTACAGATGCCACGCTTGCTCTGGCAGGTCAACACGGAACGGATCCGCAGTTTTTCGATACCGGCATTTTCGATTCGCTTGACCAGCGCCTCGTCGATTTCCTGATTGGCCTCGGCGATCACTTCATCGGTGACCGGATCGAGAACATCCTCAAGCGCGGTCCGGCCCAGGATGCGGTCACCCAACGGCTCGATGACTTCCCCACCCTCGGTCAGTGAAGAGACCATGATGCCGTCGAGCGTACCGCAATCCTGCTCGGTAATAATGGCATCCTGGGCGACATCGACCAGCCGGCGGGTCAGGTAACCCGAGTTGGCGGTCTTGAGTGCGGTATCGGCCAGACCTTTACGGGCACCGTGGGTCGAGATGAAGTACTGCAGAACCGTCAGGCCTTCACGGAAGTTGGCGGTGATCGGGGTCTCGATGATCGAGCCGTCCGGCTTGGCCATCAGACCACGCATCCCGGCGAGCTGACGAATCTGTTGAGCCGAACCACGGGCACCGGAATCGGCCATCATGTGGATCGCGTTCAGGGACGGCACCTTGACCGTCTCACCGGTTTCCGGGTCGGTCAGCTCATCGACCGAGAGGTTGCCGAGCATGTTTTCGGCAATATCCTCGGTACACTTGGCCCAGATGTCGATAACCTTGTTGTAACGCTCGCCATCGGTGATCAGACCTTCGGTATACTGTTTCTGGATTTCGGTCACCTCGGCGACGGCCTTGTCAATGTAGCTCTGCTTGTTGGCCGGGATGACCATGTCATCCAGGCAGATCGAGATACCGGCGATGGTCGAGAACTTGTAACCGGTCTCCTTGAGCTTGTCGGCGAGGATGACAGTGTCCTTGTTGCCGGCGAGGCGGAACGAGACATCGATCAGCTCGGCGACGTTCTTCTTGCCCATCAGCTTGTTGATATGGACATAAGGAATCGATGATGGCACAACTTCGCGCAGCAGAACCCGGCCGACCGTCGTTTCGGTCAGCTCAACAGCAGCCCCCCTGGACGGAGCGATCCGCACCTTGATCTTGGCCTGCAGGTCGACTTCCCCGGCATCGTAGGCCATCCGCACTTCGTCGGTGTCGGCAAAAATCCGCCCGTGGCCCTGGGCGAAAGCCCGCTCGCGGGTCATGTAGTAAAGGCCGAGGATCATATCCTGGGACGGAACGATAATCGGCTTGCCGTTGGCCGGCGAGAGGATGTTGTTGGTCGACATCATCAGCACCCGGGCCTCGATCTGGCTTTCGATGGAAAGCGGCAGATGGACGGCCATCTGGTCACCGTCAAAGTCGGCGTTGAAAGCGGTACAGACCAGCGGATGGAGCTGGATTGCCTTGCCTTCGATCAGCACCGGCTCGAAAGCCTGGATGCCGAGGCGGTGCAGGGTCGGAGCGCGGTTAAGCATCACCGGATGCTCCTTGATGACCTCCTCGAGCACGTCCCAGACCTCGGACTTCTCTTTTTCCACCATCTTCTTGGCGCTCTTGATGGTGGTGCAATAGCCCCGTTCCTCAAGCTTGTTGTAGATGAACGGCTTGAACAGCTCAAGGGCCATTTTCTTCGGCAGGCCGCACTGGTGCAGCTTCAGCTCCGGTCCGACGACGATAACCGAACGACCCGAGTAGTCGACCCGTTTACCGAGCAGGTTCTGGCGGAACCGGCCGCCCTTGCCCTTGAGCATGTCCGAGAGCGATTTCAAAGGCCGCTTGTTCGGCCCGGTGATCGCCCGACCGCGGCGGCCGTTGTCGAACAGCGCGTCAACCGCTTCCTGGAGCATGCGCTTTTCATTGCGGATAATGACATCCGGCGCGCGCAACTCCATCAACCGCTTGAGGCGGTTGTTGCGGTTGATGACCCGGCGGTAGAGATCGTTCAGATCCGAAGTGGCGAACCGACCACCATCCAGCGGGACCAGCGGCCGCAGTTCCGGCGGCAGGACCGGGATGGTTTCCAGAATCATCCACTCGGGGTGGTTGCCGCTCTCGCGGAACGCCTCGACAACCTTCAGCCGCTTGGCGGTTTTCTTACGTTTGGCCTCGGAGGCCGCTTCTTTCATCTCGAGGCGCAGCTGCACGGCGAGCTCATCGAGCTCGATGCCGGTCAGCAGCTCGCGGACCGCCTCGGCCCCCATCCCGGCACTGAACTGACCGGCGAACTCGTCCATCGCCTCGCGGTACTTGTCCTCGGTCAGCAGCTGGCCGCGTTCGAGGCCGGTATCGCCGCCATCGAGTACGACATAGGCCTCGAAATACAAGACCCGCTCGAGCTCTTTGAGGGTCAGATCGATCAGGGTGCCGATCCGCGACGGCAGCGACTTGAGCAGCCAGATGTGGGCCACCGGACAGGCCAGGTCGATATGGCCGAGTCGCTCACGGCGGACCTTGCTCGGGATAACCTCAACACCGCACTTCTCGCAGACGATGCCGCGGTGCTTCATTCGCTTGTATTTGCCGCAGTTACATTCATAGTCCTTGGTCGGGCCAAAGATCTTGGCGCAAAACAGGCCGTCGCGCTCCGGCTTGAAGGTCCGGTAGTTGATGGTTTCGGGTTTTTTGACTTCACCAAAAGAACGCTCCCGAATCGCTTCCGGGGAAGCGAGAGACAAGCGGATCGCGTTAAAGTTCAAGGGATCCTTCGGGCGTTCAAACAAGCTAAAGATATCTTCCAAGGCACATCCTCCTTATGGGATGGTTGGTTATATATGTATGTCTGCAACCGGGCCGGTTGGCCGGGCTTAATCCTCGTTTTCCTCGAGCAGTTCGACATCCAGACAAAGCGACTGAAGCTCCTTGACCAGGACGTTGAACGATTCGGGAAGACCGGCTTCCAGGGTGTGCTTGCCCTTGACGATCGCTTCGTACATCCGGGTCCGGCCGGCGACATCGTCCGACTTGACGGTGAGGAACTCCTGCAGGGCATGCGCGGCACCATAAGCCTCCAGGGCCCAGACCTCCATCTCCCCGAGTCGCTGGCCACCGAACTGCGCCTTACCCCCGAGCGGCTGCTGGGTGACCAGGCTGTAAGGACCGATGGAGCGGGCGTGGATCTTGTCGTCGACCAGGTGATGCAGCTTCAGCATGTACATGATGCCGACCGTGACCTGCTCCTTGAACGGCTCGCCGGTCTTGCCGTTGTAGAGGGTCATCTGCCCGCTGAGCGGCACGCCGGCCTTGTCCATCTCGGCCTTCATCTGCTCTTCGGTGACCCCTTCGAAAACCGGTGAGGCCATCGGCACGCCGCCGGCCAACCGCTGGGCCATGGCGCGCAGTTCCTCCTCGTCGAGCTGATCGATGAAGCTGCCCATCTCCTTGTCGCCATAGGCGCCCTTGAGCTGCTTGCGCAGCGCAGCGGGATTGAACTGTTTGTCGAGGACCTGCTGGATCTGCACCCCGAGGCCGCGCGCGGCCAGGCCGAGGTGGGTCTCGAGAATCTGCCCGACGTTCATACGCGACGGGACACCGAGCGGGTTCAAAACGATCTCGACCGGGGTACCATCTGCCATGTAGGGCATATCCTCTTCCGGCAGAATCCGCGACAAAACACCCTTGTT
>DATFMT010000176.1:0-3235 GCA_035266745.1 Geothermobacteraceae bacterium | reverse complement strand
TCATGAACAACGTCCAGAGGGGCATCGTGACGAGAAAAAATGAGGTGCGTATCAAGAGGAAAACTCCGCAAGTTATTGAATAAGCAAGTCTAGGGGAGCGGCGTCTGTCAAGTCAAACCTTTTTCGAAACGCTTTACACTCCGACGGATATTGGCTAAACTCACGGCTATTGGTTAGCGGGGCTGCTCCGTTGACATCGATTGCAACGATTTTCGAGGGAGAAAAACTATGTCGGTCAATAAAATAATTCTGGTGGGTAACCTGGGGAAGGACCCTGAGCTGCGTTACACCGCGTCTGGAACCGCAGTTGCAACCTTTTCCCTGGCAACAACCGAGCGCTACAAGGATCGGGACGGCACCCAGCAGGAAAAGACCGAATGGCACAACATTGTCGCCTGGCGCCAGCTGGCTGAAATCTGCGGCAAATACCTGCACAAAGGGAAGCAGGTCTACATCGAGGGGAAAATTCAGACCCGCTCCTACGATGATCGGGACGGCAACAAGCGTTATATCACCGAAATCGTTGCCGACCAGATGCAAATGCTCGGTCGCGCCGGAGAAGACGCTGGCCGGCCCAGCCAGAGTATTCCCCAGGGGCCGGAACCGACTATCAGCAGTTTTGACAACCCGCAGGGTAACCCTGATGACGACATCCCGTTCTAGGGTATACTGGTCAGACCATAGGGGGGGGTAATGGATGCTTGAGCAGCGACGCAATCAGCTTAAGGCAGTTCTCAGCGATCCTGACCAGAATGTCCGTCAGGCTGCGGCAACCGCGCTAGAGCGACTTGAAACCATGGCCGAGCTTGAGCAGCTGCTTGAGGCGGTCAGGGGGGCGAACCGCGGCGTCAGGGTTCAGGCGATCTACTCTCTCGAACGGATCCATTCCGAGCAGATCTACCCGGTCTTGCTTGAAGCGCTGGAAGATCAGGACGCCGATATTCGTGCAGCAGCGGTCCAGGTGCTCGGGAGCAAGAAGCACCGGAACAGCCTGGGGTCGCTGGTCAAGCACCTCAAAGATCCCTCGCCGGCAGTGCAGGTGCATGTCGCCGATGCACTGGGTCAGTTCGCTGACCCGCGCCTGGTTCCTTACCTGGGGGCGGTTTTGAAATCAAAAGACGATGCCCTGGTCTGCAGCGCCGCAAGAGCGATCGGGACGATCGGTGTCGTGACTGGCGAGCCGTTGTTGCTACCCTTGCTCAAGGATTCGCGGTCCCGGGTTCGGGAAGCGGCAGTGGAAGCACTTGGGTTGCTCGGGATCTGATCTGCCGACGTTTCAATCGAGATAGTCAGTCACATTGATCCCTTTGACAAACGGATCGACCTCCGCCACCACCTTGTCTACCCCCGTTCCAGTCAATTCAATTTCCGGAAGGTCCTTCAGCAGGTTGCCATCGGCGTCGAGCAGTATCTTGAGCCGCAGTGCGGTTTTATGCTCAGTACCAACCCAGGTCACCAAGGCAATCTGGTTGGTGTCGAGGCGCACCAGGGTTCCGACCGGCCAGGGGCCAAGAAACGCGATAAAGCGTTCCACCATCTCCGGGTTGAGGGTCGATCCGGCCAGTTCCCGCAATCGCTTGGCCGCCTTGCTCGGCGGGATCGGCCGCTGGTAGGCGCGCAAGGTGGTCATGGCATCGTAGGTGTCAGCGATTGCGGCCATATCGACCAGCGGGGATTTGGTTCTGGACCGGGCATCGGTTGGATATCCGTCCCGGTTAAAATGAACGTGATGACTAAGTACAATATCGATAACGTCCGGGGTGATGCCGTGCATCTTGCGGACGATGTCCGCGCCACTTTTCGGGTGGCGCTTGATCTCTTCGAATTCAGCGTCAGTTAACTGGCCCGGCTTGTTAATGATGTCCCAGTCGACTTCCAGTTTACCGATATCGTGTAACAATGCCCCCAGGCCGAGAATCCTCAGGCGTTCTTCATCCAGATTGCAGGCCCGTCCGACGGTCAGGGCGATGACCGCGACATTGACTGAGTGATTGAAGGTGTAGTTGTCGTAATCCTTGAGCATGGACATGGCGAACAGGGCATGCGGCTCGGTGAGGGTCATGTGCGCCATCGATTTGATGGTGCCGATTGCCTGCTCCGAGGCCGGTATCGTGCCGAGGCGGACATCGTGGAAAATCCGGTCGACAACTTTCAGGGCGCGGCGATAGATTTTCCTCGGGGACGCCTCATCATCGTCATCATCCTCCTTAACCTGCACCGAACAGATATGCCTGATCCCCCGGGCCTGCAGAGCCTGGTCGAACTGGTCGCCGCGGGCGCGGTGCTCTTTGAAAACCTGCAGCAAACCTTCCAACTCTTCCGCGCTGAGACCACGGTTGAATTCCAGACCCTCAATTTCGAACGATTCAAGCAGCTCCGCGAGCTCGACTGCTGCGGGGAAGTGGTCGACGAACAGGTGGGTTTCGAGAAACAGGGTTCCTTCAAGGAGACCGATGCGAATCGTACTGAGAGAATGCAACATGGAGAAGATGTTGTGGACCAGTCGCTCCATCTGCCGCTGGATTTCCGGGTGCTGCAGCGGGTAGAGACGCAATCCCTTGTAGGCACCGATCAGCGCCTGGATGACCTGTTTAGAGTGTTCCGGATCCATGTTGGTCCTTCAGCCTTGAGAGCTGTTTGAGGGAGGTGTTGGCCTGACGCGCCACTTCACCGGAAGCCGATTTGAAGACCGCTTCAAGGACCGGAATCGCATCCGGGTGACCGATGTCGCCGAGGGCCTGGGCTGCCAGGGCACGCAGCTCGTTGAACTCGCGACGTTTGAAGAAGCGGCGTTTTTTGACCAGCTCAACAAGTGCGGGCAGTGCATCCGGTGAGCCAATCTCGCCGAGGGCATGCAGTGCGTCTTTCTTTTTGCCACTGAGGTTCATGAAGAAGTCACTCCGTTGGATGATCCGTAGCAGGGTTGGTACTGCGGAGGGATCTTTGACGACACCGAGCGATAGGAGCGCTTGGCGGCTGATTTCCTGGTCCTTGTCGTCGACGGCCTCAAGAAGAATTCTGGCCGCATCGGGACCACCGATGCGGGTCAGGGAACGGATGGCTTCACGGCATACTCGGATATCTTCATGGTGCAGTAGCGGATTGAGATATTCAGCACCGCTGGCATGGCGAATATCTCCGATAATCGTGACCGCGTTGCGCACTACGAACCAGCGCTCATCGGCCAGGTAGGCGGCGATGATCGCCAGGGCGCCAGGGCCCTGTTCAACCAGGG
>DATFMT010000175.1:0-5499 GCA_035266745.1 Geothermobacteraceae bacterium | reverse complement strand
TTTGCCGCTTCGCGCAAAAGGCCGTTATCTATCAGCCGGGTTTCACCGAAAAACACCGCCAGCAGCAGCACCGAGTCGGCATCGACCTGCTGCTGGGGCTGCAAGGTGAATTGGTGGCAGAGCTCGATATAATCGATACGCGCCGCCGGTTCGCTGGCGATCATCTGGCGCAAATCGGCAAGGACCCTGGCAACATCCGTCTCGCCTTTGCCGACCAGTTGCCTGGCCGTGGCTAGGGCGCGTGACAACACCAGTGCCTGGCGGCGCAGGTCCGGGGTGAGATAAACGTTTCGTGAACTCATCGCCAGACCATCGGTCTCCCGAACAATCGGCAGGCCGACGATTTCAACCGGCAGGTTCAAATCAAGTGTCATGCGGCGGATCACCGCCAGTTGCTGAAAATCCTTCTGGCCAAAGAACGCGACCTGCGGCTGGACGATGGCAAACAGTTTGCTGACCACCGTGGTCACGCCGCGGAAATGACCCGGCCTGGCGGCCCCGCACAAGCTCTCGGTCAAGCCCTCGACATCGACGTAGCTGGCATAGCCGCGTGGATACATCTCGACCGCATCCGGCGCAAAGATCAGGTCGGTCCCGACGCTTTCGGCCAGAGCGGCATCGCGGCTCAGATCGCGCGGATAGCTTTCCAAATCCTCGTTTGCCCCGAACTGGGTCGGATTGACAAAGATCGACAGGACCAGGACATCGCCACGCCGGCGTCCTTCGCGCAGCAGCGAAAGATGTCCCTCGTGCAACCAGCCCATGGTCGGTACGAAAGCGATCTTTTTCCCGGCTCTGTGCAGCTTCAGGCAATTCTGCTGCATCATCGAAACTGAAGTGATGATCTCCATAGAGGTGCAAGGATTGAGGTGCATGGGCAATGGAAAACAACATGCTTTCTACCCTGGACCTTCATCCATTCATCCTTTCTCCACCGTTATTTGAAACTATGCTCCGGACCGGGAAAGCGCCCGCTCTTCACGTCATCGATATAGTCCGTCGCCGCCGCAGTGACGATTGTGGAAACGTCGGCATAGTGTTTGACGAACTTCGGCGAGAATTGATCGCACAGACCGAGAATGTCATGCAGTACCAGCACCTGGCCGTCGCAGTCGAGACCGGCACCGATACCGATGGTCGGGATCGTGAGTGAAGCGGTAATCTCGCTGGCGAGGGGGGCCGGGATCCCCTCCAGCACCAGGGCGAAGGCCCCGGCTTTCTCGACCGCGCGGGCATCGGCGAGCAGTTGCCGGGCCTGCTCCTCGCGACGACCCTGCACCCGGTAACCGCCCATGCGGTGGATCGACTGCGGGGTCAGGCCGATATGACCGACGACCGGGACGTCCATGTCGACAATCGCCTGAATGGTTCCTGCGACATGCACTCCCCCCTCCAGTTTGACCGCCTGGGCCCCGCCCTCCTTGACCAGTCGACCGGCGTTGAGCCGGGCGTCGCGCAGGTCGACCTGATAGGAGAGAAACGGCAGGTCGGCCACCACCAGAGCCGAAGATGCGCCGCGCACCACTGCGCGAGTGTGGTAGATCATCTCCTCAAGGGTGACCGGCAGGGTCGTGTCGTGACCGTTGACCACGACCCCGACGGTATCGCCGACCAGCAGGATGTCGATGCCGGCGGCATCGAGCAGTTTCGCAAAGGGGTAGTCGTAGGCGGTCAGCACGGAGATCTTCTCCCCGTCATGTTTCATTTTCTGAATATCGAGGATCGTCTTGCGCTTGTTCAAAACCACTCCTTTTTTTCAGCTAACGAAAACGCCTTCCGGTACAGACCGAAAGGCGCAAAAAGAGTTCCGTAGTGGACTCCAATTCAGCTGCTCGCCTTCCGTCCCGGTCCGGCAGATCCAGGCGGTATGTGAGAATATAAAACCGACGCCATGCGGCTCCGGAGCGAGTTCCGGGCCAGCGTCGACCGTATACAAAAAAGCGTTTTATTCTATAGCATGCAGGCTTAAAAACTGTCCAGCGATTTTTATGCCTGCCCGGGCAGCAGGATCTTGCCGGCCTGGTAGGCGTCGGCCACCTTCTCGCCCAACGACCAGTATTCACGGATACCACCGAGGTACACCAGGGGATCAAAGCAACGGGCATCACCGTTCGGATGCTCGGAAAAAGCCTGCTCGGCAGCGTGAATCTGCAGGATTTCACCCAGCACCAGACGGTACTCACCCAGCTCGAGTTCCTGGGTAACCCGGCACTCGACGTTGAGCGGCGAATATGTCAGCAAGGGGGGAGAGACTTGCTGGGCGGCCTCCAGTTTGAGTTGGCAAAGTTGCGCCTTGTCCAGATCGCGACCGCTGCGGATGCCGCAGAGATCGGCCTCGGTGGCGAGTCCCGTCGGCACCAGGTTCACGACAAACTCTCCGGTCTGGCGGATATTGTTGTAACTGAGGCGATTGTGATTGAAGGAGACCGCCATGGTCGGCGGAGTCTTGCTGACGATCCCGGCCCAGGATGCGGTCATGATATTCACGTCACCATCCAGCCCGATGCTGGTGATCATGGTGGTCGGCTGCGGGAAAAAGGTCACACAGGGACCAAGGGCGCGTTTTTTCAAAATCGGCTCCTACATGGCAAGAGGTTCGGTTGCCGGGATTATACCGCCAGACGCCTCAGGCTGCCAAGCAGTACGACGAATGGATGCAGATCGGATGGCAGTTCCTGGGCCAGTCGCTGTTGCAGGACGCGGTAAGCCTTGACGATCTGGCGGCGCGGCTGGAAATATCCGGCGACGTCCGCTTCAGCAGTTCCGGTCTGGTCGAGAATCAATCCGGTCAGATCGAAGGTTAAGGCCTCGAACTGGCCGGCCAGGGTGCGGGCCGCCTGGCGGTCCCACTGATCGTGCATGACGACCCGATCGATCCCTGCCAGCAGGTCATCGATTTCCAGGAACTGTTTGACCTCCAGGTAGCTGGCCGTCACCTTGGCAACTTCGATCTGACGCTGCCGCGCCAAGGCCACGACCGGGAGAAAATCACGCAATTGAGCCAGGCCGGACAGCTGGGCTGCCACAGTTTCCGGCATCCCGGCAGCCAGCAAGTCCGACACATCGGTCCCGGCGGCAGAGGTGACTTCGGAGCGGAAATCGCCCAGCTCCCGGTGCAGGGTCGTCACACTGGCCTGATCCAGGACCAAATCGAAACCGTTGGTCAGCCCCCAGTGGACCATGTCCGCCAGCCTATCTTCGACCGCCAGCAGCCATTGATGCTGCCGTTCCGACGGCAGCCGGTTGTCAAGCTGGTAGATATCCCGCCGCAGACGTCGCGCTTGAAGCATCTGGTCGAGAACCAGGTAGGCCATGGCAATCTGCGGCAAACCGCAACCGCTCGCTCGTGAGAGCCGGTCACAGAACGCGGCCCCGGCGCAATCCACCAGGTGATTGGTAACCATCGTGGCGGCGATCTCCCGACCCAGCGGGTGCTGGGCAATATCCTCGGCAAACCGTTCCTGGATGCGCTCCGGGAAATACTCGCGCAGGAAAGACTCGGCCGTCGTCGTCAAATCGAGTTCACTCTCCAGCAATCCCTGGTAAAGCTGCATTTTGCTGTAAGCGAGCAGAATTGACAGCTCCGGACGGGCGAGGCGCTTTCCGGGCCGTGCCTGCAGCTCCTTGTTGCCCGGCAGCACTTCGCCGCCACGGTCGAGCAATCCGACATCACTCAATCGCGCCATCAGGTCGGAAAACTGGCCGAGATCGCGCTGACAACGCAGCTGCTCGAGCGACAGGCAGAGGCTTTGCGTATAGTTGTTGCACAGCACGGCTCGGCTGACCTCTTCGGTCATCTGTTCGAGCAGCTCGTTGCGCTCTTCCAAATCCCTGACCTTGCCCTGCTCCATCAGGTAATGGAGGAATATCTTCAGATTGACTTCATGGTCGGAACAATCGACACCGGCGGAGTTATCGATGGCATCGGTATTGATCCGGCCGCCGGCCAGGGCATATTCGATCCGGGCCCGCTGGGTCATGCCGAGGTTCCCCCCCTCTCCGACCACCCTGGCCCGCAGCTGCGTGGCATCGATGCGCAATCCATCGTTGGCCCGGTCGCCAGCATCCTGGTGTTTCTCACTGGAGGCCTTGACATAGGTGCCGATCCCGCCGTTCCAGAGCAGATCGACCTCTGACGCCAGCAACAGTGAGATCAGCCCCTGCGGGTCGATACTGCTGTGACGAACCTTGAGCCAGGCCTGCACTTCGGCAGAGAGCGGAATCTCTTTGAGCTCGCGCGCGAAAATACCCCCGCCCTTGGAAAGTAACGAGCGGTCGTAGTCGGCCCAGGAGGAGCGAGGCAGATGAAACAGGCGCTGACGCTCCTGCCAGCTCGCTGCCGGGTCGGGATCGGGGTCGAGGAAAATATGCCGATGATCAAAGGCCGCCACCAGCTTGAGGGCCTTGGATAACAGCATGCCATTACCGAAGACATCGCCGCTCATGTCGCCAATCCCGACCACCGTCACCGAGTCGATCTGCACATCGATACCAAGCTCGCGGAAATGCCGCTCGACACACTCCCAGGCGCCCTTGGCGGTAATGCCGAGTTTCTTGTGGTCGTAACCCTGCGAGCCGCCACTGGCAAAAGCATCCTTGAGCCAGAAGCCGTAGTCGGCACTGACCCCGTTGGCGGTATCCGGCAAATGGGCGGTACCCTTGTCGGCAGCCACCACCAGGTAGGGATCGTCGTCGTCGTGAGCAACCACCCGCTGCGGCTTGACGATCCGGTTGGCAACCCGGTTGTCGACCAGGTCGAGCAAGCCACGCATCAGCGTCTGGTAAGCCGCTTTCGATAATTCTCCCCCCTCCTCCCGGGTGGCGAACGGGGTTTTGACGATGAAACCCCCTTTTGAGCCGACCGGGACGATCAGGGCGTTTTTGGTCATCTGGGTTTTCATCAGCCCGAGGATTTCGGTCCGGAAATCGTCCGGGCGGTCTGACCAGCGGATCCCGCCCCTGGCAACCATGCCGCCACGCAGGTGGATCCCCTCCATGGTCGGAGAATGAACGTAGGTTTCGAACAGCGGCCGTGGCGCCGGCATATCGATGATCCCGATCGCACTGATCTTGAAGGAAACGAAATAGTCGGCCTGGTCCCGGCGCAGGAAGAAATTGGTTCTGACCGTCGAATCGATCAGGTTGAAAAGAATCCGCAGGATATTGTCCTCATTGACATCGCTGACCTGGTCGAGGGCCTCGATCATCTCCAGGCGCACCGGCATCAGCGCCTTTTCCTCGCGTTCCAGCAGGTCGGCGTAACCGCTGTCGGGATCAAAGCGGGCAGCGAAGTAACGGTACAACAGTACGGCGAGAGCCGGATTATTGATCAGGGCGTTGGCCACCCGCAGCTTGCTATAGGGCGAACCGAGCTGGAAATAATAATTGCGATAGGCCCGGAACAGGTCCACCTGCTGCCAGTCGAGTTGCGTCAGGACCATCAACTTGTTCAGGGGATCATTTTCGAGCAGCCCCTGGCGCAGTTTGGTCAAGGCCTCG
>DATFMT010000174.1:0-19480 GCA_035266745.1 Geothermobacteraceae bacterium | reverse complement strand
GGCCTATTACAAACAGGCCTGGAGTCTCTCCAAATACCAGGTCTCCCGGCTCGATCTGGCCGCTTCGGTGTTGGTGGTCTTCGATGCCCGGGGCTATCTCAAGGACTACCGCGTCATCGAAAAATCGGGTGAGCAACGTTTTGACGACTCAGTCACCCAGGCGGTCAGGTCGCTCGAACAGCTGCCGACCGAGCCGGGCCGGAAGGTCGAATACACGATTCACTTCAATCTCAAGGACTTGATCGATCAATGAACCTGCAAAGAATTCTCAAGCTGTTACTCCTGCTGCTGCTGATCGGATCGCCAGCTTGGGCTGATATTGAAATCAGCGCTCCCGGCAAACAGCAGATTCCTTTGGCCCTGCCCCGGTTCGTACCTATGGGTGGCAAGGCAGACCCGGCCATGATCGCGGAGTTTTCCGAGGTCTTGACTGCCGATTTGGAACTCTCCGGTCTGTTCGAGCTGATCGACCCACGGTCGTTTCTCGCCGATGCCCGCAAGCTCGGCCTGCTCAGCATCGATGTCGATTTCTCCGAGTGGCGGCTGCTCGGTGCCGAGTCGCTGATCAAGGGGGGCTACTCGATCCGCGGTGACCAGCTGGTGCTCGAGGCCCGGCTCTATGATGTGGTGAGTCGTCGGCTGCTCAACGGACGGCGCTATGTCGGCAAACTGACTGATGTCCGGCGCATGGCTCATGCCTTTGCCGATCAGATACTCAAGAGCCTGACCGGGGAGCTCGGCCCTTTCAGTACCCGGATCGCCTATATCTCGGACCAGACCGGGCATAAGGAGCTTTACGTGGCCGAGGTCGATGGCCACAAGCCGATCCGGCTGACCAATCACCGGCGCATCGTGCTCAACCCGGATTTTTCGCCGAACGGGCTCGAGATGACCTTCACTTCCTACAAGGCGGGCAATCCCGATCTCTATCGCAAGGAGCTGGCCAGCGGTCGCGAAACGCGGATCTCGCGGCAGAAGGGCCTGAACGTTGGCGGACGCTTCCACCCTGACGGTCAGAAGATAGCCCTGACCCTTTCCAAGGACGGTGATTCGGAAATCTACCTGATCGGGATTGACGGTGACGTTCGTAAGCGGCTGACCCGGCACTGGGCGATCGACATCGACCCCTCCTGGAGTCCGGATGGTCGCCAGATTGCCTTTGTCTCCAATCGGCGGGGCAATCCGAATATCTTCATCCTCGACCTCGCCAGTGAAAAGGCCGAGCGCCTGACCCTGAACGGGAAGTACAATGTCACCCCGGCCTGGAGCCCGAAAGGCGACCGGATCGCCTTCAGCCGCAAAGGTGCCGCAGGTTTTGATATCTACACCATTCGACCGGATGGCAGCGACGAGCGCCGCCTGACCTTCGGTCCCGGCAACAAGGAACATCCGCGCTGGAGCCCGGACGGCAGATTCCTGGTCTATTCCTCGGACGAGGGTGGCAAAAAAGCGATTTTTCAGATGCGTGCCGATGGAACCGGGTCAAGAAAAATTACCCCTTCCGGGGGGAATTTCAGTCATCCGGCCTGGTCGCCGCGTCTCTAAGAAGCCTTGTTTTTTGACCGCCATGCTGTATAATCGAGACGGTTTTGTGACTTTTGTCTGCCCCAAATAAAATTAAACATTCACATGAGGATCTCTGAAAGGAGCGGAACGAAATGAAAAAAGTTCTTAAAATGCATTGGATTGTGATGGCCCTCCTTTGTCTGTTACTGGCGGCTGGTTGTGCCAAGAAGCCGGCACCGACCCCCGTAGAGCCTGCCCCGTCCGAGACCGTGATGCCCGCCGAAACGGTCAGTGGCGTTGCCGAGACCGGGATGAACGAATCTGCGGTCAGCGAATCGACGATGCAACAGACCGAAGCCGTCATGGCCGAGCTGCAGCGGGTCCATTTCGACTTCGACCAGTTTACCCTGTCGGCCGAGGCGCGTGACATCCTGACGGCCAACGCCGCTTACCTGCAGGCCAACAGCGGTGTTCGGGTGCGAATCGAAGGCCACTGCGATGAGCGCGGTTCGGACGAATACAACCTGGCTCTTGGTGAGCGCCGCGCCCAGGCTGCGAAGGATTATCTGGAATCTCTCGGGGTCGCTGCCGATCGCCTGGAAACCATCTCCTATGGTGAGGAACTGCCGCTCGATGCAGGCCATGACGAAGCCGCCTGGGCCAAGAATCGTCGGGCTGAATTCAAGGCGATCATGTAAACTGAAACGGCACGAATCAAAGGGGCTGCGCCGAGGCGTGGCCCCTTGTCGTTTGAGGAGGAAGCTGTGCGAAAAATCATCAGAATAGTTCCGCTGGTGTTGTGTGCAATGTCCCTGGTCAGTTGCGTGCCAGCGCAACCGCCACGTTTCGAACAGGATCTGGCCGAGATGAAGCGCCGACTGGCCGAGAACGAGCAGGCGTTGGTCGCTTTGCGTAAGGATATGAGCGGGGCGGGGGGCGGCCAGCTGGATGCCATGAACCGCAATCAGGCTGACTTGAAGGCAGACCTGGATTCTTTCCGTGCCGAGATGATGGCTCAGGGCGGCCAGTACGATGAGCTTAACAGCGGTCTGCAGGCCCAGCGGGACAAGTTGCAGCAGTTGCGTGACGAGCTCGACTTTAAGGTCCGGGCGATCGAAGAACGGCTGGCCAAGCTGGAAGCAGCACCGGTCGCAGCAAAGCCGGCTCCAGCTGCGGCCCTTTCAGCCGAAGAGCTTTATCAAAAGGGGCTCGATGCGATTCGCAAGGATGCTGATTATGCCCTGGGGCGGCAACTGCTGAGCGAGTTTGCCGCCAAATATCCCCAGCATGCTTTGGTCGTGAATGCCAAGTACTGGGTCGGCGAAGCCTGGTACGGGGAAAAGAAATACGAAAATGCTATTCTGCAATTCCAGGATGTCATCCAGGAGTATCAAGATCACCCCAAGGTGGCAGCGGCGCTGCTGAAACAAGCGCTCTCATTCCAGGCACTGGGTGACAAGGATAACACCCGGGTCATTCTCGAGAAGGTCGTGGAGAGATTCCCGCTGTCAGCGGAAGCAAAAAAGGCCAAGGAATTGCTAACCCAGTAAAGCTTGTGATCTGAACAGCTCAAAAGCGCTTCCCGCATACCAGCGAGGAGCGCTTTTTTTATTCCTTGGCGAAACGGCGGAAGGCGGCCAGGACGTCGTTCTGGTTGAGGATGCCAAGCAGGTGTTGCTGGTCGTCAGTGGCCAGGACCGGGAAGAAGCTGATGTCCTTGTGTTCCTGCAACAGTTTGAGCGCTTCGCGGAGCGGTTGGTCGGGGGTTACCGCATAGGGCTTGGCGGAAACCAGGTCGCTGGCGACCACCAGGCTGGCCAGTGAGGGTTCGAAGAGCAGGTTGCGGATTTCCGTGTAATTGATCATGCCGATAAAATGCCCCTTGCCGTCAACCACCGGAAAGCGATCGTAGCGGCTGTGGGAGATCAGCCGCAGCAGCTCGTTGAAGCGGGTGTCGTTGCGGATGGTTTCAACGTTCTGGCGCATGATATGTTTGACCAGGATATCGCCGGGGTTGTTGACGTTGTGGCCGGCCGGCAGGCCGAGCGAGGTGCGGAAATGCTGGGCCACGTTGTGCAGGCCTTCCATGGCCCCCTGGGGGGCGCGTTTCTGCAACAGCGAAAGGATCGGCACCTCGCCGGAACGAACCAGGCCATGGCGAACCGCCAAGGGTCCGACCAGCTCAAAAACCACCACGGAGCCCAAGACGATGGTTTCGATCAGGTGCCCCCCCTGCGGCCAGGCCTGGGCCAGGTTGGAGGCCAGCCCGATGGCGACCCCGGCCTGGGCCAGCAGGGTCATGCCGACATACTGGCGCTCCCGATCGCCGAAACGGCCGATTCGGGCGCCAAGGTTGGCGCCAAGCCATTTGCCGGCGCTACGGGCGGCAACGTAGCAGACCCCGAGCAGCCCGATCTGGCCGAGTGTCTCCAGGTGGAGGTTGGCGCCGGCCAGGACAAAGAACGCGACATAAAGCGGGTAGTCCACCTGGCGCAGGGCGTCGAGCATCCGGTGCCAGCGCGGCGAGCTGTTGGCCAGGACCATGCCGAGCGCGAAGCTGCCGAGGAGAAAGTCGAAACCGAGCAGCCGGCAGAGCCCGGCGGAGGCGGCGACCCCGCCGAGCAGCAGAATCTTGAATTCGCTGTCGAGTTCCAGACGTTGGCCCCAGATCGACAGGATAAAGCCGAGCGCACCCCCCAGGATCAGCGGACCGATAGTGCGGGCGGCGAGGATCTGCACCCCCTCGTCCGGAGTGATCAGCCAATGACTGAGAGCGGCAAATCCCAGCACCGCCAGCAGGTTGTTCAGGCCGACCAGGGTCAGCACGGTGCTGGTCACCGGACCAGAGGCTTCGTACTCGCGAATCACCATCAGGGTCGCCGCCGGGGCGGTCGCGATGGCGATCAGGCCGAGCAGCAGGGCGATGTAGCAGGAGCTTGCCAGCAGGTTGAGGCCCGGAATGATCTGCTGCAGAAGCAGTTGGTTGGCCAGTCCACAGGCCAGGGCGACCAGAAACGTTGTCGTCAGAATTTCACTGAGGGAGAACAGCAGGATCCGGTGCCGCCAGCGGCGCAGCAGGTCGGTGCGGAACTGGCCGCCGATATTCATCAGGATCAACGCCAGGGCCAGGTCGGAGATGATGCGCAACTCGTTCAGGGCGTCGCGGGCGATCAGGGGGGGCAGTTCAACCAGGTGGGCGAATGACGGACCAATCACCAGCCCGGCCAGCAGGTAGCCGGTCACTCGCGGCAGGCGGAATCCGGAGGCAATTCGGCCGCCGACCAGGGCTCCCAGGAACAGAATGGCGATCGCCGTCAACAGGTGGACAAAGTGCATGCGTCATCCGCTGGTATTCGGGGTCCATGTGCATCACAAAAGGCGGGATGCCAGTTTTCATAAAACCACAGATTGCGGTGAAGTCAAAGCGGATTCGGTGCATCTGCGGCGAGGCCGGTGACCGCTCCGCCCGCCCAGTACGCCCGTTCGGTCCGGCCGTCACCGGCGACAGGGATGCTTGTCACTCAAGGCGATCCAGCGGTGACGTTGGTGCTCGGAGAATGATTGACAAGCGCCGAAAGCACGCTTAAATGGAGGGGAATGAACCTTCATAACAAGGAGAAATGCCGATGAAACGAACCTGCAATGTGATCGTGACCGTGTTGGCCGCCGGTTTCCTGCTGGCGGGGTGTGCCGCGCAGCTTTCCCAGGCTGATCGGGAGCTGCTCAATCAGGCCAAGGAGGCCAGCTCCAGTGCCAGCCAGTCGGCCCAGGCCGCGGCGGATTCGGCTACCCGGGCCGAACAGGCGGCGCAACGCGCCGAAGCGGCTGCCAGTCGTGCCGAGCAGGCGGCGGGTGCTGCCGAAGCCTCGGCTGCCCAGGCCAAGCAGAGCGCTGATCAGGCCAAGCAGAGCGCCGATCAGGCCAAGCAGAGCGCCGATGAGGCCAAGAAAGCCTTTGAGATGACCCTGAAAAAATAATCGGCTCAAACCAATATCGACAAAAGGTCCCGGAGACGGGACCTTTTGTGTTTTGGCACAGGAGCTATTGCTCTGGTCGAATCTCGATTGGCAGGCCGCGTGCTTCAGTCAGCACCCGGGCGATGCGCTCGGCGGGCCAGCTGCCGTCCGGAAGCATGACCGCGGTCGGATCGTTGAACGGTCGGTGGGCTTCCAGGTAAAGCCTGCCAGCGAAGAGGCGCTGTTTCAGCGGCTGGTCGACAATCCGGACCGGAGTTCCCGGTTTGACGCGGCCAGCCAGGTCGAGGATGTCCTCCGGATAGAGGCGGATACAGCCGTGACTGACCCGCCGGCCGACCCCATAGGGCTGGTTGCTGCCGTGGATGCCGACTCCCTCCGCCGTCAGTCCGATCCAGCGGCTGCCCAGGGGGTTGTCCGGCCCCGCCGGGACCCTTCCCGGCAGCTCGGGCTTTTCCAGGCGCAACGAGGCCGGAGGGGTCCAGTCCGGGTTGTCGATGACGACACTGACCCGGTACTCCCCCACCGGCGTAGCCCACCCCTCGCGCCCGATTCCTACCGGGTAGACCCGCACCTTGCGTGCGTCCCCTTCATCCCAGACCAGGTAAAGCCGCAGTTCCGCCAGGTTGATGGTGATCCCCGGCCGGATCAGCTCGGGAGCCAGAACCGCTTTCGGCAGCAGCAGCCGCTGCCCCGTCGCCGGCTTCCAGGGATCGATCCCCGGATTGGCGCGCAGCAGGTTGTCGAAGCCGATCCCGGCGCGGCGGGCGATCTCCATCAGGGTTTCTCCCGGACCGACGATGTAGTCCAGGTTGTGACCGATGATGGCCGTCCCGGACGTGAAATTCATCTCTTCGGCGAGCCGCGGAAACCAGGCCTGGCCGGAGGTGGCGGTGAGCAGCAGGGTGAGGAGGGTGATGGCAGGTGGCTTGAACATGGTTTCGATTATAGCCGCTGGAAGGTTCGTTGTCGTTATGAAGTTCGATACTCCGCTGGGGATTTGCCTTGGGAATGACGACGGGAAACATCAGATTGAAATTAAATGTATTGGCAAAATTTCTTAAGACTGCTAGGGGGGCTGGGTGAGTTGTTCCAATATGTTGGGACATATATGCCTAAGTGTCAGCATAGTTGTCGCCTCAAATAAATATTGAGAGGAGACAATACACTATGTCGGTGAGATGTTCACCTGCCCTTCCCGTCCTGGTCATCCAGAGCAACGATCAGCGGGATCACTTGGCCGGCCGGCTAAGGAGGTCTTTTTCCCCGCCCGCCCTTGACACCCGTCGGGTTGGCACTATATTGACCGGGAACCCTATCCCTTGAGGAGACCCGCAATGTTCCGTCATCTGCTGCCGGCCCTGCTGCTGGCCCTGATTGTCACCCCGATCCTCTCCAGCTGCGGTTACAACCAGATCCAGTCGAACGAAGAGTCGGTCTTTGCCGCCTGGGCCGACGTTGAAGCGACCTATCAGCGCCGGGCCGACCTGATCCCCAACCTGGTGGAGACGGTCAAGGCCTACGCCTCCCACGAGCGGGAGACCCTGCAGGCGGTCACCGAGGCCCGCGCCAAGGTCGGCCAGACCAGCATCTCGACCAAGGATCTGGGCAACCCGGCTTCCTTCGGCCAGTTCCAGGCGGCCCAGGGAGAGCTCTCCGGTGCCCTCTCCAGGCTGCTGGTGGTGGCCGAGCGCTACCCGGATCTCAAGGCCAACCAGAACTTTCGCGACCTGCAGCACCAGCTCGAGGGGACCGAGAACCGCATCAACGTCGCCCGCCAGCGCTACAATGATGCAGTGCGGATCTTCAACACCTCGATCCGCACCTTCCCCAGCAACTTGACCAACAGCCTGCTGCTGCACCTGGAGCGCAAGGAGCCCTTCAAGGCCGAGGCCGGGGCCGCCGAAGCGCCGAAAGTGAAGTTCTAGCTAGATGCGGAGCCTACTGCTTCAGCTCTGCCTGCTGCTGGCCCTGGCGCTGCCGACCGCGGCGCTCGATATTCCGCAGCTGACCGGCCATGTCAACGACCGCGCCGGGATCCTCTCGGCGCCGACGAAGCTGCGCCTGGAGCAGGCGCTCAGCGAGTTCGAGCGCAGTGATTCGACCCAGCTCGTGGTCTTAACGATTCCTTCGCTCGAAGGGGAGTCGCTGGAGGAGTACGCGATCCGCGTCGCCCAGGCCTGGGGCATCGGCCAGAAAGGGAAGGACAACGGGGCCTTGCTGCTGGTCGCCCGCGATGACCACCAGGTGCGCATCGAGGTCGGTTACGGCCTTGAAGGGCGGCTGACCGACCTGCTCGCCGGGCGGATCGTCGATTACGAGATCGTCCCGCGTTTCAAGGCCGGCGATTTCGACGGCGGCGTCACCGCCGGCGTCGTGGCCATGATCGAGGCGGTGCGCGGCGAGTACCAGGGGACCGGGACGACCACACAGAAGAAACGCCGTCATCCCCTGGGCTGGCTGGCGCTGCTGTTTTTCTTCGGTCCCGCCCTGCTCTCCCTCGGTGGCGGCAGTCGGCGCGGTTACCGGCGTCGCCACGGCGGCTTCTGGATCGGTGGCGGCGGGTTCGGCGGCGGGTTCGGTGGTGGAGGCGGCTTCTCAGGAGGGGGCGGCGGGTTCGGCGGCGGCGGGTCGTCGGGGAGCTGGTAACCTATCTCAGATACGCACCACGAAGGAGATTCACAGCCGTGCTACGTGGTGGACCAGCCGTTGCACCAAAGGATGAATGACACATGCCCAGACCGACAGCCAAAACCTTCTTCACCGCCGAGGAGCAGCAACGCATCGAGGCGGCGGTCCAGGCCGCGGAAAAGAAAACCAGCGGCGAGATCGTGCCGATGGTCGTCGATGCGGCTTTCGACTATCCGCGCGCCGAGATCTTCGGCGGCGGTTTCTTTTCCCTTGGTACCGCGGTACTCTGCAGCTGGTGGTTCGGCCACTCCTCGGTCTGGGTTTTCCTGCCGATCTTCCTGGCCGGTTACCTCCCCTGCAAGTGGCTGATCCGTGCCCTTCCCGCTCTCAAGCGCCGCTTCATCCCGCAACAGGTGCTGGCCGAGGAAGTCGAGGAGAAGGCCCTGGTCGCCTTTCTCGAACACGGCCTGCACGCCACCCGCGACCAGACCGGTATCCTGATCCTGCTCAGTCTCTTCGAACGCCGCGTCCACGTCCTCGCCGACCGGGGGATCAACGCCAGGGTCGACAAAGCGACCTGGGACGAGATCGTCGACAGCGTCACTTCCGGCATCCGTGCCGGGCGCGCCTGCGATTCCCTCTGTGCCGCCGTCGCCCGTTGTGGCGAACTGCTTCAGAAGGATTTCCCGCGCAAGGCTGACGATACCGACGAGCTGCCGAACCTGATCCTCGACTGAGCGCAATGCTTCCCGACGACATTCCGGAATCGACCCTGTGCATTTGTCATCCGGTCCGCTGGTTTCGACCTGGCCCGACTCGTTCGACCACCCGGAGCTGAAACGCTCAAGCCAGCTTCCGATCGAGGTTGCGGTACTGGATCGCTTCGGCCAGATGCGCCGTTTGAATGCTTTCAGCCTCGGCGAGATCGGCGATGGTCCTGGCGACCTTGAGAATCCGGCTGAAGGAGCGGGCCGAGAGACCGAGACGGTCGGTGACCTTGGCCAGCAGCGCTTCGCCGGCGCTGTCGAGTGTACAGAAGCGCTTGATATGCCGGGTCTGCATCTGGCTGTTGGCGTGCAGGCCGAAGCGCTGCAGCCGCTGGCGCTGGATGGCGCGGGCGGATTCGACCCGCTGGCGGATCTGCGCGGAGGAGTCGGTCGGGGTGACGGTGGTCAGCTCCTGGTGGCTGACCCGCGGGGCTTCGATGTGCAGATCGATCCGGTCGAGCAACGGGCCGGAGAGGCGGCTGCGATAACGTTGCAGCATCGGCGGGGTGCAGTTGCAGACGTGGATGCTGTCGCCGAGGTAGCCGCAGGGGCAGAGATGCGTACCCCTTTACCAACAATTTCGACTCAGGTAAAACCACCTACAAAATGAAAATTCCTCTTACAAAACAGTCCCCTAAAGAACTCACCGAAGATCCCGTCACCCTCGGCGATCACCTACGGCGTCGCCGTTTTGAGCTTGGATTGTACCAAAAAGATGTCGCGGTAAAGATTGGCGTAACAGCATCTACTCTCTGGAACTGGGAACATAACTGGACTATCGACCTTCGTTACTTTCCTCGAGTCATCAAATTTCTTGGATACAATCCTATCTCTTGTCCTGATGATCTCATGGAAAAGCTTGCTTGGTACAAACAGGTCAACGGGTTGACGTTTAAAGACCTTGGCGCTGAGATGGGCCGCGACCCGGAGCAATTGTCCGACTGGTTGGCGGGAAGGCATAATCCTTGTCGACGTAACCAGGAGGAGGTTGAGCTATTTTTATCGGGTCACGTCCAGGGGCCTGAAGCGCTCCAGCGCTCGGGGTCAGCTTTACCTGAAGAGATTCCGGACCCATAAAAACCCTTAGGATCGAATACTCCAGCCCTGATCAGGAATCCATTCGTTGTCAAAAGAGGCCTTCGATTGCAGGCTTTCGATGACAGGCATGAGGAAGACAGCTATGTCGGCGATAACAGCAGGCAGGTCGCCAACCGGAATGTCGGGCTTTGACTTTTTGACAAAGGCTGTCCATTGCACTGACTTTTGAGGATCAGCGTAAAAAGCCGGCGTGAACGCAAAGGGTGTTGTCTGCGGAAATGTTGTGCGCCGCCGGTTGAAGGTATTCTCCAAGGCATTTCGCAACAAATTTCCTTCGAATGTGAAGAGTCTGGAGACCAGCCAGAGATCATAGAAGTCCTTCATCCGGCTGTTCGCCAGACCGAGTTTGACCATAGCTTCCGCCTTTTCGGCCACCAGCGTATAACGGGGATAGGCTTTCAAGAGCGCTGGGGGCGCGTCAAAAAGGGTCGGATATTCGATCTGTTCAGGGGCTGGTGTGATCGCGTCCCCAAAGCCGATATCAACCTGAAGAGGAATCCGAGCCTGATTGAGCATACCGACCAAGGTGATTCGCACGCCATCGTATTCCTGGTCTTCACGGATCTCCTCCGCCCTCAGGGAGTCCGGCAGATAGATCATGCCATCTCCCTGAAATTCGACTCGGCAGATGTCGCGAAACACGTCCGCGAACTGTTTAGTATCGGCATTGCCAAATCCCAGAAAATCTGCATCCCTGGTGACGCGGTAATTCTGTCCTTTCCAGACCAGAAATAGACTGGCTCCTTTCAGAATGAACCGATCATTGTGAGGTGAGACGCTGAGCCGGTAAAGGAATCGCTCCATACCGTACCGGGAGAGCAGAAGGTTGAAATCTTCCCTATTGGTTTTGGCGCGGTTGAGAAGCCGTTGAAAGATTGAATGGGCAACGTTTTTCTTGTTCTGGCTCATACCGTCGCCTCCAGATAGGGGCGCATGATTTTCGACACTCTGTCGACTGCCGCGGCTTCGACCAGCTCATCCATGGTGACCTTACGTGAACGCCATGCCTCGCGGAGCGCTTCAATGGCGACATCGAGGCCGACCTTGTTGCGGAACTTGAAGCAATCAGCCACCGTCTTCGCAGGGCTGTAAATTTTAACCGCCACACCGTTTAGGACATGCTCCTGAATACCGAACGAATAGGCCGGACCTGAAACATAGGACAGGTTAAGCGGTGGGTATTCCACATTCGGCCGCCAAGAGCCTCTCGGGATCGTCAGCCATATCTCATGGGGAATCTGGGTGGTGATCTCGTGGTAACTCAGGGCAGAAATAAGACAAACGACGGCGTGAGGCAGCCTTTTCGCAACCTCCGCCAGAGACGAGTTCTCTGTCACGGGAGCTTCTGGCAGAGCGTAGAGTCCCACGGCCCTCTTCACCAGAAGACCTTCCTTGTGCATTCGGTACAGGTAGTTTCGGGAAATCCCCACCGCTTCGACGTCCTCGGCCCGGATAATCCCTTTTTCTCTGGCAAGATCCAGTATCTGTTGTTGCCGACCCATGGAATCTCCTTATTGCAAATCCTCTTCAAATATACATAAGTAACGAGTATTTGCAACAAATACTTGGCGGTCAAGTCAATGATTCTGCTTGTATTGAATACTGACCACAAAAAATTCCACTCACGCCTGAAACCGGAATGATTTCTGACCAGCTTCTACCAGCACGATGTCGCAAGTCAGATCGGTGTAACAGCCTCCACCATCTGGAACTGGGAAAATGACTGTTCAGGACCAGCCTGAGTCAATTATGCTGATTAAACGCCTCAGAATTTGAGTTGAATAGGCCTTTCCTCCGTTTGGAAACAGGTGGCTTTCGACGTGAAAAAATGATTTTCGACTTGGAGCTTGAAATTTTCCCTTCAAACCAAGCATGTTGACTATTATAATAGTCATTGACCAGCTTAATGACTTATTAAATAATCATTTGTGGTGTTCCTGATGAAAAGACAACGAACCTATTCCAGATACGCAAAAGAAGCCGCGATCCTCATGGGGGAGCAGATCAAGCTGGGGCGCAAACAAAAGAGGTGGACGGAAAATGAATTGGCGGAGCGTGCCGGTATTTCCAGAGCCACGCTGCAAAAGATTGAAAAAGGCGACATGAGTTGTGCCGTCGGTCTCGTCTTCGAGGTGGCGACTCTGGTGAACATCCCCCTGTTTGAGCAGGACACCTACCCTCTTTCCAGGCAGGTGGAGCACATCAGAGATAAATTGGCATTGCTACCACAACGCATCCGAATGAGACGAGATGAGGTGGACGACGACTTTTGAAACAGTCTATTTATGGGCAGGATGACAGATTATGTGGTAGCTCACCACAAAACAAATATGCCCATTCTATTCCCAGAACGGGAATGAGAATGAGAATGAGAAAGAAATTCAACTTAATGGCAAGGCGCGTCATCACGCCGGGCCCCGCGAAAGATCACCGAGGGCACCAAACGTATGTAATCAACTCGCCAACCAGTTCCACAAGCGTCTGGGCCACAATGATCGCAGGTGTCACTACCCATGCGTCCGGCAAGGCCAGGGCAAGCGGCAGAGCCACCAGGGAATAGTGCGCCCCCGTGCTGAAAATCATTGCCCTGCCGGTCTTGAGAGCCTGGCGAAGGGACTGTGCCGCCCCTGAGGGCGAGTAACGGCATGATGGTCATGAAGGTAATGTTCATCATTTCTGCAAACCGTGAAATCAACTCTGTAGAGCCCTTTGCCCAAAGTCATTCAGCAGTCGCAGGCTGTTGGACACGACCAACAGCGTCGCCCCCGTGTCTGCGGCAATGGCCATCCAGAGCGACGCCACCCCGAACAGGGTCAGGACGATGAACACCGCTTTCAGCCCCAAGGCGAAGCCGATGTTCTGCTGGATGTTACGTAATGTCCGGCGGGAGTGACGGATCAGCCAGGGCAGCTTGGACAGGTCATCGCTCATCAGGGCCATGTCGGCCGTTTCCAGGGCAGCGTCGGTCCCCATGGCCCCCATGGCGATCCCAAAGGTCGCCGCCGCCATGGCCGGGGCGTCGTTGATGCCGTCGCCGACCATGGCTACGTATTTGTTTTCGCGAACCAGCCGCCCGACCGCTTCGACCTTGTCTTCGGGCAGAAGCTCACAGTAGTATTCCTCGATCCCGGTTTCGGCCGCAATCGCCCTGGCCGTGCCGGCATTGTCGCCAGTCAGCATCACGATTCGCCGGACCCCCGCTTCCCGGATTTCAGCGATAATGAGTGGGATGTCTTCGCGCAGGCTGTCGGCGATGCTGATCAGCCCGCAGACATGGCTGTCGTTGCCGATCGCGACGACCGTATGGCCGGCATCCTCCAGTTCTTCTGCCCGGGAATGAATGTCCGGGGTCTCCTGGCCTTTCTCGTGCATCATCCGGTGACTGCCGACCCAGAACAACCTTCCCCCGATGCTCCCTTCGCCGCCTTTGCCGGGAAACGCCGTGAACTGCTCCGCCGGGACGACCTCGATGCCGAGCTCTTTCGCCCTGCGCAGAATCGCCCTGGCCAGCGGGTGCTCGCTGCCAGACTCCAGTGCTGCGGCCCGTTCAAGCAGTTCCCGTTCGTTGTGTCCGTTCAGGGTGACGAGACGCTGCACTTCGGGTTGGCCAGTGGTGAGCGTCCCGGTCTTGTCCAGAGCCAGGACCTGTAGACGCCCGGCCGCCTCCAGATAGAGCCCGCCCTTGATCAGAACGCCCTGGCGGGCGGCGGCAGTCAGGGCCGAAACGATGCTCACCGGAGTGGAGATCACCAGCGCGCAGGGACAGGCAATGACCAACAGCACCAGGCCGCGGTAGATACTCTCAGACCATGGCAGGCCCATCAGCAGTGGCGACAGCAAAGCAAGGGCCACCGCGAGGGCCAGCATGATCGGTGTATACCGGGTGGAGAACCGGTCCACCCACTGCTGGCTGTTGGCCCGGCGCGTCTGGGCGCTTTCGACCATGTGAATGATGCGTGCCAAGGTGGTCTCGTCGGCGCTGCGGTCGGCTCGAAACTCCAGGGTCCCGTCCTGATTGATGGTGCCGGCATAGACTTGGTCCCCCGGTTCTTTGGCGACCGGCATCGACTCGCCGGTGATCGGCGCCTGGTTGACGGAGGACTGGCCGCTGACCACCTCGCCGTCCAATGCGATCCGCTCGCCCGGGCGGACCAGAACGATCGCGCCAAGGGGGACCTCCTCGACCGGCTTTTCCTGGTGATCACCGTGGTCCGGGTCGCGGAAACGGGCAGTAGCGGGGGCGAGATCGAGCAGTGCACCGATGGCATTGCGCGCCCGCTCGACGCTCCACTGCTCCAATAACAAAGAGAGAGCAAACAAGAAGGCGACGGTGGCCGCCTCAAACCACTCGCCGATGATGAAGGCTCCGATGACGGCCGTCACCATCAGGAAGTTCATGTCCGGCCGCAGGCGGCGGGCAGCCTGCAGAGCCCGGGGAAGAACGTACCATGCCCCGCAAACTGCGGAGAGGAAGTAGAGCAGCATGACGGAGGGCGGAAAAGAATGACTGTCATGATGGCCGCCGGATACAACGTCGAGCAGGCTGCCGTGCAAGACCCAGTGCGTAACAAAGGCTGTCAGGAGCAGAATTCCGGAGGCAGAGGTCAGGACCAGTCGACCGTGCCGCTCCCAGAAGGTGCCCATCGGCTCGGATCGCCTTCGCTCCCACGGGACGGCTTTCATGCCGCTCTTGCCGACAGCCTGAACAATCTGATCGTCCGAGAGCAGTCCCGGTTCAAATTCCACCGTCATGCGGGCGTTGATGACATCAAATTCCAGGTCGATGATCCCGGGTTTCCCGCCGATTTCGCGCCGCAGGATGGCGACCTCCTCGGAGCAATCCAACCCCTGGATTCTGTAATCGATGCGTCGCGTCATGTTTTTCCTCTTTTAAGAAGAACTGCGATCCTCGCCTTCAATCGAAACATACCCATGGCAAATTCCCATGGGAAAGCAGCCCGGGGGCCGGCAAGGTGAAGATCAAATAGCTAAGAATTCATGCAATTCCATTCCGGGTTATCCGAGGCAGAGGGATGATACCGCAGACGAATCGTTGCTCCCTTCGGCGGCACAATTCCAAGCTGAAAACGAAACGGCAGGTCCATCGAGCCTTTGCGCTTGGATGACAACCCCAAAATGCGGGTCTTTTCCTGTGCGAGGAGGTTTCCATCCGAGTCGCAGATCGCCAGATCGAGATGGCCGGGCAAGTGAACCTCGTGCAGTCGTTTGACCCGTCCTGCAACCACAAATTGTTCGCCATCCTGGTAGGCCCGGGCATCGCTGATCGTGACTGAGGTCATTGGGGCAAGGACCACGGCATATTCGGGCGCATGATTAAACAGTAGTTTTTGCCCGACTGTAGATTCAGCGCGATGCGCTGCACAGGCGGATAACGTCAGCCCGATAAAAGTGATGAAAAGAGTAGTTTTAGCAGTTTTCATAATGCGCGCCTCCTTATTTAGTGTTGCCGATTGCGGGATATTTCAACGTTCTCCTCGTTAATGATGCTGTCAGAAAGTGCGTTGATCAATCAGGAGCGATGGCGGATAAAATCTCTTCGACCGTTCCCCGATCCCTGAATGGCAATCTGGCTGCAGCCACCTCCGTGAGCAAAGCATCTCTGCGTGATTTGATGTCTCTAAGCTCCTGTCGAAGCCTCAACTTTGTTCTTGCTGCATGGGCTCGATATAATCGCGTTCGAGTAGCGTTGTATTGACTTACCAGTTCTTCGGCAGTTCTCTTCCACTGATCCACCGTTTGCCCCAGTTTTCTTCTCTTTTCTTTTTGTGTTGCGGGCACATCCGAGAATTGCATCGGCGCATTATGGGGCAATTCTACGATACTTAAGCCGCCGGCTCCTGTCATTTCCGCGGCGGAAACATTTTGGCAGCCGGGTGGGATCATGCCCGGATCATTTGTAAAAAATCTTACTCCATTCGCAGTTTGGCAGGAGTAGGTCTGAGCCTGGCACCTTGTTGCTTCTCCAAACAAGAAGGCGATTAGGACGATGAGGAATATGGTTAGATAAATCCGGGTCATTTTCCCTACCTCCCCTCTATGGAAGTCAACTTCCACCATCTGTCAAGCCAGTTCGGCGCCTGGATGATGCCCCCTAAGGGACGCCGGGGGCATCATCCAGGGCTCAGTCCGACGTATTCACCTACAATCAGTTGTCTTACACGGCCCCTTCGCCGCGCTCGCCGGTGCTGATGCGCACCGCCTGTTCAATGTTGCCCACGTAGATCTTCCCGTCCCCCTTCAGCCCGGTGTGGGCGGCCTTCTCGATTGACGCGACCACCTCATCAACCAGGGCCTCTAGACAGACGATCTCCACCTTGACGCCGGGGCGGCAGTCAATCTGTCCCTCTCTCTTGGCACCACCCCAGCCGATGCCGTAGCCGCAGTTGTCGATAAGGCTCACGCCGGTGAGCCCTTCGATCTTGCGCAGGGAGCGGATGACATCGTCCAGTTTGTGCTTTTTAATGTAGGCCTTGATCTCCTTCATGTCTAAACCTCCTTTTCGATCTTGACGGCGAACCATTTGTAGAGCGCCGGGATTACCAGCAGAGTCAGGATGGTTGAGGTCACCAGACCGCCGACCACCACCGTGGCCAGGGGTCGTTGTACTTCGCTCCCCGTACCGCTGGAGAAGAGCAGGGGAATGAGCCCCAGTGCCGTGGTGATGGCGGTCATCAGCACCGGGCGCAGACGCAGGCAGGCCCCTTTGATGGACGCTTCGTCCATCGCCACCCCGTCGCGCAGCAGCTGGTTGAGGTAGGTGACGAGCACCATGCCGTTTTCCAGGGCGATACCGAACAGGGCGATGAAGCCGACCGACGAGGGAACCGAGAGGTTCTGACCGGTCAGCCACAGACCGACGATGCCGCCGACGAGCGCCAGTGGGATATTAAGCAGGATCAGAAAGGTGTTCTTCAGGGAGTTGAAGTTCATGAACAGCAGCAGCAGAATGACCAGCAGGGTGACCGGCACCACCAGCGCCAGGCGCTTGTTGGCCTGCTGCTGCAGCTCGAACTGCCCACCCCAGTTGACGAGATACCCGGCCGGCATCTGCACCTTGGCGGCAATGGCTTTCTGGCCCTCGGCGACGAAGGAGCCAATGTCACGACCGCGCACGTTGGTCTGCACGGTGATGAAGCGCTGGTTGTTCTCGCGGGTGATCTGGCGCGGGCCGACGATCTCCTCGATGGCGGCTAGCTGGTCGAGGGGAACCTTGGCCCCGCCGGGAGCTTTGATGAGGATATGTTTGATCGCCTCGGCATCGGCGCGGGCCTCCTCGGCAAAACGCACGAAAATATCGAAGCGGCGAATCCCCTCGAAGATTTGGCCGGCGGTCTCGCCGCCGACGGCGGTGCGGATGACACTCTGCACATCCTCGACGTTGATGCCGTAGCGGGCGATGGCCTTGCGGTCGATGCGGATGCGCAGCTGCGGCGTGCCGGTCACCTGGTCCTTCTGCACGTCGGCGGCGCCGGGAATCTCGCGGATCACCGCTTCGATCTTGGCCGCCTTCTCCTTGAGCACGTCCATGTCGGGTCCGAAGATCTTGATGGCAAGCTCCGCCTTGGTGCCGGTGAGTAGCTCGTCGACCGCTGCGGCGATCGGCTGGGTGACGTTGAACTGGGCGCCTGGAAAGTCCTCGAACGCCTCGCTGATGGCTGCGTAGAGCGCATCTGGGCTTTCGGCGCTGGTCCACTCATCCTGTGGCTTGAGGGCGACAAAGGCCTCGGCGCTGTTGACCGGGTCGGCATGGGCGCCGACTTCGCCGCGGCCGACGCGGGTGACGACCCGAGTCACCTCGGGGAATTCGGCCATGAGGCGTTTTTCGAAGCGCTGCATGGTCTCCTTCGACTCACCCAAAGAGATCGACGGTGCCATGGTGGCGCGGATCAGCAGATCCCCCTCGTCGAGCCGGGGGACGAACTCCGAGCCGAGTCGCGGGAAGATCAGCAGTCCTGCTACCAGCATCGCCACGGCCAGGCCCACCGCGATGGAACGGTGGCGCACAAACAGGCTGACCGCTGGGCGATAGGGAAGCAGCAGCCAACGCACGATCCAGGCCTCCTTGGCTCCTTCGCCCTCAGCCACCGACTTGGGCCGACGCATCAGCAAATGAGAGGCGACCGGGGCCAGCAGCAGGGCGTAAAGGAGCGAACCGAGCATGGCCAGCGAGACCGTGTAAGCCAGCGGCTTGAAGGTCTTGCCTTCGACTCCTTGCAGGGTGAACAGTGGCAAAAAGACGATGATGATAATGGCAATGGCGAAGATGATCGGCCTTCCCACCTCGGCGCAGGCGCGGCTGACGATGGCCAGACGGGAATCGTCCGGATCGGCCTCGCGCAGCATGCGGTCGACATTCTCCACCATGACGATGGTGGCGTCGACCATCATGCCGATGGCGATGGCGAGGCCTCCCAGCGACATGAGGTTGGCGCTGATGCCGAAAATATTCATCAGGATGAAGGCGAAGAAGATGGAGAAGGGGATGGAGAGGGCCACCACTAGGCTGGCTCGCAGGCCGCCCATGAAGATCAGCAGCACTCCGGCCACCAGCAGCACGCCGAAAATCAGTGAATCGGTGACCGTCTTCACGCACTTGCCGACCAGGGTCGCCTGGTCGTAGTAGGGAACGACCCTGACCCCTTCGGGCAGCACCTGGTTGATCTCATCCAGTTTGGCCTTGACGTCGGTGATGACGGTCGAGGTGTTGGTGCCGATCAGCTTGAGGACCATGCCGACCACCGCCTCGCCAGACCCGTTCATGGTTGCAAGGCCGCGGCGGATCTCGCCACCGATAACGATGTCGGCCACCTGGTCGAGATAGACCGGGGTGCCGTCCTGCACCTTGAGCACAATGCGTTCCAGGTCGCTAATTTGTTCAGCCAGACCGACCGAACGGACGATGTATTCCTCGGCGTTCTGGACCAGGAACTGGGCGCCGACGTTGCCGTTGTTGGCTTCGACCTTCTCGACGATCTCGCCGATGGCGAGATCAAAACGCAACAGATCGGCGGGACGCACCCGTACCTGGAACTGCTTCACCTCGCCGCCCAGGGAGAGCACCTCGGTTACGCCGGGGACGGTCTGCAGGTTGAACTTGATCAGCCAGTCCTGGATCTCGCGCATCTCCTCGGGGCTGCGCTTGCCGGTGTCATCCTCGAGGACGTAGAAGAGGATCTGCCCCAGGCCGGTGGCGATCGGCCCCATTTCCGGGTCGCCGAAGCCCTCGGGGATCTCCTCGCGGGCCAGCTGCAGACGCTCGTTCACCAGCTGGCGGGCAAAGTAGACGTCGGTGCCGTCCTCGAAGTAGACGTTGATCACCGACAGGCCGAAGTTGGAGACCGAGCGAATCTCCTTGAGCTCGGGCAGGCCGTTCATGGCGGTCTCGACCGGGTAGGTGACGTACTTTTCCACCTCCTCGGGAGCGAGGCCCTCGGTCTCGGTGAAGACCTGGACCAGGGCGGGGGTGACGTCGGGAAAGGCGTC
>DATFMT010000173.1:0-6017 GCA_035266745.1 Geothermobacteraceae bacterium | reverse complement strand
AACGGTCGAACCATTGAGAAGCCATGGACGATATTCAACAAAGATGGAATCAGCGCTGGCGGGATAAAGCTTCTCAGGCTGACCGACAGGCAGATCCCTGGTTGCAACAGATCGCTTCCATGCTGGTGCCGGGTCGGGTTCTCGATGTCGCCTGCGGCATGGGCCGCAATGCGGTTTATCTTGCCGAACGGGGATTTTCTGTGACGGCAGTTGACGTCTCCCCGGTTGCCCTTGATCTGCTCAAGGCCCAGGTTGATAAACGCGGACTTGATATTGACACCCGACTCATCGACCTGGAGTCGCAGCCGCTTCTGCCGGACGGACCCTTCGATCTGCTGCTTAACATTTTTTACCTCCACCGTCCCTTGTTGCCCGACCTGCTCAAACGGGTTGCTGCCGGTGGTATGGCCGTATTTCGCACCTTCAGTTGTGCGGGACCTGCGCAGTTCGGTTCGGTCAACCCGGAGTTCGCCCTGCGACCTGGTGAGCTGCTGGAAATTTTCGCGGGTTGGGACGTGCTGCTTCATGAAGAGGGCCTGGAACCTTCCCGGAAAGGCGGCTCCCTGGCCGGAATTGTTGCCCGGAAACATGGGTAATAATTCCTCGTTGGGGGGAAACGCAACACAATTTGAGGCAGTTCATACAGGTTATTTGGTTCGATGCGTAGATTTTTGCTACAAACTGTTGGTACTATGTCTATGTCAGTCGTTGCTGAGTCGAGGATGTGGTATGTAAGTGGCTTAAAATACAATATAAAAAATTATCAACCGTTGTTTTAATATGTGGCACTGGCATTGCAAATAAATACTTGAGGAAAGTATTAAGCTGATGAAAAATGGTAAAACCTCCGAGCCTCATAGCCTAAGGGTGCCGTCCTAAGGTTAAGGGCCTATGGGTTGAGTTGGAAACGGCTTTGCCTCCCTGGTGGAAAGGAGATGTTGACCCCTTTGACTACAGAGTAAAGGAGCACAGGAATGGATAAGATTGCCAGAATCGACATGGGCGCTGCAGGCGGCCCGAAAATTACCACAGAGCCGGTCGGCGAATACGCCGGTCTCGGCGGGCGCGCGACCACCTCACTGATGATCAATAAAGAGGTCAATCCCCTCTGTCATGCACTCGGTGCTGAGAACAAACTGGTCATCGCCCCCGGTATGCTCAGCGGCAGCACCGGCGCCATGACCGGTCGCCTGTCGGTCGGTTGCAAGAGCCCGCTGACCGGTACCATCAAGGAATCCAACGCCGGTGGCCAGGCTGCCCAAGTGCTGGCCCGGATCGGTTACGCCGCCATCGTTCTGGAAGGCAAGCCGGAAGGGGACGACCTCTACAAGATCATCGTCAACAAGGATGGGATCAAAGTCGAGGTCGACAACAGCCTGAAGCTGATGGACAACTATGCGCTGGTTGAAAAACTGCGTGGCCAGTATGGCGACAAGGTAGCCTACATGACGATCGGTTCGGCCGGGGAGCGGCTGATGCACGCAGCCTCGATTGCTTGCACCGACCCGGAACTGCGCCCCACCCGTCACTGTGGTCGCGGCGGCGTCGGCGCGGTCATGGGCTCCAAGCGGGTCAAGGCGATCATCCTTGATGATGCCGGTTGTAAACACCGGGCGCCGAAAGATCCGGAAAAATACCGCGACGCCAACCGCAAGTTCGTTGAGGGCCTGCGTAAGCACCCGGTCACCGGCGAAGGCCTGCCGGCCTACGGTACCAACGTGCTGACCAACGTCCTCAACGAGGCCGGTGGTTATCCGACCCGCAACTTCAAGTCCGGAGTCTTTGAAGGCGGCGCCAAGCTCAGTGGCGAAGCCCAGGCCGAGCTCGAAGTCAAGCGTGGCGGCACTCCGACCCACGGTTGCCATCGTGGTTGCGTCATCCAGTGTTCCGGCATCTTCAATGACGCCGACGGCAACTACGTGACCAAGCAGCCCGAGTACGAGACCGTCTGGTCTCACGGCGGCCACTGCGGCATCGACGATCTCGATGTCGTCGCCAAGCTCGACCGCATGGACGACGATTTCGGTCTCGATACCATCGAAATGGGCGTCACCATCGGCGTCGCCATGGATGCCGGTCTGGCCGAGTTCGGCGATAGCGCAGGCGCCATCCGGCTGATGGAAGAAGTCGGCAAGGGGACCCCGCTTGGCCGGGTTCTCGGCAGTGGCGCCGGTACTACCGGCAAGGTCTTTGGCGTTGAAAAGGTTCCGGTCGTCAAGAACCAGGCGATCCCGGCCTACGATCCGCGTCCGATCCAGGGGATCGGCGTCACCTACGCCACCACCACCCAGGGCGCCGACCACACCGCCGGTTACGCCATTGCCACCAATATCCTCAAAGTCGGCGGCGATGTCGATCCGTTGAAGACCGAAGGGCAGGTCGAACTGTCGCGTAACCTGCAGATCGCCACTGCGGCGATCGATTCGACCGGCATGTGCCTGTTCATCGCCTTTGCAATCATGGACCAGGAAGAGACCTTCCAGGCGCTGCTCGACATGCTCAACGCCTTCTATGGTACCGAGCTGACTGGCGACAGCGTGGTTGAACTCGGCAAGACGGTGCTGACTGCCGAGCGTGACTTCAACAAGCGCGCCGGTTTCACCAAGGAAGACGACCGCTTGCCGCGGTTCTTCTACACCGATCCGATCGCGCCGCACAACCAGACCTTCTCGGTCAGTGACGAGGAACTCGATACGGTTTTCAACTGGTAATTTTTGATGTACGATGGGGGAGGCATCTTGCCTCCCCCTTTTACCACCAAACCCTGTCGGGTGCATTGATCGGCCGGCAGACTCATTGGGATAGATTTTTTGCATGAGTTTCGACCGATCCATAGAAGTGAACCTTCATCCGGAACTGCTGAGACTTTTTTATCCCTTGTTCCAGGAGGGGGTCGAGGTTGAGGTCGAGGTCGGCTGCAGTATCAAGGAACTGCTGACCGATCAATTCGGCATTGCTTCGGACTATATCGCCGGACGGATTACCACCCTGTTTCTGAACCACCGGGCGGTCGATGACGCCGCTACCGCCCTGATTCATGATGGCGCGGTGCTGGCACTTTCCGGAGCGATGCCGGGCCTGGTGGGGGCAACCATGCGGAGCGGAGGCCATTATGCCGCCATGCGCGGCGCGATGACCTACCGTAATGAGGGCATCCCGGAGTCGCGCCGGGGAACGATCAAGCTCAAGTTATACAACCTGCTGCTCGCAGAACTCGGTCCGCGACTGCTGATGCGGGGAATTCTACTGTCGGCGGAACGGCTGTCGAAGTTTCTTACGGAATGGCCGGAACGTTTGCGGGTCAGGGAATTCCGGATCGATGGTCAAAAGCAGCCGGTTGAGCAGTTCCGGTCGCTGACGATTTTTCCGGACGGCAAGGAACTGTTCAACCTCAGGGTCCAATTCGGAGATGAGTCATGATTAAAATCACCGTCAAACTCTTCGCAACTTTCCGGGTCGATCGTTTCGATATCGCAGAGCGGGAATACCCCTCCGGCACCACTGTCGGCACAATTGTCGACGAGTTGGGATTGCCGCGCGAACAGCTCGGTATTCTCATGGTCAGCAATCGTCATGTCGATCTCGACCGTGAGCTGCATGACGGCGAGACCCTGGCGATCTTTCCGCTGGTCGGAGGAGGCTAGGATGGTACCCTTGCACGAGTCCCTGCAGGCACAAGCAAGTGACGGTCTGGTTTCCTGGCCGGTCCAGGAAGCTGCTGCAAAAGAGTACAGCGTGACCCTGGCCGAGGTCGAGGAGGCGATTCTCAGCTCCGAACTGCTGCCGGCGCGCTACCAGCGCAACCGGCAGATGATCTCCACGTCCCAGCAGCTGCAGCTGTTTCGCAGCAAGGTCGCGGTGGTCGGTGCCGGCGGGCTGGGGGGATATATCCTCGAGCAGCTGGCGCGGCTTGGCATCGGCCAGCTGGTCTCGATCGATGCCGATGTCTTTGAGGAGAACAATTTGAACCGCCAGCTCCTCTCTTCGCCCGCCAAACTCGGCCGGGTCAAGGTCGAGGTGGCGGCCGAGCGGATCGCCGAGGTCAATCCGGCGGTGACCCTGCGACCGATCCAGGCCATGTGCGGTAAAAGTAACGGTGTAGAACTTCTGACCGGCGTCGATTGTGTCGTTGATGCGGTGGACAATGTCACTGCCCGGCTTGAACTGGCCGAAATCTGCAGCGAGCTGCAGGTGCCTTTGGTCCACGGAGCGATCGCTGGCTGGTACGGGCATGTTGCGACCGTCATGCCGGGCGACACTACCCTGCAGACGATTTATCGTCACTGGAAGGGTGGCAAGGGGGTCGAGCAACAACTCGGCAATCCCTCCTTTACCCCGGCGGTGGCGGCGAGTTTCGAGGTCGCCGAGGTATGCAAGCTGCTGCTCGATCAGGGCCGGCTGCTGCGTAATCGCAAGCTTGCCTTCAACCTGTTGCATATGGAGGTCGATGAAATTCCGCTGTAAGGCCCGTTGATGTGGTCAACTCCGTAGCGGGCGTTATGGTTTGTTTGCAAACAACAGAATATAGACTCCGAGTTGCTGTTCCTAAAGGGTTGTTCCCCATGGGCAGTTGCCGACGGGTACGGTCGGAAACAATCGTGCCTCCCATTGTGGAAAGGAGAACTCGATGCACCGTAACCGGTTGAAACGGGGCGGTGATTCCAGGGTTCCTTTCCGTTCGGAAAGGGACCCTTTTTGTTGGTTGTTTGCTTCATTGAGTAGCTTTGATTTGCCGGTCGGTTGGACCGGCCACAGGAGGAACCATGGTCCAGATTGTCAACGAGCCGATCGACCCGCGGCAGTGCTTCTTGCAACTGCAGCATCAGAGTGCCGGCTCAGTACTGTTTCATTATGCCGTTGTCAAGGCCGATGGCGGGACCGGACGTATCAGTTGCGCCGTCGATTACCAGGCTGTGCCGGAGACGCAGGATGAACTAGAGGAAATCGCCACAGCGCTCAAGGCGCGTTGGCCACTCGAAGGTGTGCTGCTGCAGCGGCGCAGCGGCCGGTTGGCGGTCGGCGAGATTATCTCCCTGGTGGCGGTAGCTGCCGAGGCGAGTGCCGACAGTTTCGCTGCCTGTCAGATGGGGCTGGATCTGCTGAAGCGGATGCAGACGATCCGCAAACAGGAGGTATTCGTTTGACAACCGGGTGACAGCGCAACAGTCGCCGGATAAAGAGGGCTCGTTTATCGAGCCGAAAGTGCTCCGAGCCGTCCTGCCTAAAGGAGTCATTCCCAGGGCAGCCGGCCAATGGGTGCGGTGGTAAACCGCCGTGCCTCCCGTGTTCGGAAAGGAGATGCTCTCGCTGCCTGCTGGCAGGGAGGTTTGTACGTATTTCCGAGACGGGACGATTCAAAATCTTTAAGGGGAAAGGAGGGATATCCAATTTCGCATCGGTGGGCGCTGCCAAGGGGGCAGAGCTGCCCGCGTTTAGCAATCAACTCGTATGAATTGTTTCACTCTTGGAGGAGATACAGAAGATGAAATGGAGTATTGGTTTAAGTGTTGTGGTTTTGCTGCTCTGCAGCTGGCCTTCTGACCAGGCGCAGGCAAGGTCCCTGGAGGAAATTCTCAAGGACAAGGGGGTTATTACCGCCGAGGATTACGCAGAAGCGAGCAAGGGCGGGCAGGTGGTCTACACCCCCGGCAAGGGGCTGACCGCGACCAGTGCCGACGGGACATCCAAGCTGAAGATCGGCGGTTATGGCCAGCTGATTTATCGTTACACCGATTTTGATGCGCCGGGTACGGACGCCAAGAGCGATTTCGACATCCGTCGCTTCAAGCTGCAGGTGCAGGGTAACGTCTTCAGCAAGAACTTTGGTTACAAGCTGCAGGGGGACGTCTCCAGCGGCTGGCGCACCGAGGACGTCTTTATTAAGTACAAGTTCGCTCCGGAACTGACCTTGTTGGCTGGCCAGTTCAAACCGGCCCAGGCCCGTCAGGAGCTGACCAGCGCCGGCAAGCAGCTCTTACCCGAGCGTTCGCTGGCCAACGACACCTTCAATCTCGGCC
>DATFMT010000172.1:0-2660 GCA_035266745.1 Geothermobacteraceae bacterium | reverse complement strand
CATCCCCAACCGGGCAGGCCTGGCTGGCGGGACGCTTCTGCTTGCGCAGTTTGGGGCCGATGACGAGCACCACGTAGGCAGCGGAGAGGACCATCACCAGGTAGAGGCCGACCTTGACCAGCAGCAGCACGCCGAAACGGGTGGAGACAAGAAACGTGGAGTCGGGAACCCGGTAGGCCATGAGGATCGCCCCGGTGATTCCCATCATGATCATCGACAGCACCCCGACCCGCACCTCGCCGCGCGGCAGCCCGCCCGAGGCGTAGGCCGGCTTGAGGATCAGGTGAACGTAAAGGATGGTGCCGAACCAGAACAGGGCGAAGAACAGGTGCAGGTAGCCGGCGACGAGGCGCACCAGGCTAAAACCGGACTCGGTCGCGACCCCCGTCGTCTCGGCCAGGTAGCCACGGTAGGCGGTGCCGGCCTCGGTCAGCTCGCCGCCGCCGGCCGGATCGAGGTGGCAGACGGCGCAGTCCTGGCCGGTCTGCGCGGCGTATTCTTCGGTCGCCTGGGCGCCCAGGGCGGTGAACAGGGTCAGGACGAGCAGCAACAGGGAGATTTTGTTCATGGGGCAAACGCTTCTTTCTCGGTCAGGGTTGGGTGGCAGCGCGAGCAAAATTGTTTAACGCTCCGGCGACTTTGTCAATAACTTCCTGGCATCCCTGGAGCTGATGGCGCTCGGCCAGGTAGTGCGGGTCATTGTAGGCGAACCAGGTCTGCCCCGCGGCATCCTGCCAGATCAGGGCTTTTTGCGGCAGGTCGATCCCCACTGTCTGGTCGCATTGCAGCAGCGGGGTGCCGACCTTGGGATTGCCGAAGATCACCAGTTGGGTCGGGCGCAGCTCGGCTCCGACCGAGGCGGCGCCGGCGGCATGGTCGATGCGGTTGAAAACCGTCATCCCTTTGGCCTGCAGGGCCGCTTCCAGCCGGTCGGCGGTCTCCGTGACCGAATGCGGGCTCTTGATGGCGACCAGCCCCGTCGCGGCCTGGGCCAGGGCGACGAGGACAAGAACCAGGATCATGGCAAACAGGCTTCGCATGGCAATCTCCTTTCAGTTGTTTTGCTTTCTTTAGCGCTGTTCATTGGAGCGCTGGCAGTCGATACACAGCGCTGTCTCCGGCTTGACCTGCAAACGACTGAACGGGATCGGCTCCTCGCAGGCGAGACAGTCGCCATAGTCGCTTGCACTGATCCGCCGCAGGGCCGCATTGACCAGTTCCAGCTGAGTGCGGGCGGCACTCCGGTTCGCCTGGACCATGCTCTGCTGTTGCATGGCGTCCATCCGCGACAGGCGACCGATCGGCTGCTCGAGAGCGACCGGAAGGGCACCTTCGCTGGAGTTCTCGAGCAAACCGGTCAGCTCCTGCTGCATTTTGTTGAGCCGTTCCCGGAGTTCGACAAGCTGCGGCGCGGTCAACTCATTCATCGGTTTTGTCGAGGATGGCGACGGTACCGATCCAGGCCTTCTGCCGTCTTGAGAGCCGTTGCTCGATACTGTCTTCACCCAGGCTCAGAGCTGGCACCGTCAGGCGGTTGAAATGCAGCTCATTCAGACAGTTGACGTTTAACGCCGCATAGAGATGATTTTCAATCTCCGCGGTCATCAGCACGTAGGTCCCGCAGCGGGTACAGAACCAGGCGTCAGCGGTCAGGGTCGCAAAACGGTATTTTTTGACCCGTTCCCGGTCGGCAATGATGATGGTGAGCTGCCCCTGCGGATGCGAGGTGTAGTAAGCCCCCTGCTTTGTGCAGAAACTGCAGTCACAGGTGCGAATTGAAATTTCCGCCGGCGGCCGGGGAGTCTGGTAGGACAGACTAATGTTCCCGCAGTGACAGCCCCCCTCGATTAGGTGCATAGGTTCAGTCATGGTTCGTTCCTCATCCTGGATTGTTTAAATGCCAACTCATCGGCGTGTTCGTTTTGGCTTTAGTGGCACTGGATCGTACGGGCCCGTGTGAGACGCTCCGGGAGGCAAGTTCCTCGAGCTGGCCTCGGCCAGGAGCATGGACCGGCATGTTTAAGATACCAGATCTTGCTTGCCAGGCTAGCTCATCTGCCGGTTGACCTGGCTGATTTGCTGGTTGAGCGTCCAGTAATCGTAGACCAGGCCGATCAGGAACAGACCGCCGGTCAGCAGATAGAGCAGGGCGCTCAACCATTTGCCCAGGTAAAAGCGGTGGATGCCGAACAGGCCGAGGAAGGTGAGCAGAATCCAGGCCAGATTGTAGTCGATCGGACCCGATGTGAACTTGAGGCCTGCTTCGCGATCCATGCCGGGAATCAGGATCAGGTCGACAATCCAGCCGATAAAAAACAGCCCGAGGGTGAAAAACCAGAGCGTGCCGCTGACCGGTTTCCCGTAGTAGAATCTATGGGCACCCATGAAGCCGAAGATCCACAGGATGTAGCCGATAGTTTTGCTGTGAGTGTCCATTCTTCCTGCTTCCGTATCTAAGTCTGCAGATGATTATCGACCGGACCCGGCAGACTGGCAAGTCGTAACCTGGATGGGTCAGAGACGGGCCTTGCAGGACTCAAACGTCTTCAGAATGGTTTTCATCGACCAGGGCGGGGAAGATGTCGACGATGCGGATAAAGCCGGCCATGATGAAGTAGTACAGGACCGAAACCGGAAACAGCATGACGATGGCGACGTAG
>DATFMT010000171.1:0-7678 GCA_035266745.1 Geothermobacteraceae bacterium | reverse complement strand
AACAGCTGCTGCGGGCCTGGAACTGGGGGCTGGAGTGGCGCGCCAGGGCTGAGCAACAGGACTGACCGCGCGCGGCGCAGCAACCTCGACTTCCCTCCGCCATATGCTACCCTGAAGGCATGTTAATCCTCCTGCTCAGTGTCTCCATAGCCCTGGTCACGGCCGGCCTCTTCGCGGCACTGGCGGCTCCGTACCTGCCGATGTACAGCGGCTGGCTCTGGGTTGTGGCTGGCTTGTTCCTGGTGCTCAGCACCGGGACGCTGCTGCGCAAGTTGCCGCTGCGCTACCTGTTCCTGGTTGTTCCGCTCGGCGCCCTGCTGGCCCAGGCCGGCATCAACTCCATCTGGCCGGAGGGGCTGCCCAAGGGCCCGGCTGCTGAATCAACCGGAGTTGTCGCACCGGCCGCGCTGCAACTGGTGCCGGTGGTCGTTGAGGAGGGACCGGTTGCGGTCAGAGGGCAAACCCTCGAGCTGCCGCGCGGCTGGCAGGTCAAGATCTTTGCCAGCGACCTCGGCCAGGCCCGGCTGCTCAGTCAGGGACCGGCTGGCCGGCTGTTGGTTTCGATCCCTGATCGCGGTCAGATCCTCGCCCTGGCCGACACCGATCACGATGGCCGCGCCGATGCGACCACGCTGGTTGCCGACCGGCTGGCCAGCGTCCATGGCCTGGCCCTGGCCGGCGGGACGCTCTGGGCAGCGGAAACCGATCGCCTGTTACGGCTGGAGCTGAACGATGCGGGGCGAGCGGCAAACGTCACCGAACAGAGTCGCGACCTGCCGAGCGGCGGCGGACACTGGACCCGCACGCTGGCCGTGAAAGCCGACGGCACCCTCTATCTCTCTGCCGGCTCGAGCTGCAACGCCTGCCTGGAGACCGACAACCGGCGGGCGACGATTATGACTTTTAACGCCGGTAGTGACCGCGGGCGCATCTTCGCCTACGGCCTGCGCAACAGCGTCGGCCTGGCGCTCCACCCGCTGACCGGCGAGCTCTGGGCCAGCGACAACGGGCGTGACATGCTCGGCGACGACCTGCCTCCGGACGAGATCAACCGCATTGAGGCGGGGCAGGACTACGGCTGGCCTTACTGTTATGGCAACCGGGTTCCCGATCCGCAGCTTGGTTCTGTACAGCGCTGCGCCGAAACGGTTCCGGCCGCCGTCGAGCTACCGGCCCACTCGGCGCCGCTCGGGATCACTTTTGTGCAGGCAGCATTGTTCGATTTTCCGGCCGACCACCTGCTGCTGGTCGCCTACCACGGCTCGTGGAACCGCAGCGTGCCGACCGGTTACAAGCTGGTGGCGATACCGTTCACGGCCGGTCGACCGAGCGGCCAACCCTTCGACCTGGTGCGCGGCTGGCTGCATGATGGCGAAGTCTGGGGCCGCCCGGTGGCGCCACTGCTCGGTGGCGACGGCGCGCTCTACCTGAGCGACGATCTGCAGGGGGTCATCTATCGTTTCGGGAAGGACCAGCCGGCAGGATCATGAGTGTGCGGTCGCCGGTTCAGGGTGACGATGGCCCTGATCGCAGGCGTTACGCCCGGCGGCCACGGAGCAAATTGACAATCACTGCTTCTAATCTAAACTTTAAGCCAGTCAGGATTTTTCCAGTGAAGCACCACTCTCGCTAAGGATAATGACCATGCCATCTCAACTCATGAAACCGATCAGCCTGTTCGTATTGTGTTGTTTTGTCCTGCTCGATTTTTCGGTAGCGACAGCCGGAGCGCGGCTGATTGAAACCCAGAGCGTCATCGCCGCTCAACAGCAGGGGGCGCGGCAGCAGGTCGCGGCTTTTTTCGACCGTGAGGATGTGCAGCAGATCCTGGTGCAACAGGGGATCGATGCCGCCCAAGCGCAGCAGCGGATCGCCAGCCTCTCCGACGCTGAAGTGGCGAAGCTCGCCCGGACCATGGACCAGTTGCCGGCCGGCGGAAATGGCCTGGGCGCGGTGGTCGGCGCCGCCGTGTTCATCTTCGTGCTGCTGCTGGTCACCGACATCCTCGGGCTGACCCATGTCTATCCGTTTGTCAACCATAGCCGCTAAGGCCGGACATCTCTTACCAGACCTGCAGGCCGACAGTCGCACGATTGCCGGCCTGTTGTGCGCCGTGCTGCTGCTGGTCCTGTCCGGCTGCGCCTTCCTCCCCTCCGGTCCGCTGCCGCAGTCTCCCGGGACCCCGGCAAGGGGGATGGTCCGTGGTGTGCCATTTTATCCCCAGGAGGATCTGCAATGCGGACCGGCGGCCCTGGCGATGGTGCTGCAATGGAGCGGAGTCGACGTTGTACCTGCCGACTTGACCGGCGAGGTGTTCAGCCCCGGGCTGGAAGGAAGTCTGCAAAGTGCCCTGGTCGGCTCCGCGCGCCGGCACGCCCGGGTCGCTTACCCGCTCTCCGGCAGCCGGGATTTGCTGACGGAAATCGCCGCCGGTCACCCGGTCCTCGTGCTACTGAACCTCGGCTTGTCCTGGTACCCGAAATGGCACTATGCCGTTGTGACCGGTTACGATCAAACTTCCGGCGAGCTTTTCCTGCACTCCGGCCGGATCGCCAACGAGTCGCTCAGCACCAGGGTGTTCACGAATGTCTGGAAGCGCAGTGCCAACTGGGGGTTGCTGGTGTTGCCTCCGGGGCAATTGCCGGCCAGCGGCCGGGAGCTGCCCTGGCTGACTGCCGTGGCCGGGCTGGAGAATGTCGGCGAGTGGCAGGCTGCGACTGACGGCTATGCGGCGGCGCTGGAACGCTGGGAGGAGAGTTTTCCCGCCTGGATGGGACTTGGTGTCAGCAACTATCATCTCGGCCGTCTGGACGCAGCTGCAGCAGCGTTTGACCGCGCGACCCGCATCAAACCGGACAACGGCATGGCCTTCAATAACCTGGCTCAGGTCCTTGCCGAGCGGGGCAGACGCCGTGAAGCTCTGGCTGCGGCCCAACGAGCCGTCGCGCTCGGTGGCCCGCTGCTTGAGACGTTCCGCCAGACCTACGAGGAGATCGAGACGCAGCGCAGCCAGACCGGAAGACCACCGGCGCGCTGAAGACGCAGCGCAGCCGGGCCGGATCCACGGGAGTTGCGCAGCGCAGGGAGCAGTCAGAAAGGGGATAGCATGGCGATTGTCGAAGTCAGTATCGCTCCGCTCGGGACCGCCGAACCAGGCGTCTCGCGCTTTGTGGTCGGCTGTTTGAAAGTCCTCCAGGAGTCCGGTCTGAGCTACCAACTCAACCCGATGGGGACGGTCATCGAGGGGGATCTCGATGCGATCTTTCCGGTGCTGCGCCGGATGATGGAGGCCCCTTTCGGGCAGGGTGCCGTGCGGGTCTCAACCCAGATCAAGGTCGATGACCGGCGCGACCGTAGCGACTGCTCGATGGATGGGAAAGTCGCTACCGTCACCCGGCAACTGGGGGAGGGGAGCTGAGTCGAATCTCCCGGTATTTCCTGTTGACAGTGCCGTGGGAGTCTGTTATCTATAGCGAACTTTTTTCGGCCCCGTCGCCAAGTGGTAAGGCAGAGGTCTGCAAAACCTTTATCACCAGTTCGAATCTGGTCGGGGCCTCCATTCAGATTCAAGCCAGTCTTTTTGAGGCTGGCTTTTCTTTTTCTGTCCATACCTAGTGACCAAGGACCATGGCTGAATTTTCACTGCTGATCATTGTCTTGTTCGTCCTGCTCGGCTCCTGCGCCGGCTTTCTTGCCGGGCTGCTCGGTATCGGCGGCGGGATCCTGCTGGTACCGTTGTTCCTCTGGGCCTTCCCGCTGGCCGGCTTTCCCCCGGAGATCGTCGTGCATGCCGCCTTCGGCACCAGCCTGGCGATCATTGTCCCGACCGCGATCAGCAGCACCCTCGGTCATCGTAAGCGCGGCAACGTCAACTGGCGTCAGGTCAGCTTCCTCGCCTGCGGCGGGGTCATCGGTGCGATCCTCGGAGCCTCGTTCGCTTCCCAGCTTTCCGGCGACTGGCTCAAGCTCTGTTTCGGCATCATGCAGATCGTTGTCGCCCTGCGTATGTACTGGGCCCGCAAATATTTACCTCCGGAAAACACGGAAGCGGTCGCGCCGGCGCTGCTGCTGACGGTCGGCCTGGCCGGCGGCTGTTTCTCAGCCTTTTTCGGGGTCGGCGGCGGCGTGGTCGCCGTGCCGCTGATGGTGATCCTGGTCCATTTACCGGTCCAGCTGGCGGTCGGTAATTCGAGCGCGCTGATCGTCATTTCATCGCTGGCCGGAGCGATCTCTTACCTGATCCACGGTCTGCAGATCCCCAACCTGCCGAGCGGCTCGGTCGGATATGTCAATTTTCTGGTCGTGCTGCTGGTCGCGCCCTTTACTATCCTTTTCGCTCGACTCGGGGTGCGGATTGCCGCCCGCCTGCCACATGCTAAAATGGTTAAGGTCTTTTCGATTCTGCTGGTGATCGTCGGTTTACGGGTTATTTTTCGCGTCATCGGTTGAGGAGGCAGCCATGCTCAGGCACCCTGCGGTGGCCGGTTCCTTTTACCCCGGCAACAGGTCCCAACTCGAAACCATCCTGCAACAGTTGATTCCGCATGTGCCCGCTCCCGCTGCCGCGACCGCGGTGATCCTGCCGCATGCCGGCTATGTCTACTCGGGGGCCATCGCCGGCGAGACTCTGGCGCAGGTCAGGGTTCCGGAGCGGGTGATCCTGCTCGGCCCGAATCACACCGGGGAGGGGGCCGAGTTCGCGGTGAGTCGTGCCAGGGCCTGGCAGACGCCTCTCGGGCCGCTCGATCTCGACCAGCAACTGGCTCGGCAACTGGTTCAAGCGATCCCCAAAGCCGAGTTCGATGATCGGGCCCACCAGCGGGAACACTCCCTCGAGGTCCTGTTGCCGCTGCTGCAGTGGCAGAATCCGACGCTGCGTATCGTGCCGATCTGTATCAGGTCGTTTGAGCTGGTCGCCTTGCTCGAATTCGGCATTGCCCTCGGCAGCTTCCTGCGGGGAGCCGGAGAAATTCTGCTGGTCGGCAGCAGTGATATGAGTCATTTTATCTCCGGCCGCGAGGCCCGCGATAAGGATTTTCTGGCTATTGAACAGCTGCAGCAGCTCGATCCCGCCGAACTTTACCGGACCGTCCGTCAACACCGTATCAGCATGTGCGGAGTTGCGCCCTGTGTCAGCCTGCTGCAGGCCTGCCGAGAACTGGGCGCGAGTCAAGCCGAGTTGATCCGCTATGGCAACTCCGGAGATCTGAACGGCGACCAGTCCTCAGTGGTCGGTTATGCCGGGTTGGTGATCAGTTAGCGGCGCCGGTCGGGAAAAGCCTTGTTTTTCATGAGCTGCTTGAGTAAGCTTCCGCCTGCGGATATTACGTTTGAAATTATGTTTACTGCTTGCAAGGTGGCGCACAACCAACAACAAATTCGCCGGTCCCGGCCGGCAGCCGGGTAACTTTCTTTGCTGGTCCAGAGAAAGTCACCAAAGAAACGACCTGCGCCGTGCTTGGCATGAGAGCTGATTGCACAGCGGACGTTTTTGACGGCTTGTCTAATGAGTATGATCGGACCCGTCTTCGTGGCGTTCTGAACCGGCACGCTACTCAACGGTTCTTCCTTCTGGTCTGTTGCATACAACCGCGCTACCTGCTCGTTGAAGATCTAATAGATTTAGACTTGTCCCCGTTAAGCGACAGCGCCGGGGCCGGATGGATTGACGCCGAACCAGCCGGGCAAACTGTCTGAGGCGCCAGCCGAGTTTTTGCCCGGCCGGCGTTCATCTGTCCGGCACCGGGATCCTGCGTCAGCAGGCGCGATAGCGTGGGGCGCGCTTTGAGCCAATCTTTGGCGCGGAGCAAAGATTGGGCAGCGTGCGGGGCTGCCTCCCCGCGAAGATTGTTTTCAAGACAGCTACTTGATTAAAACACCATTTAATAGATAGTTAGCAAGGAGTAATTCATGTCAGACCTGAGAGTTCGTTTCGCCCCGAGCCCGACCGGCTATCTCCATATCGGCGGTGCCCGCACCGCACTGTTCAATTACCTGTTGGCGAAAAAAGAGCAGGGGATCTTTGTTCTGCGCATCGAGGACACCGATCTTGAGCGTTCAACCCAGGAGTCGGTCGATGCGATCCTTCAGGCGATGGACTGGCTCGGGCTGAGCTACGATGAGGGACCGTTCTACCAGTCAGAGCGCAGCAAACTCTACATGTCCAAGATCGACCAGTTGCTGGCGGAAGGGAAGGCTTACCGCTGCTACTGCACTCCGGAGGAGTTGGAGGCTAAACGCGAAGCGGCCCAGCAGAACGGCACCAAGCCACGTTACGACGGGACCTGCCGCAATCGCAGCGACCAGCCAGATGCTCCTTGCGTGATCCGTTTCAAGACCCCACTTGAGGGCGCAACCAGCTTTGTCGACCGAATCAAGGGGACCATCAGCGTCGACAACGCCGAGCTGGACGATTTGATTATTGCGCGGACCGATGGCTCTCCGACCTACAACTTTGTTGTCGTCATCGACGATGCCGAAATGGGGATGACCCTGGTGCTGCGCGGTGATGACCACATCAACAATACGGTGCGGCAGATCCCGATCTACCAGGCGCTCGGCTACCCGGTACCGGAATTCGGCCATGTGCCGATGATCCTCGGCTCCGACAAGAAACGGCTCTCCAAGCGCCATGGCGCCACCTCGGTGATGGCATACCAGGAACTCGGGTTTCTTCCCGAGGCCATGGTCAACTATCTCGTGCGGCTCGGCTGGTCCTTTGGCGATGAAGAGATCTTCTCGATGGCCGAATTGATCGAGAAATTCAGCCTTGAAAACGTCGGCCGCTCGGCCGGCGTGTTCAACCCGGAAAAACTGCTCTGGCTCAACAGTCATTACATCAAGGAGAAAACCCCGGAGCAGCTGGCGGAGCTGACCGCCCCGTTCATCGAAAACCTCAGCCTGTCGATTGCCGGTGGCCCCGATCTGGCGCGGGTGGTCAAGAGCCTGCAGGAACGGGCCAAGACCCTGGTTGAATTGGCCGAAGGGGCCGAGTTCTTCTATCGTGCGATCCCGGACTACAACCCGGACGATTGCGCCAAGTTCATTACCTCGGCGCAGCTGGAGCTGTTCAGCCGGCTGCGGGCGCTGTTTAGTTCGGCGGATGATTTCTCCGCTGTTCCGCTCAAGGAGGCCTTCTCGGCCCTGCTCGAGGAGTTGGGTCTTGGCTTCGGCAAGGGGGCGCAACCGCTGCGGGTCGCCATGACTGGCAGCCGCGGTGGTCCCGACCTCTTTGAACTGGTTGAAATACTCGGGCGCGAACGGGTTCTGCAAAGGATCGACAGTGCACTTGAGCGGATTTCCTGACACCGGCTGAAGTTGTCATTGCTGATATTTGCTTGATCTGGAAGATTGTTGATTTAGCGCTTGACTGCTACCTGCGAGTTTGTTAAAAAAACACTCCATTTTGGGGCGTCGCCAAGCGGTAAGGCACTGGACTCTGACTCCAGCATTCCCAGGTTCGAATCCTGGCGCCCCAGCCAACTTTTCATCAGGTGGCGACACCTGAATTTTATAGAGAGTCTCCCCGAGGGGAGACGCGAGGTGGAACTTCGGTTCCACCTTTTTTATTCGGTCGAAGACAGAAGACCACGGCTTTAGCCGTGGATGAATGAGACCGAAGGCGGTATCTTAAGCGGATGGACGTACGAGTCTCGGCACATTCCGCTTATTGCTTGCA
>DATFMT010000170.1:0-7661 GCA_035266745.1 Geothermobacteraceae bacterium | reverse complement strand
CGCCCAGCCGCTCTCCAGCCCCCCTTCGTAGTCGGGGGTGTTGACGTAGACCAGCGGGAAGTCGACCTTGGCCGCCACGCCGCGCAGGTCGTCCCCCTTGGTCTCCGGCAGGCCGGTCGTATGCAGGCCGATCAGGCTCGGAGTGACCTTCTTGCAGATGTTTTTGACCGACTCGACGATGCTGTAGTCGCCGCCGTCGAGCACCGCGATAGCGTCGGTGACGGCGGTGGTCTGGATGGCGATCGGTTCGCAGAAATGCCGGGTGTAGAAGACCTTGGTGAAGCTGGTGCAGCCCTGGGCGCCGTGCATCAGCGGCATGCAGTTGTCGATGCCGAGAAAGGCCAGGGTCGCGCCCATCGGCTGACTGAGCTTGAACGGGTTGACCTGCAGCGGTTTGTTGCGCTTGTGGCTCACTTCTCCCATGGTGCCCTCCGTGCCGCCAACCCGAAGACCGGGTTCTCCAGCGCGTTCTTCAGGTCGAAGGCGAGGTTGAGCAGGCCGGCGTAGCCGCCGTAGCTCTTCTTTTTCTCCTGGTTGACGTCGGCGAAGGCAATCCCCTTCTTGATCGCGGTGTAGAGCGAGCGGCCGCCGGCCAGCAGCAGGTGGGCGCCATGCTCGTCGATCAGCCTGGCCTGCTCGGCGCCAGGATTCATCATCAGCACGCCATCCGGACCCAGGTACTCCCTGGCCTTCTCCCGGTCGTCCTCGGTCGCTTTCTTGACCGCGGTGGCGACCACCTCGATCCCCAGGTCCTGCAGCGCCGCGGCGATCGACCAGGTCTTGTTGCCGCCGGTGTTGAGCACCGCCTTCTTGCCGGCGAAGACTCTCCGGTAGGGGGTGAGTTTTTCCTCCAGCTTGGCTTCCTCGCGGGCGATCAAATTTTTCGTGCGTTCGATCAGGTCGGCATCGCCGAGCGCTTCGGCGATCGCCAACAGCCCTTTGCTGGTGTCGCGCTTGCCGTAGAAGGAGAGCGAGATCTGCGGAATACCGTACTGCTCTTCCAGCTTGCGGGTCAGCGAGATTAGTGACTTGGCGCAGACGATGACGTTGAGTTTGGCCCGGTGGGCGGTGCGGATGTCCTTGATCCGGCCGTTGCCGGAGAGGGTCGCCAGCACGCGGATGCCGAGTTCCTCGAGCAGGTGCGAATACTGCCACATGTCGCCGGTGACGTTGTATTCGCCGATCAGGTTGATGTCGAAGGGAGTGGTGGTCTCCGGCTCGCGGGTGCCGATCAGGTGGCGCAGTGCCGCCTCGCCGCCGAGCCGGCTGCCGAGGTTCTTGCTACCGACGAAGCCGGCGGCGTGGACCGGGACCATCGGTACGCCGTGTTTCTCGGCAGCCTGTTTGCAGACCAGGTCGAGGTCGTCGCCGATCAGCGCGGTGACGCAGGTGGCGTAGACGAAGACCGCTTCGGGCGCATAATGCTCCATGATGTAGTCGATGGCTTCGGCGAGCTTCTGTTCGCCGGAAAAGACCACGTCGTTGAGGCTGACGTCGGTGGTAAAACCGACCTGGGTCAGGTCGCGGCCCGGCCAGTCGGTCAGGGTCGCCCGGGTCTCCCAGGAGCTGCCGAGGCAGGTCATCGGGCCATGCACCAGGTGGGCGGCGTCGGCATAGGGGAACAGCGAGATTTGTGCGCCTTCGAAGGCGCAGCCGCCGGTGGTGGCGCCGGGGGTCGGAGCGTTGCAGGCCTGCTTCTTGGTCTGGCTGTGGGCGCAGGCGCTCTCGTTGAGCAGGTCCTTGATTTTTGGTTTCTGTGACACGAGCGTTCCTTTCGTTCAGAACCCGTCGCGTCGTTGAGCGGGGAGATTGGCTTGCCGGCGGCAGTGCCGGGCAGAAATGATCTGACAGCTGATTGTTTCTTTGCAAAAGGCTCGCCAGTTTGCGACGCTCCTGCTGATGCCCTGTTTGTGGGAAGCTCACGAGGGTGGGCGCGGGGATTGTCAGCAGGATTGATCACGAATGCTTAAAAAACGAGCAGTTTGTCCGGAAACGACAGGCGAACATCCGCTGTTTCAGCCACTCACTTGCCATCGACCTTGTCCGCTTCGGCGTCAGCGTCTGCTATACTGATGAAAAAATCAGGGAGGTTCAGCATGCGACTCAAAGATTATTTTGCAGAGAAGCACGGTATCGGCGTGCTGGCGACCGCCGATGCCACCGGCAAGGTCGATGCGGCGATCTATGCCCGACCGCTGCTCCTCGATGACGGGAGCTGTGTGTTTATTATGCGTGATCGCCTGACCCACCTTAACCTCCAGGACAACCCCTACGCCGCTTACCTGTTTACCGAAGCTGGTCACGGCTACAAGGGGCTGCGGCTTTACCTGAAGAAAGTCAGGGAAGATACCGATCCCGAACTGGTCCATCAACTGACCCGGCGTTGCCTTAGCCCGGAGGAAGACCGGTCCAAGGGGCCGAAATTTCTGGTCTACTTTGCCATTGAGAGAATCCTGAACCTGGTTGGCAGCGGCAGTGCGGACATCCAGCCGGTCTGAGCGGCAAGGCCACGGCATGAGGAGGAAGCGATGATCGATCTTGCGACCCGTTACATGGGACTGGAACTGAAAAACCCGCTCGTCGTTTCGAGCTGCGGACTGACAAAGTCCGTACAAGGGGTGAAAAATGCTGCCGAAGCCGGGGCCGGTGCGATCATCCTCAAATCCCTGTTTGAAGAGCAGATCGCCGCTGAAGTCGCGGAGTTGACCGGCTATGCCGCCGAAGCCGGTCACACAGAAGCGTTCGAATACCTGCAGGGCTACGGCCAGGCCCTCGGCCCGCGTGAATATCTCGAGCTGGTCAGCGCCGCCAAACAGGCGGTGACGGTGCCGGTGATTGCCAGCGTCAACTGCATCACCGAGCAACGCTGGGCCGAGTATGCCAGGCAGCTGGCCGCGGCGGGAGCCGACGGGCTGGAGGTCAATGTCGGCTTGCTACCCAACAACGCGCAGTTGTCCAGCGCCGAAGTCGACGACCGCTACGTGGGTATCCTGCGGGCCGTACGCAGCGAAGTTGATCTGCCGGTTGCGCTCAAGGTCGGTCCCTATATCTCCTCGTTTGCCAACCTGGCGGCCCGGCTCGGTAATGATCATGTCTTAAGGACGGGGCTCAGGTCTCCGGATGAGGCGCTGCCTGCGGAGCGCCGTCGGGCCGATGCGCTGGTTCTGTTCAATCGCTTCTATCGTTTCGACATCGATGCGAACAAACAACAGCTGGCAGGCGGCAACCCCTACAGCAGTCCGGCAGAACTGCATCTTCCTCTGCATTGGATCGCGCTCCTGGCCGGCCGGCTCGACTGTGATCTGGCTGCGACCACCGGGGTCCATGACGGTCACGATCTGGTCAAGCAGCTGCTGGCCGGGGCGACTACGGTTCAGGTCTGTTCGACCCTCTACCGCAACGGGATCGGCCAGATCGGCCTGATCCTCAAGCAGCTCGAGGAGTGGATGAAGGCCCATGGTTACTCCCGGTTGGACGATTTTCGTGGGCTGCTAAGCCAGTCGCGAAGTGAGCAACCCGCGTCCTTCGAGCGGCTGCAATATATCAAGGCCCTGGTCGGGATCGAATAATGTCTCCCAAAGGTGGCGCCGGGTGGTTGCAACCCTGACGACGCCGCCCGTTTGATCAGGTCAATTCCCATTCCTTCACCACCCGCGGTTTCTTTGCCCTTGTCGGTGTGTTCTAGAACGTTTTCCATGAGCTTCCTTCCCATGTCCACCGCTGAACCTGATTCTGTTCAGGCGCGCAGCCGGTGCGCCCAGTTTCGCAATGCCACCAGTTGATCGACGATCAGGCCCTGGATCTTTTCGTCGACCAGGTTGCCCTGCTTGTCGAAGCTGCCGCTAAAGGCGTTGGAGAAGATCTCCGGCCGGTTGAGCGGATGCAGGTCGACGTAGACACAGACCTGACGCAGGTGATACTGCGAGCGCGAGGTCCCCATGCCGCCGCCGGCACCCATCATTGCCGCCGGCATGCCGGCCAGCAACTTGTTGTCCGGTTCGCGCGAGGCCCAGTCGATGGCGTTTTTCAGCGCCGGGGCCAGCGAGTAGTTGTATTCCGGGCAGGCGAACTGCAGGGCGTCGGCCTGTTCGATCTGGTGGAACAGGGTCTGGACCGGCGCGGGTTTCTCGCTCAGGTCGGCGTTGTAGAAGGGCATTTCCGACAGGTCGGCGATGGTCACCTCGATCCCTTGCGGGGCATGGTCCCGGGCGTAACGCAGCAGCCCCATGTTGGTCGAGTGTTGTCGCAGGCTACCGCAGATGCCGAGGACCTTGAATGTTGCCATGTTTTTCTCCTTGTAGAAAATAATTGCCAGTTAATTTTTTATAAACAGAACCAAATTCCGAGGAAGCGTCCCCGACAATGCCGACTCTTTTGATCACGCAAAAGAGTGGATCAAAACGTGCCCCGCGCTATCGCGCCTGCTGTCGCAGGTCCCCGCTGCCGAACAGCTGAACGCTGGACGGGCAAAAACTCAGCTAGCGCTTCAGACAGTTTCCCGTCTTTTTCAGCGTCCATCCATTCGACCCCGGCGCTGTCGCTTGACGGGGAAGTTCACTATCTCCAAACCAAATGCGTCTTGCATGTCAGCGGTCAGTTGTCAGTGCAGCGGAACCTCAATCGCCAGCACTTCGGCCGCCGTTTCAGCCTGCAGTGTGATGTCCTCCGGACCGCTCAGGCCGAGGCCGTCGCGTTTGGCGAGCGGGTGGCCGTTCGCGGTCAGTTCCCCCTCGATGACGAACAGGTAGACACCGCTCTCCGGACGCCGCTTAACATAGCTCAGGGCAGATCCGGCCTCCAGATCGGCCATGCTGAACCAGGCCTGCTGGTTGATCCAGATCGCGTCGTTATTCCGCTCCGGCGCGACCAGGGTCTGGAAGCGGTTGCGGCGGTCGGCCGGTTCAAAACGCTTTTGTCCGTAGCGCGGCGCGATGTCTCTCTGCTCGGGGAAGACCCAGATCTGCAGGAAATTGACCTCCTCGCTGTCCGAGTTGTTGTATTCCGAGTGGGTCAGGCCGCTGCCGGCCGACATGATCTGTACCTCTCCGGCGGTGATGATATGCCGGTTGCCCATGCTGTCCTGGTGGCGAAGCGAGCCGGAGAGGGGGATGGAGACGATCTCCATGTTCTCGTGGGGATGGGTGCCGAAGCCCATCGATGGCTTGACGATGTCGTCGTTGATGACCCGCAGCAGGCCGAAACGGACCCGTTCGGGATCGTGGTAGTCGGCGAAACTGAAGGTGTGGCGGCTGAGCAGCCAGCCGTGGTCAGCCCGGCCGCGCGAATCGGCTTGATGGTAGATGGTGTCACTCATGGTATGGTCCTTTCCAGAACTCACTTGGTGAGGATCCGCAGTTGCAGGCTGATCTGGTCGAAGACCAGGTGCATGCCGAGGTGCTCGAAGTACTTCGTCGAGCCGTAGATGACCCCCCAGCGAGTCCGGTCGATGTCGAAGTGGGCTTCCGCCGCCAGGCGACCGTCATCGGTCGTGACGATGGTGGCTGGGAAACTCTGCTCGGCACTGACGCCGCGCAGGGTCAGCTCCCCCTTGACCTGGTAGTTCGGTGAGCTGACCTCTCCCGCACTGGTAGTCGGCCGGGCGGTCATGCTGAAGCGGGCTTCGGGGAACCGCCTGACGAAGAAGAAGTCGTCCGATTGCAGGTGCGCCTCGAGGACCGGTTGCAGCTCGTCACCGGCCAGGTTGAGATTATTGATCGAGGTCATGTCAATGCTGAACTGGCCACGAATCTCGCCACCTGCGGCCTGGACCTCCCCCGCCGTCAGGCGCAGGGTGCCGTGGTGGGTGCTGTTCGGGTTGCGTCCGGCCCAGGCGATGACGCTGGCGGCCGTGTCGACCGGATAGACCCCGTTGGAGATTTGTCCCGTTGATCTTGCCGCCCCGTCCGGCTGTTCGCCTTCCAGGAGCATGCCGGCCTCCTGCCAGCCGGCCAGGCCGCCGGCGAGGACCGAAACCCGGATGTAGCCGTCCCGCAGCAGCTTATCGGCGGCGGTGACGGCGTCATGGGTCATGTCGCTGGCGCCGTAGACGACGAACGCGGCTGATTTATCAGGAGCCAGTTTCGCCACCTGTTGCAGGAAGGTCACTTCGAAGACACAGGCTTGGCGAGCGCCCGGAAGGTGGACCTGCTGGTAGTGGGACTTGGGCAGCACGTCGAGCAGTATCACCTGGCCGCCGGATTGCAGCATCCGGTTGAGTTCATGGATCGAAACGAGTTTGATATCGTCATGCATCTGCAGATCCTTTCATACGTGGACGTGATCGGTTTCGCACTGTCAGGTGCCGAGTTTTCTCAGTAACAAGGCGAGCTGCTGCTGCTCCTCGGGGCTGAGCACCGCGAATTCTGCTTCGATAATTCGTGCATGGCGCGGGAAAATCCTGGCAATCAGCTCTTCGCCGTTTGAAGTCAGCAATACGGTGATGCGCCGCCGATCATTGGCCGAACGGTCACGGAGCACCAGCTGCTTTTTCTCCAGGCTGTCGAGCACGGTGGTCAGGTTGGCGTTGCTCTTAAGAATTTTCTCCCCCAGGGCGCTCGGCGAGAGTGGGCCGAGATGGTAGAGGGCTTCGAGAACGGCAAACTGGCTGTGGGTCAGGTTGTCGTCCAGCAGGTGCCGGTGAACGCGACTGGTCAGGCGGTTGCTGGCCCGCATCAGTTTGACGTAGCTGCTGAGGGAGCGGCGGATGCTGGTGCTGAGTTGTCTGCTTTTCATGGTCACCTCAATTAATTTGACATCGAATAATTTGATAACAAATTAACACCGATCGGTTATAAATGCAAGTCGGGTCGTAATCGGGCCGATTCAGGCGAGTGGCAGGTGGCGCGGCGACTCAGACATGGTTGCGCAGCTTGAGCTCCAGGGGGTGCGGTTCGAGGTAGGTCTGCTGTTGCAGGTAGTCCTGCCGGTACTTGCGTACGTAATGGTTGAGCAGGGTCAGCGGGACGATCAGCGGCACTTGGCCGTCGCGGTAGCGATCCAGCAGCTGCAGGGCCTCCCGCTTCTCATCGGAGCTCAACTGGCGCTTGAAGTAGCCGAGGATGTGCTGCATGACGTTGATATTCTTGGCCAGGCTGGTTTTGCGCTGCAGCGCTTCGAGCAACAGCTGCTGGTAGTTTTGCGTCAGTTCATCTGCTGACAGGCTCCCGGCGCCGGCGACCAGTTTGCCGAGCTGGCGATAATGCTCGGGGCTGTGGGCCATGATCAGCAGCTTGTTGCAGCTGTGAAACTGCACGACCCGTCCCGACAGGGAAGGCTGCTTCGCGGCCAGGGTCTGGCGCCAGCGCCGCAGGGTGAAGATGCTTTCGATGAAATTCTCGCGCAGCTGCGGGTCGTGCAGCCGGCCGTCCTCTTCGACCGGCAGCAGCGGAAAATGCTCCATGAACGCCCGGGCGAACAGGCCGACCCCCTTGCCCTGGGGGATGCCGTTACGGTCATAGAGCTTGACCCGCTCCATGCCGCTGCTCGGCGAGCCCTTTTTAAAGATGAAGCCGCAGAGGTTTTCTGTTTCCAGTTCCCGGACCCGCTTGGCCGCCCAGGCCTGCATCGCTTCGGTGATGTCCTCGCCCCCCTTGCTGAAGACCAGCCGTTGCTTGTCCGGTTCGCCGATCAGGCGCAGGGCCGGGCGCGGGGTAGGCAGCCCG
>DATFMT010000169.1:0-3349 GCA_035266745.1 Geothermobacteraceae bacterium | reverse complement strand
GAACAGCTCGCGTGCGACCTCCATGGCGACCGGGTCATAGGCGCAAACCTTGGCCCCGGCTTCAATCAGCAGACGAATCAGGACCTCTGCCGAAGCCTCACGCATGTCATCGGTGCCGGGTTTGAAGGCCAGCCCCCAGACGGCGAAGGTTTTACCGGACAGGTCAGTACCAAAGCGGCTGATGATCTTGTCGAACAGCACTCGGCGCTGCGCTTGGTTGCGGGCTTCGACGGCATGCAGCAGGGTCGGCTGGAAGTTGTTGATCTCGGCAGTGTGGACCAGTGCCTTGACATCCTTCGGGAAGCAGGAGCCGCCATAGCCGCAGCCGGGATAGATGAAGTGAAAGCCGATCCGCTGGTCGGAACCGATACCGCGCCGCACATTTTCGACATCAACATCGAGCCGGTCGCAGAGGGTGGCGATCTCGTTGATAAAGGAGATCTTGGTCGCCAGCATGGCGTTGGCGGCGTATTTGGTCATCTCGGCGTCGCGGATACCCATGAAGATGGTCCGGTCGTAGCTGCGATTGAAGGAGGCGTAAAGCCGGCCCATAAGCTCGGCGGCCTGGTCGCTTTCGGCACCGATGACAATCCGGTCCGGTTTCATGAAGTCTTCGATCGCCGCGCCTTCCTTGAGAAACTCCGGGTTGCTGACCACGTCGAAGGGAATGTCGACACCACGCTGGGCCAGTTCGTCGGCAACCGCTGCGCGGACCTTGTCCGCCGTCCCGACCGGAACCGTCGATTTGTCGACGATAACGGCATACTGTTCCAGATGGCGCCCGATCTCGCGGGCCACGCCGAGGACATGCTGCAGGTCGGCGCTGCCATCTTCGCCCGGCGGGGTGCCGACAGCTATGAAGTAGATATTGGAATCCAGCATGGCGTTGGCCAGCGAGGTGGTGAATTTAAGGCGCCCCTCGGCGAAGTTGGCTTTAACCATCGGCTCGAGGCCCGGTTCGTGGATTGGGATGATCCCCTGTTCCAGTTGCACCACCTTTTTCGCGTCGATGTCGACACAGGTGACATGATGCCCCATTTCGGCAAAACAGGTCCCGGTGACCAGGCCGACGTAGCCCGTTCCGACAACGGTTAATTGCATATCGTGTGTTCCCTCCAATATGATGGCTTGCGTTCAGACCCCGTAAGATACAAAAGGCTCGCCTGTCGATGCAACCCAAATCCGGCTTTTCAGTGTTTTCCTTGTTTCGGATAAATAAAAAAGACCTGCACAGCTTACTTCTTTGTACAGGCCTTTCTAAAATGTATTGGCACGCCCGACAGGATTCGAACCTGTGACCTCTGCCTCCGGAGGGCAGCGCTCTATCCAGCTGAGCTACGGGCGCATGGACGCCTTATATAGCGCAAACGTGCGGTCATTGTAAACTAAAAAGCATCTAGCGACCTGCGTAGGAGAACATTATCTGCTCACAGTCTCCATTTGTTTGCCAAGCTTAGCGACCGGTTGCTATACTTCTCCGGAAAAGGGGAGACGATGCGACAATGATTATCTAGCATTGTGTTCTGGAAGACAAACGCCCAGGTGGTCGGCAGCTAAATGAATAGGAGGAGGTTCTGCGCGCTTTCGGCGAAGTTCTGGCGCACAGCGAACACGGTGACAGTTAGACACAGACCTTATCCTCGTTTCGTCTACCGGCCTGCCTGCGCCTGCAGCATGATGGCCCCTTCGTGCAGTACCTATATCGGGCGGGTCTGTCACCAGCTCTAGACCCTGCATTGAGTTGCTATGTATTACTTCGATTATGTTGAACCGGTTTTTCGACCTCCCTCTGAAGCCCGCTCGCTGATCCTGCAAATTACCGTCGGCTGCAGTCAGAACAGTTGTCGCTTCTGCGCCATGTACAAGTCCAAGCAGTTCCACTGCCGGGACGTGACGGCGGTTCGTGCCGACCTGCAGCAGATCCCGGCGGCCCATCGTTCCCATATCCAGCGGGTCTTCCTCGCCGACGGCGATGCGCTGGTCTATCCGCAGGCCGGTCTGCTGCAGATTCTTGACCTGCTGGCAGCGACCTTGCCCAACCTGACCCGGGTCAGCGCCTATGCCTCACCGAACAGCCTGACGACCAAGACCTCGGACGAACTTCGACAGCTGCGTGACAAGAATCTGCGGATCCTTTATTTTGGCCTGGAAAGCGGCGACAATCAAACCCTGTCACTGTGTCGTAAGGGGTTTACGGCCGCCCGGATGCTGGAACTCTGCCAGAAAGCCAAAGGGGCCGGGTTGAAGCTGTCCGTGACCGCGATTCTCGGCCTGGCCGGTCAGGGCCGAACCACGGAACATGCCATAGCGACCGCAGAGTGGGTCAACCGCCTCTCCCCAGAATACTTTTCGTTATTGACCATGTTCCGGCGCGGCAATGACGACTATTTCCGGGCGATCAAGCCGCTCAGTAACGGTCAGGTGATCGAAGAGGCTCTGCAGATCGTTCGCCGCCTGGACCCGGACAAAACCATCCTGCGTTCGAACCATGTCTCCAACGTGTTGCAGTTGGCCGGCAGTTACCCGAAAGATCGCGAGAGAATCATCGCCCAGGCCGAGGCCGGGCTGGCGGCGGCCCGGCGCGACCCGGCCTGGTTCAATCTGATCCCCGATTACGAAGAACAACTCATCTGACAAGGTCTGCCATGAAACTGGTTTCATTCAACGTCAACAGTATCCGGTCCCGGTTGCATCAACTGGCCCGGGTGATTGAGCAGCATCAACCTGAGGTGATCGGCCTGCAGGAGACCAAGGTCCAGGACCACGAGTTTCCCCTCGATGCGATTGCCGAGCTTGGTTACCAGGCTATTTTTACCGGGCAGAAAACCCACTACGGGGTCGCGCTCTTGTCGCGCAGCGAACCGGTTGATGTTCGACTCGGCTTCCCAGCGGACCAGCCGAAAGCGCAGAGACGTTTCATTGCCGCCCGCTACACTCTGCCGGATGATCAGTCGATTCAGGTTCTCAATTGCTACTTCCCGCAGGGGGAGAGTCGGGAGCATCCGATCAAGTTTCCGGCCAAGCAGAAGTTTTATGCTGACTTGCAGGATTTTCTCGAGCACTCCTGCGACCCGTCATTGCCATTGGTGGTGATGGGTGATTTTAATATCGCGCCGGATGACAAGGATATCGGCATCGGTGCCGCTAACGCCAAACGCTGGCTGCGGACCGGCAAGACCAGCTTCCTGCCGGAAGAGCGGGAGTGGTTTGCACACCTGACCGGATGGGGGCTCAAAGACAGTTTTCGTTTTCTGCATCCGGATTGCGACGATCTATTCAGCTGGTTCGATTACCGCAGTCGTGGCTTTGAGGCCGAGCCGAAGCGCGGCCTGCGTATCGATCACATCCT
>DATFMT010000168.1:0-3470 GCA_035266745.1 Geothermobacteraceae bacterium | reverse complement strand
AGGCACCCTTGATGATGATTTTATTGGTCATTAACTACCAGCAGGCTCAAGTTTAATGGTTGATGGTCAAAACACTCAGAGGATCGCCATGACAGGCTAGTCGGCCGAGCCTCAATCAGGCTCCGGCAGACGGGCGTTGCTCCCGGCTCCGGATCATCTGCTCCGCCATGCGGAGCGCCGCGATCAGGCTGGTGGGTCTGGCCTGGCCGGTTCCGGCCAGATCGTAGGCGGTGCCGTGGTCGACACTGGTGCGAATGATCGGCAACCCGAGGGTCACGTTGACCGCATCATCGAAATGCAAGAGCTTCAGCGGAATCAAGCCCTGGTCATGGTACATGCAGATCACCGCGTCGGCCGCTCCCTGGACGGCAAAATGGAAATAGGTGTCGGCACTGTGCGGGCCGCTGGCCTGGATCCCGACAGCCCGCGCCCGGGCGATCGCCGGCGTGATCAGCTCCAGCTCCTCGCTGCCGAACAGACCTCCCTCGCCGGCGTGCGGATTCAGGGCCAGCACCCCGAGCCGCGGCTGCTCGAGAGCAAAATCTTCGCGCAGCGCCCGGTCAACAATCTGCAGGGTGGTGAAGATTTCCGCCTCGCTGAGAGCCATCGGCACTTCACGATAGCCAAGATGGGTGGTCACCAGACCGACCCGCAGCTTCTCACCGGCCAGCATCATCACCACCTTGTCGCAACCGCAGCGCTCGGCGAGCAACTCGGTGTGCCCCGGGAAGGGTACGCCGGCGGCGTTGATCGCCGCCTTGCTGATCGGGCAGGTCACCAGGGCCGCAGCCCGGCTCTCAAGACATTGTCGGAGGCTCCATTCGACATATTCGGCCATCGCCGTGCCTGCCGCAAGCGAGGTGACGCCAAAGCGCCAACCGTCAGCAGCCAAGGTGGAGAGTTCGCGAACCGCGAAGCTCCGTTCCCCGCACTGGAGAATGCGGACCGCCTCAGATTCACCAGGGGTCACGCGGAGGTTAATCTCCAGAACTTCGGCCGCCCTTTGCAGTACCGTGACATCACCAGCGACCAGCACCGGCCGCTCAAGCTGACCAACCTCCCCCTGCAGCAGCGCCTTGAGAAGGATTTCCGGGCCGATGCCGGCCGGGTCGCCCATACTGATGATGATCGGTTTTTTCATCGTTGACTCTCCGGATTAAACCGCCAGTATAGCCGAACAGCTCAAGTCGAGACAAGCGCGCTACGCAATCCGGAAATGAAAAAGCCTCCGGCGACTGCCGGAGGCTTCATGTTTGAAAGTGGGCTGATGGCGGTGCTGGCCGTTTCAGAGCCGGACATCGACGTAAGCATTCTTGCGCAGATCCCGGGTCCAGGCCTTGAAGCGCTCTTCACGGTCCGCCTCGGTCAACTGCTGGCGAATCTCGATCTTGACCTCGTCAAACTTGCGAATGCCGCCGGGTTTCCGGTCGACGATGTGAAACACCATCAAGCCGGTCGGGGTGTCAACGACTTCGCTGTAATCACCGGGCTGCATCCCGGTCAGGGCTTCGCGGATCAGCGGCGAGAGCTCGCGCTCCTTGAACTCTCCCATCGACCCGCCGCTCGCCCCTTCAGTGGCGGCGATCACCGTCTCAAGGGGCTCGCCGGCCCGCAGCTTGGCCAGGGCCTGCCCTGCCTTTTGCCTGGCCGCGGCAAGCTGGTCGGCAGAGGCATGTTCCGGCAGCGGGATGCGCAGCTGGTCGAGCTCCACCAGCGGTGGCTCCCGGTACTCGTCGATATGTTCACGGAAATAATCGCTGATATCCTGGTCGGTCACATCGACCTTGCTTTGCACCTCGCGACCGATCAACTTGAAGCGCAGGATCTGGTCACGCATTTTTTCCCGATAATCAGCCAAGCTGAGGCCCTGCCCCTGCAGGGCCTGGATCAGCTGTTCGCTGGTGATCGAGTTCTGGCGCTGGACATCCGTAATCGCTTCATCGATTTCACTCTCGCTGGCGGTCAGTTTCAATTCCTTGATTTTCTGCTGGACCAGCGCTTCCTCGATCAGGCGATCGAGAAACTGGCGGCGCATGGCGGTCATCTGCTCCGGCGGAATGATCTTTCCCTGCGCCTGTGATGCCATGAACTCGGTCAGCTTCAGGTCGAGCTGGTGGGTGGTGATGATCTCGTTATTGACCACCGCGGCAATCTTGCTGACCACCTCGGCACGGGCCGGGGTCAGGCAGAGCAGAACCAGTAACAAACTCAGCCAGCGCAACTTCATGATCTATCCCTTCGATAACAGAACTGGAGCAAGGCGATAAGGCCACCCGGCCCTAGGGGTTGGTTTCGGCGAGCAGGGCCATGTTGATATTGATCACCGCCCGGGCCCGAAGCTCCTGTAGCCATTGCTGGTAAACTGTCTCCTCGGCGCGGCGCAACAGCTGGGCCCTGATTTCGGCGGCGGCATCCTCGAGGCTCAGGCGTTTCGCCTCACGTTTCTCTTCTACCAGAAAAATATGCACTCCGTAAGGACTTTTTACCAGTTCACTGATGCGGCCTACCGGCAGGCTGAAGACCGTATCATCGAATTCTGCCGGCATTTCGCCCCGGGCGAAAAAGCCGAGATCCCCCCCCTGCTCACTGTCCGGGGAGAGGGAATATTGGCTGGCAACCTTGGCAAACGGCTCGCCACTGCGCAGCAGACCGAGCAGGCGCTCTCCTTCTTCCACGGAATCAACCAGGATCTGCCTGGCCCGCACCTGTTCCGGTCGCTCGAAATCGTCCCGATGCTGCTCGAATTCGGCGGCGACATCGGCATCGCTGACCTTGGCCCGGGGATAAGCGGCAAGGCGCACGACCTTCTCAATCAGCAACCCGTCACGCAGCTCAAGCCGCCATTCGTCGAGGCTCATGCCCCGATCTTTGAGACGTTTGTCGAATTCCCCCGGATCGTAGTCACGCCGGGCGTCAGTGAGCGCGGTCTCGATCTCGGCTGATGAAACGGTGACTCCGAGCCGGTCCGCTTCGGCGAGAATCAACTCACGGTCAATGGCTTGAACCAGGTAGGCGCGCTGCAGGTCGCTGATTTCGGCGCTGGTCAGGTTTTTTCCGCTCGGCAGGGTATTGCGAAAGGCTTTCTGAAACTGTTCGAGGGTCACCACCCTGCCGTCAACCTGAAACAACACCGGTGGCAGGTTGGAGGTTTTTTCCTGGCAACCGCCGAGCAACGGCGGGAGCAAAAAAACCGCCACCAGCAGGCTCCTGATTATTGTCTTGCCCATCATCGACGCAGGCTAGCATAGCTGGTTGAGGGGCTGCAATTCTTTTCTGGCGGCCTGCAACAGCTCATGACCGCTCTGTCGACCGAGCTGGACACTCAGCTTGTAATCGGCGGAAAACTGGTACTTAGCCGGGTCCTGCTGCAACAGTCCGAGCAGCCCCTCCGGCGACACCGTGGTCTGGGGATGGAAGCTGCAGGTCAGGCGCCGACCATCGTACTCGGCCGTCTCGATGCGCAGCTGTTT
>DATFMT010000167.1:0-3708 GCA_035266745.1 Geothermobacteraceae bacterium | reverse complement strand
CAGGTTTTTCCGTTTCGATCGCTTGACGAAGTTGATTTGCAACTGGTTCTGATTCTGGCTGCGCCTGGTGATGCTTCGACTTGACGTCTTCATCCCCCGGCGCCTGAACGGCTGACGTACTCCCGCCGGAGGGCCGCTCGATTTTGCTCGGCTGCAGCTGGGATTGCTCCTTTGTCTCAAGCGGGACCTGAGCCGCTGACAGCTGATTGAGCTTCTCTTCAAGTGGCGAGAGCTCCTTCTGAAAATGTTCGCGCAGCGACTGCAGATGCTCCTCTGTCTTGCGCTCGACATTCAGCTGTTCGAGGGTCTTTTTGTGTTCCAGCCCCTCCTTGCTAGAGGGTGAAGGCTTGCCGAGCATTTTGAGGGTTTTTTCCAAAGATGCGATGAGAGCCTGGCGCTGCTTGCGCGTTCGCCGTACATATTCAGGCTTCTGCAGGGAAGGGATGTCACGCAGGACGGTTTCAAGCATGGCTGGCTTGAGATTAAGATCAAGGGGGTCAAGCTGAAACCCCAAACCCTCAAGGGACCCAGTCCCCAGGCGGATTTGGGATGCGGCATCGGTCGCTCCGTCGAAGCTGAAGACCAGAGCTCGTTTCAAGGTGGAACTGTATAGCACCAGATAGCAGACAGGCTGTTTATCAACAAGCTTTTGGCACAGGGTCGCCCGCAGATCGAAAGAACGACCGCTGGCAACGGTGATGCTGACCGGAGCACGGGAGCGCTGGATAGCCAGAATATCGCCAGGGTGTATTTCAAGATAATCGTCGGCTTCGAATTGCAGCATGGTCGCCCTCCCAGGTCAAACTACCTCAACCAGCATCTATTCTACCTCAACCGAAAAAAAGCGGGGCCACTGAAAAACAGCAGCCCCGCTTTCAGCCTGGTAAATCCCACACAGGTTTACTGCGCCTGAACCGCGGTAATCGCTGACACCGAAATAATATCCTCCACCGAGCAGCCGCGCGACAGGTCGTTGACCGGTTTGGCCAGCCCCTGGACGATCGGACCGACCGCTTCAGCCCCGGCCAGCCGCTCGACCAGCTTGTAGCCGATGTTGCCGGCGTCGAGGGTCGGGAAAATGACCGTGTTCGCCTTACCGGCAACCGGTGAACCGGGGGCTTTCTTGGCGCCTACTTTCGGCAGCAGTGCGGCATCGGCCTGCAACTCACCGTCGATCTGCAGGTCTGGAGCGAGTTCCTTGGCAATCGCCAGGGCCTGGGTCACTTTATCGACATCCTCATGGGCGGCACTCCCCTTGGTCGAGAACGACAGCATCGCGACCCGGGCTTCGACGCCGAGGAAGCTCTTGCAGCTGGCGGCGGTCGAAACGGCAATCTCGGCCAGTGCTTGGGCATTCGGGTTCGGGTTGACCGCGCAGTCGGCAAACAGGATGGTGCCGTTCTCGCCGAACTCTGGGGTCTTGGTGACCATCAGGAACACCGAAGAGACGGTTTTCATCCCAGGAGCGGTCCCAATGACCTGGAAGGCCGCCCGCAACACGTCGCCAGTGGTGTTAAAGGCCCCGGCGACCATGCCGCCGGCATCGCCCTTGTGCACCATCATAGCGCCGTAATAGAGGTTGTCATCGCCGGTCAGAAGTTCTTTGGCCTGCTCGGCGGTGAGGCCCTTTTTCTTCCGCAGCTCAACCAGCTCGGCGACATAGGCATCGAGCTGTGGCGAACTCTTCGGATCGACGATCGCAACCCCTTCGAGCGAGGCGCCGAGTTCGGCGGCCTTGGCCTGCAGGACGGCCGGCGCACCAAGCAGGACGACCTTGGCCAAGCCATCCTTGACAATGGCTCCGGCGGCTTCGATCATCCGGTCGTCATAGGCTTCGGGCAACACAACTGTCTGAAGATTTTCTCGGGCTTTTGCTTTAATCTGATCTACCAAATGCATAGCAATCTCCTCCTTTTGCTGTGTGATAACAGGATTTTCATATATAGCGGATGGCCCCGGGAGGGTCAACCGTTTTCCCGGACCAATCAAACAAAATCCCCCATTCTGGCGGTCTTCAGGTATAATCGGGCGAGATTAGTCACGCTTCGGCAACCGACATTTGACTATGAATCCTAACCGTATGCAAAATCCCCTCTTGCTGGGGTTTACCATCCTCTCCCTGATTCTGCACCTGCTGCTGCTTTACCTGGTGCCAGGCATGAGGCTGTTTCCCAAGGCGCCGGAAAAACCGGATCGGGTCGTGGTGACCATGGTTCCCTATCAGAAAACACTCGACCGAGAACTCGACCTGACCCCTGATCCCAAGCTTGACAAGCCGCGCGACACCCCGGCCAAGCGACTGGCCCAAACCAACCAGGTTGTCGTAAAAGAGCAGGCGCCCAAAGGGGATGCCTTTGAAGACACGCGTCCCGATGCGCCGGCCCAGGCAGCTAGCCAACCCAAAACCACTATTGTCGCCCGCCAGGCCGAAGCCGAACCGAGCCAGGAAACGGCGGTCGCCTTGATCAAGGAAGGCAGCAAGCCGGCCGCCAAGCCGGAATCAAAGACCCTCCCCGAGTCGACCCTGCCCAACCTGAGTCCGGAGGCCTTTTTGACCCTGCCGGAAGCGAGCAAGACCCGGATTGCCAAGGACTGGCGACAAAAATATCGTGCAGACGTTGAAACTGGCGACGTGGTCTGGCTCGACACCGAGCAGGACCTGCTGTTTTCGGTTTTCGAAAGGCTGCGCGCCAATATCTACAACGTCTGGAATTATCCGGGTGAAGCAGCCCGACGTGGCGAGGCGGGCACCTGCCTGCTGCGCTTCACCCTCAACCGACGTGGCGAACTCGTCGATAAACCCGAAGTCCTGGAAAGCTCAGGTTTCCCGAGCCTCGACAAGGAAGCGGTAGCCGCCGTCCGCAAAGGCTCCCCCTATGGTCCGCTGCCACGTAGCTACGAGAAGGAAAGCCTGACGATCATGGCGAATTTCCGCTACGATCTGCGACGGAGCGGCATGCGTCGACCAGGTGATATTTTCTGAACCCAATTAAAGGCCCTGAAATCATTTATAATGTTAGCCAACGGAGGAGAGCAATGAGTCACGATCCCAACCAGCCCGGCATGCCGATCGCCATCACCCTTGAGCCCGGCACCTATTACCGCTGCAGCTGCGGCCAATCGCAGAACCTCCCCTTCTGCGACGAATCGCACCGCGGCGGGTCAAGTTTTCCGATCCGGTTCGAACTGACCGAGCGCAAGAAAGTCTATCTCTGCGCCTGCGGCAAAACCGCCAACCAGCCCTTCTGCGACGGCAAGTGCGGCGCGGACCTCTCCTCGCCGATCATGCGCCAGCCATGATCCCCTGGCAACTGCTCGACACCACTCCCATCCCCGGGGGTGGCGGTCAGCTGCAACTGCACCGGCGCGGCGATGAGTTTTCGATCAGCATCGTCGGCAGCGGTGTGCTGATGAACACCCGCGCCCACGGTTCGGAGGATGCGCTGGCCGAGCTGTGTTGCCGGCGGGTCGCGAATCGCCTGCAGTCAAGGGTGCTGATCGGCGGACTCGGTATGGGTTTTACCCTCGCAGCCGCCTTGCAAAACCTGGGGCCGGATGCCGAGGTGGTGGTTGCCGAACTGGTTCCGGGCGTTGTTCAGTGGAACCGTGGCCCGCTCGGCATGTATGCCGGCAACCCGCTGGCCGATCCCCGCACCACCATCAAAGTGGCTGATGTCGCCAAGCTGTTGCGCGCGGGGAAAAAGTCCT
>DATFMT010000166.1:0-5196 GCA_035266745.1 Geothermobacteraceae bacterium | reverse complement strand
ACTCCAGTCCTGACACAACTGCCTGCAGTGAACCTTTTCCACGAAATAAAATATATCGTGATTGGGACCGGATCGCATCCGCTTGTCTTTTTTCCCTAAAAGGAAAGGTTAGACCTCAGTCAAAAGCCTTGAAGCACTGGGACTGGCAACCACCTTCGACGCCGAAGAAAAATCCTGATTATTTTTGCAAAGAGGGGGCACATCTGCTGTGCCCCCTCCGTTGATCAAATCACCCGGGCTGACTTTTACCAGCCCGTGCAAAGGTTACATGGCGGCCTGGTAGACCCCGACCACGCAGTCGAGAGTCGCGGTGCGCGGATTGGTCAGCATGCAGGCATCCTTCATGGCGTTTTCGGCCATGATCCGCAGGTCGGTCTCCTTGACGTCCAGCTCTTTAAGGCCGGCCGGGATGCCGATGTCGCAGGAGAGCTTACGAATCGCGGCAATCCCCTTGGCGGCTGCCTCCACGTCAGACAGTCCTTCAATGTTCTCACCCATGGCCACGGCGATGTCGGCGAAGCGCTTCGGACTGGCGATCATGTTGAACTCGCAGACCGACGGCAGCAGAATGGCATTGCAGACACCGTGCGGCAGGTTGTAGAAACCGCCGAGCTGATGGGCCATGGCGTGAACATAACCGAGGCTGGCGTTGTTGAAGGCCATGCCGGCAAGGTACTCGGCGTAGGCCATTTTGTCGCGGGCCTCGAGGTTCTGGCCGTTGGCCACGGCCGGACGCAGGTAGTCAGCAATCAGCTCGATCGCCTTGATGGCGCAGGCGTCGGTAATCGGGGTGGCGATGGTCGAGACATAGGCCTCGACGGCATGGGTCAGAGCATCCATGCCGGTGGCGGCGGTCAGGGCGGCCGGCTTACCAACCATCAGCACCGGGTCGTTGATAGCAATGTTCGGGGTGCAACGCCAGTCGACGATGGCCATCTTCACGTGAGTGTCGGTGTTGGTGATGATGCAGAAGCGGGTCATCTCGGAAGCGGTGCCGGCAGTGGTGTTGATGGCGACGAAGGGGGGCATCGGCTTGGTGGTCTTGTTGACCCCTTCGAGATCGCGGACGTGACCGCCGTTGGTGGCGACCATGCCGATGCCTTTGGCACAGTCATGGGAGGAGCCACCACCCAGGGAGATGATGGAATCACACTTCTCGTCCTGATAAATCTTCAGACCGTCATGGACGTTGGTGTCGGTCGGGTTCGGCTCGGCGCCGTCGAAGATGACGACCTTGATGCCGGCCGCTTCGACCTGCTGCTTGATCTGGTCGGCCATGCCGATGCCGGCAATCCCCTTGTCGGTGACCAACAGCGCTTTTTGGGCGCCGAGGGCCTTAACCTGTTCGCCGGTTTCCTTGGAAGAACCGACGCCCATCAGGGACACGGTCGGGATGAAAAAACCGAAAGTTTGATCTGCCATTGCCATAGTCATGTTCTCCTTGCATGTGAGTCTGTGGTTGGTCAACCCAACCGGATGAATGAATGACGAGTCAATCCGACCCGGGACCGCCGAGCCGTCCAATAAAACGATATTTGCCTATGAGCAACAACGATGCCAGTCCGCTAAACTTATCTAACCATATGATTTTATGGACTATTTTTAATTGATGCATTTTTCGGATCCAGCCGGCAATGCAGCCGGTGGGCCAGGTTGGAGCGCACTGCGCCAAAACGGTACATTCTGTCGCCGCCGGCCGCGCTGAGCTGGTCAAGACCCCTGGCGGACAACACTGGACTTCCCGACCGGGATGTTCCAAGATGGAACTAATCGATACGATTTGTGTCACTCAACACGCCAGAATGGACCGTCCGTCATAGCTTCCAACCCTGAGCCAACGGGCAAAATCGATATTTGCCCGTTGTGAGAAAAGGAGCGTAATTAGCCGGCATGGTTGGATTTTTCAATGAGTGTCGTATACACAACGAGATTTGATAAAACGTTTTTTGTTCAGAAAACCCCTACCGTGTCATGTTCCTTGCACCTATTCGCAGCTAAAAAGCCATTCAGGAGCATCACTCGCGAAGGATGGTTGAAAACCATCAGCGTCACGGAGAACTTATGAATATCAGCAAGTTCGTCACCCCGGAGATCATTTTCGGCTGCGGGGCCCTCAGCCAACTCGGTGAGAGTGCCGCACGACTCGGCGCATCACGGGTCTTTGTCGTCAGCGATGCCGGGGTGATCGCCGCCGGCTGGATCGAACCGGCCCTCGACTACCTGCACTCCGCCGGACTCGCCACCGAAGTTTTCGCCGAACTGACCACCAACCCCAAGGACTACGAAGTCGTGGCGGGGGTCAAGCAGTATCTGGCCGCTGGCTGCGACGCCATCGTCGCGGTTGGCGGTGGCAGTCCGACCGATGTCGCCAAGGCAATCGCCCTGCTGGCAACCAATGGTGGCCGGCTGCAGGACTACGAGGGGATCAACAAGATCGGCCGGCCGCTGCCGCCCATGGTGATCGCCCCGACCACCGCCGGAGCCGGCTCGGAGGTGAGCCAGTTCGCCATCATCGTTGACGCCGAGCGCCAGCTGAAGATGTCGATCATCTCCAAGTCGCTGGTCCCGGACATCGCCATTGTCGATCCCGAGCTGCTGCGCACCAAGGATTCCAGGCTGGCGGCGGCGACCGGCATGGACGCCCTGACTCACGCGGTCGAATCCTTCGTCTCCCTGGCGGCCACCCCACTGACGGAGATGCACGCCCTCAAGGCCATCGAGCTTATCGCTCGCAGCCTGCACCGAGCGGTGGTAGACCGTAACGATGTCGAGGCCAACACCGACATGGCGATGGCGTCGATGATCGCCGGGATTGCCTTTTCCAACGCCATACTCGGCGCAACCCACGCCATGACCCACCAGGTCGACGGCCTCATCGACCAGCACCACGGCGAGACCAACGCCGCGATCCTGCCGCACGTGATGGCCTACAACCTGCCGGCTTGTCCGGAGAAATTCTGCCGCATCGCCCAGGCGCTGGGGGTTGTCGTCAGCGGAATGTCCTCGGAGACCGCGGCTAAGATGGCGATAACCTCGATCAGCGAGCTGATCGAGGTTATCGGCCTGGACCGGGGTCTGACCGAGATCGGTCTGCGCCCGGAAGATATCCCGCAGCTCAGCCGCAACGCAGTCAAAGACGCCTGCCTGGTGACCAACCCGCGCAGCGCCAGCGTGGTCGATATCGAAAACCTGTTCCGGCAAGCCCTGTAGTTATGGCCAACGAGGTACCCATGGACGACAAGGAATTCCTGCTCGAACAGCTGACCGGGGTCAACTCATCCAAGCTCAACTACTACGTGGAGTTGAAGCAGCGCAGCCAGGAGTTGCTCAAACAGAACAGCCGCCTGGAGCTGCTCAACCAGCTGGCCCGCGACATCAACATCGACATGTCGATCGAGGATATCCTCGACCGCGTCTTTGCCATGCTGCCCGAAGCGCTTCCCGGTGAATTCCTCGGTCTGGCGACGCTGCGCGGAAGAAACCTGGTGCTCGGTGCCATGGCGCCGCGCGAGGTCTGCAGCGGCGGCCTCATCCCGCCACAATCCAAGCTCTGGCAGGTGGTTGAGAGCCGGGCTGCAGCCTGTTACGATCCCGGCGAAGACCAGGCTCTTCTCGGGCTGCTCACCCCCGGGCTGCTGCCACAGCCGCGTTCCCTGGCGGTCACGCCGCTGTTCGAACGGGAGGACCTCAGTGGCCTGTTACTGGTCGGCAGCGGGCAGCCGGAGGCCTACACCCAGGCCGAACTCCATTTCGTCCAACACCTCGCCAACCAGCTCGCCATCAGCCTGCAGAACGCCCGGCTCTACAAGCAGGTGGAACGCTCCCGGAAGGAGTGGGAGGCAACCTTCCGGGCGGTCACCGATGCGATCTTCCTGGTCGATACCGACTACCGGATCCTGCAGCATAACAACCGTCTGCCCGTCGAACTGGCAGGTTACTGGGAGCAAGTCACGGACAACCGCTGCTTTGCCCGGCTCAAGAACCGCACCGAGCCTTGTCCAAACTGTCCGATCGACGAAATCCGCCGGAGCGGCAAACCGATTTTTCGCCGCGAGCAGACCAACGACCTGGTTTTAGACCTCTCTTACTATCCGGTCTACAATGAGGACAACCAACTGATGGCGGTGACGCATATCATCAAAGATGTCACCAAGAAGTCCAAGCTCGAGGCGCAACTGGTGCAGTCGGCCAAACTGGCGGCCCTGGGCGAAATGGCTGCCGGAGTCGCCCACGAACTGAACAGTCCGATGACCGTGATTATCGGTACCGCGCAGCTGCTGCTGCGGGAACACCCCGAGGATGGCGAACTGCTCGAGGATATCGCCAACTGCGGGCTACGCTGCAAACGGATCATCCAGAACCTGCTGACATTTTCGCGCCAGGAGCAGTTACCGTTTGATGAAGTCGACCTCAATGCCGAGGTCGAAGGGGTCCTGGGACTGATGAAATTCCAGATCGACCAGCAGCGCATCCGCATCACGACCCTGCTCGACCCGCAGTTGCCGCGCATCACCGCCAATGGTCAGCAGATCCAACAGGTGCTGGCCAATTTCCTGGTCAACGCCAGGGATGCCCTAGAAGAAGCGGTGCGGAATGAAAAATCTATCAAGATCGTCACCGGGGTGCGCAGGGAAAATAAGCACTGCTGGGTCACGGTCAGCGTACAGGACAACGGGGTGGGGATTCCGGCCGCCAACCTGGAAAAAATCTTCACTCCCTTTTTTACCAGCAAGGAGGTCTCGCGGGGGACCGGGCTGGGGCTTTCGGTGAGTCTCGGCATCGCCCAGTCGCACCGAGGGACCATCGAGGTCGAGAGCCGTCCGGGAGAAGGAAGCAGCTTTTCCCTGGTGCTCCCGGCCGACACAGCGGGCAACGGCAATGACGAGACGCCGTCCAGAAGGATTCAGCCATGAGCAAAACCAGCATCCTGATCATCGATGACGAAGCCGATGTCTGTACCTTCTTCAACCGCCTGCTGAGTCGTGCCGGCTACCAGGTGGTGACCGCCAGCAACCTGAACGAGGTGCAGCAGGCACTTGCCGGTGACGATTATCGGGTGGCGATGGTTGACCTGAAATTGCCGGACACCGACGGCCTGAGTCTGTTGCGCCTGATCAAGAGCCAACAGCCTCGCTGCGAAGTGATCCTGATGACCGGCTACAGCACCGTCAAAACGGCGGTCACCGCGATCCAGCT
>DATFMT010000165.1:0-3459 GCA_035266745.1 Geothermobacteraceae bacterium | reverse complement strand
GCTGCCGGGATAGACATGGAAGAGCGGTTTTTTCTCGATCGGGTCGACATTTTCGGCGACCGCCTTGCCGTAGACCAGCGAATAGAGCACCCCTTCGCGGTTCTCGCGTACCCCGCAGAGTCCGCGCTGTCCCGCGGCGATCGTGCATCCGAACCGGCAGAGCCCGCAACGGACCCGGTCACCTCCGATAGCTTCCTGAAACATTGCTATGTGCATCTTCGTCGTTTCCTCAGTGGTGCAACGGTTGCCTGAACCGACTACTCCGTGCCGACAATCCGGATCTTGTCCGGCTGGTTCGGGACCAGGCAAAGGAACTGGAAGGGTTCGTCTCCCAGCGCCTTGTACCAGTGCGGCATGTTGGCCGGGATGAAGACCACGTCCCCCTTGCCGACCTGGTGGATCTCGTCGCCGACCCCGACCTCGGCCGCCCCCTGAAGCACATACTGCTCGTGTTCGACCATGTTGGTGTGGTTCGGCATGCCGCCACCCGGCTCGATGGTGAAACAGCGCATGGCGAAGTTGGGGGCCCGGTCAGGCGGAATCAGCACCTGAATCGAGGTTTTCACTCCGGCCTCGACGGAATTGAACGGTACGCTGGATGCGGAGGTTACGAGCGGATGGTTGGCTGGCATTACGATCCCCTTTCACATGGAGCTTCACGACTATTATAGCCCAGTCGAGCGAACTACGAGAACTGGCGGCCGGATTTGACCTGCTTCAAAAGTACCAGCTTAAAAACATTCCGCCACTGTCACCGGCCGAGCCGAACTCACTGCGCGGCACCGGCAGCGGCAGCGCGGCCCGTGGTTTTTCACCGGCGTTGAAGTTCCAGAACAGCTGCAGGGCCAGGTTGTCTGAGAGCGACAGGTCGAGCAGCGGTCGGGCGAGAAATGAATCATCCTGCAGGTTCCAGATCAGCAGCCCCTGCAGGGTCGCCAGCGGATGGATTTCGTAGGAGGGGGCGAGCAGCAGGTATTGCCGTCCGGTCAGAAAGGTCAAACCTTCGGTGATGGGCGCAGAATGGGCGACTGACAGATAATCCGCCGGTTCATGACTGCCCGGGCCGTTGTAGAGGTACTGGCTGAGCAGGATTAGGCCGTTTTCGAGCCGGAACCACCCTTCGATGGCACCGATCACGAAGTTGTCTGACCGGTCACCGTTGGGCCGGCCGACGTCTTTCCCCTCGTAATAGGTCATCTCTCCTTTGAGGCCCAGCCCGCCGAGGCTGCCGGCTAGGCCGATCCCCCCCATCCCGCGATCCCGCAAAGAACCGCCGAGGGCGAGGATGTCGATCTGCTGCCAGTTGTGGCTGAAGGTCAGCAGGTAGGAGTTGTCTTCCTCCTGCTGTCCGAAGACCAGGGTGCCGCCGAGTTGGCCGCCGACCCCGAAATAGCGGGTCACGCGAAGGGCATCGACCCCGGGCCGAACATCGGTGTCCAGAGCATCGGGCGGGAAGGGGGCGATCACGTCGAGCGGACTGAACAGGGCAATGCGACCGAAACCGATCGGTTGGCGGCCGAGATCCCATTCGAGGTCAGTGCCGACCAAGTGCAGCTGCAGGCGGTCGATCTGCAGCTGTTGAGCCGAGTTGTTGCTGCGTCCCCAGCTCTTTTCCAGGTCGACGCGCCGGTTCAGGTTGGCGATCGGCAGTGGCGGCAGGCCGGCCGGATCGGTCAGCAGCCAGCGGTAGTCGAGTGCCGCGTTGAAGGTGTGCCGGTCGAGCGGCTGTTCAAGGTCGAGACGCAGCCGGTTGCTGGAGAAGGCTCCGGAGTCGAACCCGGCAACAGGCGAGGCGCTCCGGTAGAGGTCGAGGGTCTTCAGCGAACCGGTCAGCTCGGCTGCATGCAGCAGCGCTGAGCCGCTGACCAGCCATGCCAGCAACAGGAGCAGCGCCAGGAATTTCATCGCTTTTCATCCGCGACCAGGCGGCCATCTTCAAGGGTGATAACCCGGCGGGCCAGGTCGATCACGCGGGGATCATGCGAGGAAAAGATGAAGGTGATGCCTTTTTCTGCGTTGAGCTGCCGCATCAGTTGCAACAGGTCGTTGCTGGCGACTGAGTCGAGGTTGGCGGTCGGCTCGTCGGCCAGCACCACGGCCGGTTCCGGGGCGATTGCCCGGGCGATGGCGACCCGTTGTTGTTGACCGCCGGAGAGATCGTCCGGGCGGCGCTGTTCCAGCCCGGCCAGCCCGAGTTCGGCGAACAGGCTGCGGACCCGTTCGCGACGCCGGGGTTTCGCCACTCCCTGCAGCATCAGGGTGAATTCGGCGTTTTCTTCGGCACTGAGCACCGGGATCAGGTTGTAGGACTGGAAGATGAAACCGATCCGGTGCAAGCGGAAGTCGGCCAGCTCGGCTGCCGGGGTTGCGGCAACGCTACGACCGTCGACCATGAGTGAGCCGCTGGTCGGTCGATCGAGACAACCGATCAGGTTGAGCAGGGTAGTTTTGCCGCTGCCGGAGGGCCCGGCGAAGACGGTGAATTCGCCGCTGTCGATCTGCGCGGTGAAATGGTCGACCGCCGCGATGGTTTGTGCGCCGCTGCCGTAGAGGCGGGAGACGTCGGAGAGTTCGATGAGTGCCATGATGATCCTTATGCTTTGCGTACTATTGAATCAGAAAGTTACTGTTTATCATTTGTCTGACAACTGACAACTGACAACTGACAACTGACAACTTCAAAAGCTCGCCGCTCCCGGCCGGCTGCCGGGTTCCTTTATTGCTCGTCCAATAATGGAAGTAATCAAGGACGGCCCCAGGCTAGCGCGCCTGCTGAAGCAGGTTCCCGGTGACGGACAGGTGAACTCCGGCCGGGCAAAAACTCGCTTCGCTCAGACAGTTTGCCCGGCTGGTTCGTCGTTCATCCATCCGCCCCCGGCGTTGTCGCTTGACGGGGCAAAGCAAAGACTTTACTGCCCACTGCTTCAATGATGCCGCATCGCCTCGACCGGGGTGATCCGTCCGGCCTTGACCGCCGGGTAGAGGGCGGCGAACAGCGAGAGCAGCAGCACGTAACCGGCGATCTGGGCCATGTAGGGCAGGTCCCAGCGGGCCCGCAGCACCGGTTCGAAAACCACCCCGCCGAACTCCAGATTTTCTGATATGAACTGGCGAAGGTCGATACCGACCTCGACCAGGTACCAGGTGCCGAGCGAGCCGATCAGGCAGCCGATCACCAGCGCACAGGCGCCGAGCAGCAGCGCCTCGGCGAGGATCATCCGCCGCAGCCGGCCGGGGGTTGCGCCGATAGCGAGGATCACCCCGAACTCGCGCATCCGCTCCATCACCGACATCAGCAGGGTATTGACCACGCCGATGGTGACGATCAGCAGGATGATGAAAAAGATGAACTTCTGGCTGGCGTAGTCGAGCTTGATGGCATTGGCCAGGTTCGGCATCGCCTGGTCCCAGCTCAGCAGCTTCATGCCCGGCCGATCCTTGATCAACTTGCGCAGCGGA
>DATFMT010000164.1:0-3619 GCA_035266745.1 Geothermobacteraceae bacterium | reverse complement strand
GGATTGATTTGTCATACTTGGGGCCGCCTTGAGCGGCCCCGCTTTTTTCAGGAACCGATAGATCATGCAACGATTCCGTTTTACGATTCTCGCCCTTTGCCTGCTGCTGCTGTTTCTCGGTGTCAGCGACCTGAAAACCCTGCTGCAAAACCCCGAGCCACACCGGGTCGGGATTGCCGACCTTGACCAGGGCGAGCCCCCCGGTGAATGGTTGACCATCGAGGGGGGGCTACTCGACGTCAGCGAAGCGATCAACATGTCGGGCAGCATCGAGATCGATGCCTTTTTGATCCCGTTGAAAAAAAATCGGGACGACCAGCAGCCGCGGGTGATCGTCGAAACCCGGGATCCGAACATCGTCGCGACCCTGACCAACTACTGGTTCAAGCTCGACAGCGAATCCGCGCAACAGGAGTATCTCGCCGAGCATCCGGAGCAATTTTACCTGCAGAAGCCGGTCACCGGCATGCTGGCCGGGGGATTGGTCGCCTCCGGCAACCGGGACAACCTGATGAGTCTGGCCAAGGAGCTCGGCATGAGCGTGCCGGACGACGTGATCTTTATCAGCGAGGGCAAAACTCCGGTGCGCTGGAGGGGCTATTTCTTTACCGCGATCGGCCTGTTCGGAAGCATCCAGGTCCTACGGCGCAAGAAAGCGACACTGGCCGCCTGACCTCGGAGCCACGGACGCAAATAAGGTCTGCAACCATCGGCTGCGGCCCTTGTCGTTTTTCTTGAAGACAGCTTGTCAGGCCGGGAAGCCTCCATCAGCCCGAAGGAGTTGTTGCCCCCGTCATGCTTGAGGCCAGAATCAGACTCTAGGAAGTCATTTCTCCCATCATCACGATGCCTGTTCCAGGGCAGTGATCTGGCGACGAAGGCGATAAAAGGAAGAGTTGGCAATTTTCAGCACCCGTGCCGATACCGCCTGATCACAGGAATTGGCCGCGGCCGGTTGTCCGACTGATGTCGCCGATCCTGCAACAGGACGAGAACCCTGACTGCCGCCACCGGCATTGGCAGAAAATCATCAGTAACACTGACGGCTGAAAGTAGCCTTTGTGCCTTATTCGTCTCTCGCGGATGTTTGTTCATGAAGCGTTTATCGAACGACCGGAGAGTTTAAACCAATGGCATTCCTTTGATAAAAATTTCAAAACGAAAAATTTACCATCATCGGCCGTCTCCCGACCCCCCTGAGCGTTGGGTAAACAGTCCTTTAATTCAGCTTATTGGCCGGCGGCTCTACCCCACGAGGAAGCAGGAGCCAGAGCCTGGCCGATTGCTTCATTCGCCCGGCAAAATACTCTGCCTCGGTCCCCATGCCCCAGAAAAAGTCCGCCCTTACCCGCCCCTTGATCGCACCGCCGGTATCCTGGGCGACCATCAGTCGCCGTAACGGCAGTTCATCGCCAGGCCAGGTCGTATCGAGATAGATCGGCGCTCCGAGCGGGACATAGCGGCGATCGACCGCCAAACTGCGCTCCGGGGTCAATGGAATCCCCATCGCGCCGGGGGGACTCTGCACTTCGGCCGGCAGCTCGCGAAAGAACACATAACTCGGGTTCTCCGCCAGGAGTGCATCGACCTGGTCCGGATTGGCCTTGGCCCAACTGCGGATATTCTGCATCGACATCTGCTCGCGGGTCATCGCCCCCCGTTCTAGCAGCAGCTTGCCGATCGAGCGGTAGGGGTGGCCGTTCTGGTCGGCATAGTTGACCATGAAGCTCTCTCCATCCGGCAAGAGCACCCGGCCGGAGCCCTGAATATGCAGAAAAAACAGTTCAATCGGATCGGCGACCCAGAACAACTCCTTACCGGCAACGGCGGCCCGCCCGCTGTCGATCTCCGCGCGATCATAATAGGGGATGACCCGGTGCCCCTCGAGGCGTCCGCGCAGCCGATAGTCGGACAACTCCGGATAGACTTTGCTCAGATCAATGACCAGCAGATCGTCAGGCACCCCGTAGATCGGATAGCGGTATAGCTCGGTCCGAGTCCGGCTCGCCTTGAGATCGGGGACATAATAGCCGGTCAGTAATCCTGCCTCGCTGCCATCCTCCCGCTGCAGCAGCCAGGGAATAAACCAGAACTCAAAATACTCGCGAACCGCAATGGGATCGGCGTCATCGACCTCGTCGACGGCAGCACAGGCGGCTTCCCAGCCGTTGCGCCACTTGAGTGCCTGGCAGCCTTGTCGGAACGCCTGCAGGGCTTCGATCGGGTTATCTTTCTGCCAGTCAGGCAGTTCACTCCAGAAGACCTGGCGAGCAGGCGGTGCGGGTCGCTCGGGCAGCGGTGCCTTGACGCAGGCCGGAAGCAACAGTAACAGCAACGACAGGGCAAATCGGTGGCTAGACATCATCTGACGAGCATCTTTCATAATCTTTCCGAGCGTTCGCAAATTTTTCTCAGAACATGTCGACCGGGTCGACATCGACCACCAGGGAAACCCCGCGCGGGACCAGCTTTTCGATCTGCGGCAAAATGGCCAGGCGGCGGCGGACATCGCTGCGCTGCGCTCCTTTGAGCAGGACCTGCTGGCGCCACTTGCCGCGCAGTTTCGGCAGCAGGCAGCTGGCGGGCCCCAGCACCTCGACCCGCCCGGCGCCCTGGCGCAACTGTCCGGCGATACGCTGCGCCGTTCGTTCAACGGCCTGCTGGTTATTGCCCGATAACACCAGATTGACCAACCAGCCAAACGGTGGGTAACCGAGTTCGCGGCGGAAGGTTGTCTCTTCGGCGAAAAAGCCCTGGTAGTCATGTGCAGCCGCACTAGTCAGGGCGTAGTGTTCCGGCGCATAAGTCTGGATCAGCACCCGGCCCGGCTGTTCGCCCCGCCCGGCCCGCCCGGCGACCTGGGAGAGCAACGAGAAGGTCCGCTCGGCGGCGCGGAAGTCAGGGAAATTCAAGGTTGCATCGGCGTTGACCACCCCGACCAGGGTCACCCCGGGAAAGTCGTGCCCCTTGGCAACCATCTGGGTACCGACCAGGATATCGACCTCGCCTGCAGCGATCCGGGCCACCAGGTGACGATGGGCATCCTTGCGTCCCATCGAATCGCGATCCATCCGGGCGATCCTGGCCTGCGGAAACAGCTCTTCGAGCTGCGCCTCGAGGCGCTCGGTGCCGACCCCTTCCGGATCAAGCTGGTGCCCCTGGCAACGCGGACAGACCTCCGGCGGCCGCTGCTGAAAATCGCAATAGTGACAACGGAGCGCCAGCTCGCGGCGGTGGTAGGTCAGGGTGATGTCACAGTTCGGGCAGTGAAAACTCAGCCCGCAATCGGCACAGAGCAAAAACGGTGCGAAGCCACGCCGGTTGAGCAGCAACAGCGACTGGTGGCCGGCCGCGAGGTTCTCCTCCAGGGCCTGATACAGTGCCTCGGAAAGAATGCTGCCGAACGGGCTGGCGGTCATGTCGATCAATTCGACATCAGGCATCGGGCGGGCGGCGACCCGACAATCGAGCTCGAGCAGGCCGGTCTGCTGATCCAGTGCCCGCTGATAACTGGTCAGGGCCGGCGTTGCGCTGCCAAGGACGACTGTCGCCCCTTCCATCTGTCCGCGCAGCAGGGCCAGGTCGCGGCCATGGTAACGGAAGCCTTCACCCTGCTTAT